>JANOAI010000181.1:0-2185 GCA_031411055.1 Pirellulaceae bacterium
GGAATTCACCTGGATGTGACAGAATCGAAATACGCTGAAACGCAACTTCAAGAATTGACGGAGCGCTATGCGGCAGCTATCTCGGGTACAAGCGACGGGTTGTGGGATTGGAACTGCGGCAGCGAAGAATGTTGGTACTCCGATCGATTCTGGACGCTGCTTGGGTTTCCAGAAAATGGTCCCTTTCCAGCCGCGAATTTGCAGTCATTCAACGATCGCGTACACCCGGACGACGGCCCTTCGACATGGGAGGCTGTTCGCCGAAATCAAGAAGAGGGGATCGAATTTGATCACGAGTATCGAATGCTTCACCAAAACGGAGAGTACCGATGGTTTCGTGGACGAGCGGCGACGCAATTCGATGAGAATCGCCAACCGATCCGTATGGCGGGGAGCATTCAAGACATTCACGATCTCAAGTCAACTCAGAATTCATTGGTGAACGCCAACGTCCGTGCTGAGGCGGCGAGCGCTGCAAAGTCGGAATTTCTCGCCAACATGAGCCATGAAATTCGAACCCCGATGACGGCCATCCTAGGCTTTGCGGACTTGCTGCTCCACGAAATCGAAAGCGAGATCGGCAAACCTAGTTGCCTCGACTATGTCAGTACGATTCGTAGAAATGGCGAACATTTGCTCGAAATCATCAACGACATTCTCGACATGTCGAAAATCGAGGCGTGCAAGATGACAGTTGAAAAAGTGCCGACGCATCCAGAAGGGTTGATTTGCGACATCATCTCGCTAATGAGTGTAAAGGCCCTGGCAAAGGGGCTTCATATTGAGGCCATCCTGGATCCAGCGGTCCCATCGACCATCCAAACAGATCCCGTCCGTCTCCGGCAGATTTTGGTTAATCTGATTGGAAATGCGATCAAATTTACCGAATTGGGGAGCGTGAAAGTACGAGTGACCTGTTCCGTTCCTGAGCAGTTGCTTCACCTTGCGATTGAGGATACCGGTATCGGAATGTCCTCGGAACAGATTTCTCGCATCTTTGGAGCGTTCGAACAAGCCGACACAACCACGACTCGGAAATACGGTGGTTCCGGGCTTGGACTGTACATCTGCAATCGTCTTGTCGAAATGCTTGGCGGGACGATCCGTATTGAAAGCCGATTGGGAGTAGGAAGCACCTTCACTGCCACCATTGCGACAGGGCCCATTTCAGAAGCGGCACTCGTTACCTGTTCACTTACGAGTAAATTCTATGAAGTGACGTCATCATTGAAAGCCAATGCGTTAGACGAAACACGGCCCTTGAACGGGATACGCATTCTCTTAGCGGAAGACGGCCCTGACAATCAACGGCTGATATCCCATGTGCTTCGCAAAGCGGGTGCCGACGTCCAGATTGCAGAAAACGGCCGGTTGGCCATCGAATTGCTTACGACGGACGGTACGCTCGAAAGTACCTTGATTGAGCCATGTCCATTTGATTTGCTGTTGAGCGACATGCAAATGCCTGAGATGGATGGCTATGCGACTGTTCGTTGGCTTCGGGCTCACGGTTCGAGGATGCCGATCGTTGCGCTAACCGCCCATGCGATGAGCGAGGAGTTGCAGCAATGCATCGAGGCAGGTTGCGACGCGTGTGCAACCAAGCCAATCAACAAGTCGAATCTTATCGACCTCTGCCAGCAATGGGCCTTTGGATCACGCGAAAACGTTGCTTGCGAAGCGTAACTCGATCGTGCTGAATCCCTTGCAATGACACGGTTGCGCTGAATCAGTCATTCGGCGGGCGAAACAAGTGGATTCGATCGAGATCGCGGTGTAATTCCCTCGTCAGGGGGGACTGACAAAGCCACGATGAAAGCAATGTTCGACATGTCATGGGTGAATTGAGGAATTCAACCTGTTCGAGTGACGGCAGATCGGCTATACAAAGAGAAGATTATTCTAGTTCGACTGTCCCAAATCGAGGTCCGACACGCAACTGAATTTGTTCATGACTTGGGACAGTCGAACTAGGCTTTGTTTCTAGAGCAATGCTTTAGTAGCCGTAGCGGCTAAGGTTCGGATTTTATAGCCACAGTGTTTTATATAATTTATGCATTCGGATCGTTGGATTTTGTTCATGATCTTTCCGAGTGATGTCCATAGAGTCTCCATCGTCCGTTTCCCTTCACTGCGAACCATGGATTTGATTTTGCTGAACAGTTGCTCTATCGGATTGAGATCA
>JANOAI010000182.1:0-5341 GCA_031411055.1 Pirellulaceae bacterium
CAAGGTCGTTGCCGGTCATGGCGTTGGTCATCGCGTCAGCAAAACGGACCGTTTCTCTCACATTTCGCCACCAATAATTTCCGTCCAGTTGGCTACCGTGTAACATCTCGCCGGTTACCGTTGAAACAAACGGGCAGCGAGTGTCTGTCGGACGGATGTCGCGAAGGGCTTCGAGCAGCTCGACTTGTACGGGGTCCATTTGCGAGCTGTGAAAAGCGTATTCGACCGCTAGGCGTTTGCAAAAAACGGATGCAGCTTGAAGTCGATTCTCAATATCCACGATGTGGATGGCATCGCCGGAGAGCGTGATCGATTGCGGACCATTGACGGCTGCGATCGAGACGAAGCCGTTCATGCCCGTCATCCACGAACGAACTTCGGTCGAGGAAAGTCCGACCGCCAACATGGCACCTCTCGAATCGGCTCGATCCATCGTTCGACCGCGAAAGTATGCGACGCGACAAGCATCTTCCCACGAAAGAGCTCCGGCAAGGTAGGCCGCTGCAATCTCACCAACACTGTGTCCAACAACTAAACTTGGCTCGATCCCAGCGTTACTCCAGACGGCAGCCAAAGCGACTTGAATGGCAAAGAGACTCGGTTGCGTAATGGCCGTTTGATGAATGCGTGTTGTGGAAGGATCGCGTGCCAGCTCTTCTATCAACGACCAATGGCCATACCGTCGAAACTCACGATCACAAGCCTCAATCACGCGTCGAAAGATCGCGTTGGTCGCGAGCAGACGCTGACCCATACCACACCATTGTGAACCTTGTCCACAAAAGACAAAGGTGAATCGTCGAGGTGCAGTTGATAATGGCGATTCGCGGCGAGTAAGGGAAACGCTGGCGTCCAATCGCTGCTGCACTTGCGAGAGCAGGTCGGCTTTGCTTGTCGCTGCGAAACAAATTCTTTTGTCGAAGTGACTTCGACGATGCGATAACTCCGAGGCAATTGCTTTGAGCGGTACACCGACTCCTTCTTCGGCAATCCAATCACGAAATTGAGTGAGGATCGCCATGAGGGCTGGTTCGCTCTTGGCTGAAAGCGGTAGGAATGTACCGCCAGCCTGGTCGACCGCCAACATGTCCTGCGTGTCCCCGACTTCTTCCATGATCACGTGTGCATTGGTGCCGCCGTATCCAAAACCATTAATTCCTGCCAGTCGCTTGGATCCAATTGGCTTCCAAGCTTGCGACTCGGTGGCGACGCGTAAACCAAGGCTCGGGAAATCGATATTCGGGTTGGGCGATTCGAAGTGAATTTGCTTTGGAATACGACGATGTTTAAGAGCCAGGGCGACCTTGATTAAGCTTGCGATACCAGCACCGGCCTCGAGATGGCCAATGTTCGTCTTTACCGAACCGATCCAGCATGGTTCGTTTGGCTTTCGATGACGTCCTAAGGCTGCACCGATCGCTGCCGCCTCAATCGGGTCGCCGACGGGCGTGCCCGTTCCGTGAGCTTCAACGTAACTGATGCAGTCAGGCTGGACTCCAGCTTTTCGACAAGCTGTTTCGATGAGCCTTTCTTGAGCTGCTTGGCTGGGTACGGTTAAACCTGGAGTTCGACCATCTTGATTGACGGCGGTACCGCGAATGACGGCATAGATCCGATCGGAATCGCGGATCGCTTGAGACAATGGCTTCAGCAAAACCATCCCGGCCCCTTCACTTCGAACGTAGCCGTTGGCTCGAGCGTCGAAGGTCTTACATCTTCCATCGGGTGACAAAACGCCGAGCTGGCTGAAGGCGACATAAAAATCGGGGAGCAAGAGCGCGTTTACGCCACCCGCCATAGCTTGCTTACATTCGCCTTGCCAAATGGCTTCACAGGCTAAGTGCACCGCCACGAGTGATGACGAACAGGCAGTGTCGACCGCGAGGCTCGGCCCACGAAAATCAAACGAGTAGGAAATACGATTGGCGGCAATGCTCGTCGAACTGCCGGTGTTGCTGTACGGACCAATGCAGCCACGGTCTTGCGGACTCAAACACGCAACCGCATAGTCGAAACTCGATATACCGACGAAGACGCCAATTTGCTCGCCGGCAAGTGCTTCGATCGGTGAGCCCGCGTCCTCGATAGCGCGCCACGCTGTTTCAAGCAGCATTCGGTGCTGAGGATCGATGCTGGCCGCCTCACGCGGCGAGATACCAAAAAACTGAGGATCAAACTGATCAATTCCGTCGACATACCCACCCCATTTGCTGTGTGTTTTTCCGGGGACGGATGGGACCGGTGAATAGAACCGCTGTAGGTCCCAACGCGAAGCGGGCGTTTCCTGAATCGCGTCATTGCCAGCTTCTATTAATCGCCAATAGTCGATCGGATCGCGCGCACCGCCCGGGAAATTGCAGCCGATCCCGATGATTGCGATCGGCTCGTTGCTTGTGTTTCGGTTCGCGAACTCGCGATTGTTACCGACGTCATTATTGATGTCGGCTTTCATTTGAATCATAGAATTGCGAATCAGGTTGTGCGAAGTCGAAAGGCTTCAACTGGTAACATGCGAACAGCTCTCCACGCCGGAAGCCACGCTCCGAGCAGTCCTATCGCGACGGCCAAGAGCATTCCTTCCAACATAGTGGACGGAGAAATACTGGGAGGTAGGAGACCACTCATGCTAGGTGAGTACTGAGTTGCCCATAAGAGAATTGCCGCGGCCATAATCCCAATCATGCTCGCGACGACGGCTAAACCCGTCGATTCCATCAAAATCATAGCGATCACTCTTGTTTTCGACCAACCGATCGCGCGCAAAACGCCAATCTCCTGCGTCCGTTCGTAGACGCTTGTTAAAGTCGAATTGAGTGTCCCAATCGCTCCAATGATAACGGCGATGAGAGAGGTCAACCAAGCCATCGCTCGAACGAGACTCATTCGAGTATCGGTCTCGACAAAGGCCTTGGTAGCAAGCGGCAGCAATTTCGAATCAAGCGATTTGATGGCTTCGATACATGCATCCAACTTTCCATCGTCCGTCGGTTTACGCAAGACGACATTAACATAGGTATATTGCCCACCGCGGTCGGTAAGCTCTTGGAGTTCGCTGATCGGAAGTATTACCGAACCGTTCTCCCAAATGCTGGTGCTCTCGAAGAAACCAGAAACAAAAAAAGACTCATCAATGATCTCAATGGTATCACCGACCTTGGCTTGGATACGGTCTGCCAAATGGGAGCCGAGCAGCACTTCCTTCGAGGTACCTTTGCTGAAACCTTTCGACGGTGGCTTGATGCGATAGTCATGAAGCATCCACGAATCCGGCTCGATCCCCATTGCGGGAATACCGTAAATCCCCTTTTTCTCCAGCGAGACCGTTTCCAGGAGAACTCCACCGGCGCGTTCGACAGCCGACAAAGTCTCAATTTTTTCCACAGCTTTCATATCGACCGAACTGCTCAGTCGGTCAGCTGATCCTGATCGCGACACGACCAAATCAACTCCATGGGACGAATAAACTTGCTCAAAAGCCACGATAAAACCGTTCGAAATGCTACGGAGCGAAACGACAGCTGCGATCGCGGTTGCGATTGCCGACAGCGTTAGCAACGAGCGGACTTTCCGACGAAAAACATTCTTAATGATCAAATTGCCGAAACGCATAGAAGACCGGACAGTTGGTGGACAGATTTTGGCTGGGGACGAAACTTTAAACTGAGTTGTTATACGTACCCGCCGCGCAAGCAAGAGATCTGCTGTGTTTCCATTATTTACTTGCGCTTCGTGCCGCAATTTGCAGTAATTCCCAGTTAGGGTTACCGCGAAATTGCATCATTAGTGCTTCTTCCCACCTAAATATTAGCTGTGACGAAGCGCTAGAACAATTTTAGCAGTTTTCATCGAATCCGGAACTTTGAATCGTTGGCCAGCAATATCGCCATCAGAAGACTCCATTCGACGCATCCTCGTACATGCAAGATTGAGAGAACCCATCGAAAAACATTCAACCATGCCCCACTCGGTTGACTTGGCTTTTAAGTATTCCGACGAGCTTGTGCATTCCGGCTAAGCTGATGGCCAAACATCACACTGATTTGCAGCCGTAAGCCCGAAGCCGACCCCAAAGCGTACCCGTATACGCCTGGACGTGACGAAGTTTGTCTTTTTTCTGCTTGACCGCCAAATCAGATCGACATAGCAAGCCTAAACTAATAGTTTAGTTACTGGACTGGTGAAAGAGGATTTACCGATGCCGAAGTCAACGCCTTCGCCGAGCGATCGAGAGCTCGATCTGTTGAAAGTGATGTGGGAATTAGGCGAAGCCCCGATTCGCGACATCCACGCAGCCGTTTGCCCTGATGGTGCATGTGCCTTCACAACCGTGCAGACTTTAGTACGCATCATGGCTCGCAAAGGGCTCGTGAAAAAGCGGGCCGACGGGAGAACCGATTACTACACGCCAGTTTATACGATCCAAAAGGCAACGACGCGTTTCGTTGACAAGTTGTTCGATGGTGTCGTCGACAAGTTTGTGTTGAGCATGTTGTCTGCCGAAGAAGTATCGATCAGCGAAATGCGAGATTTGGAAAAGATGATTGCGAAAGCCCGCCGAGCGAAAGAAAAACTCTTTGAAGAGGAACAATAAAAATGTCAAACGTCGATCTATTGTTCGTGGGAATTCTTCGATTTTGTGCAATCGCCTTTGTCATGTTGACTGCAACTCAACTGACACTGCGACTGCTCAAGCAGCCGCTGGAGCGAATTCGGCTAATTCAGATTTCTCTGCTGGCACTATTCGCGACGATCTTTGCCGGTGTCGCGGGCGTCGTGCCATCTATTGAATTTGCCATGTTGCCAGCGGCTGATACGTCACAGAACGATTCTTCCGTTTCGGATGCAGCCTTTTTCAGGTTCCGGATTGTCGAAGAATCTGGCGATGAAATCAAGGATGCCAGCGTCTTCGTACTCTACGACAGTGAAAATGACTCTGAGAAGAAGTCTGACAGGGCGGCAATGATGGAGAACCAAATCGGATTCGACAGCGGGGTCAAGGCATTTCGAATTAGCTCGATCGTCCCTGGTGAGAACCTGACGTTCCGAGCCAGTCGATCTGGATTTCGAAGCTTGAGCGAAACCGTGACTATGAAGGAAGGCGAAAGACGAACCATCACTTTGACTCTCAAGCCAGGGTAATGACAAAGAGACACCGTAACCGATTTCGTTCATTCATAGAAATTTTGGCTCTTCCGCAGAACCTGTGGGTTGATTCGTTTGCGAAATTCATGTTTGCCCTTCAAAAAGCTCTGTTTTTGAAGATAAGTCCTACGTTTGAATCTCGACATCAGTTTCAATTATGGAGCTCAGACGCAAGCAACGGTGGATTTTCGAAGGCATG
>JANOAI010000183.1:0-10418 GCA_031411055.1 Pirellulaceae bacterium
CGTAAGCCGGTAGAAGAAAATCCGAAGGCGGACTACATTGTAGGGGGTCTTTCGAAGTCCAATATCCCCAGCCCACCCTATCCTACCCATGAAGAGGAAATCAATGCCCGCCTTTCGAATTCCACAATTGCTCTCAGGCCAATGTTATGAGACTTCGACAAGACTTGTATCGGCCTTCTTCGTCATGGTGATGGGTTCGATTGCGATTGCGGAATCCAATTCATGGTATCAGTGGCGTGGTCCAAATCGCGATGGGCATGCGGCTCCTCAGAATCTGCTCAAAGAATGGCCAGCGGGTGGTCCCAAACTAGTTTGGAGCGCCAAAAACCTTGGAATGGGTTTCTCGGCATCGAGTATTGCCAATGGAAAGCTCTACACGATGGGAACTTACAAGGATCAGTGCCATGTGGTCTGCTTGGACGCCAAGACGGGCAAGCTCATTTGGGAGCAACCAATGGACGGTACAGCTGGCGACAACAGTTATAACACGGGTTGGGGCGCGGGCCCACGCAGTACACCGACGCTGGCTGGCGACCTGCTCTATGCGTTGAGCGATCTCGGAACGCTTGTTTGTCTCAAGGTCTCCGATGGTTCTAAGGTTTGGTCCACAAACCTCGTCAATGACTTTGGCGGTTCGATTCCCAAATGGGGATATAGCGAATCAGTTTTGGTCGACGGTGATCGGGTGATCGTCATGCCTGGTGGCAAAAACTTCTTGGTCGGACTCGATGCGAAATCGGGCAAACAAATCTGGGGGAGCAAAGATGTCGATATGTCAGCCCACTACGTGTCGACAATTAAGAGCAATATTGGGGGCAAGGACATGTACATTACGGCAAGCGAAAAAGGGTTGTTGGCTTTTGATGTCGCGAGTGGCGAGCTGCTTTTCAAAAACGAATCGACCGGCAATAAAACTGCGGTCATTCCAACGCCGATCGTTTCCGGCGATATCGTTTACCATGTTTCGGCCTATGGTGCCGGAAACGTCGCTGTCAAAGTCAGCGTGAAGGGCAACAACGTTTCCGCCGAACAGCTTTATCACAATGCTGCCAAGTCGATGGAAAACCATCATGGTGGTGTGATTCTTCATGACAAAGCCATATTCGGTTTTAGCAAGACCGATGGCGGGGTATGGATGGCCCAAGATTTGGCAACCGGTAACGTTTTGTGGAGTCAAAAGGTCGGCAAAAACAAGAGTGGCTCCATCGCTTTCGCCGACGGAATGATTTATTGCTACAACGACACCGATGGCACATGTATTTTGGCCGAAGCAAATCGCGATGGCTGGAATCAAAAGGGCGAATTGACGTTGCCAGCTCAAACTGAGATTCCCCGTGGCAAAGGTGCCATTTGGGCTCATCCAATTATCTCGGACGGAATGCTCTACATCCGCGATCACGATTTGATGTTCGCGTATTCGATCGCACGCTAGAAAACAATTTTGAGCTTGGCGTGAGCCATCTACCCTAGAGCAAAACCGAAATGTCTCGTAGGATTTGCATCTGCAATCCTGCAAATTGACTAACAGTAATGCTTGGGACGTGATGGCTTTTACAACGAAAGATTTTCTTGGACGACTGGTCAAAAATATCGAATCAGTCGTCTTGGGTAAACACGATGTCGTCGAATTCAGCATTATTGCCCTACTTTCGGGCGAACATATCTTGCTGGAAGATGTCCCAGGCGTGGGAAAAACGCTCATTGCCAAGTCGATGGCAAAAAGTATTCAAGGGCAATTCTCACGCATTCAGTTCACTCCAGATCTCTTACCAAGCGATATTCTTGGTAGTAGCCTTTACAATCAATCCACCGGCCAATTCTTATTTGCTCCAGGACCCATTTTCGCGAACGTCGTTCTGGCCGATGAGATTAATCGCGCTCCACCAAGAACCCAAAGCGCGCTACTGGAAGCGATGAGCGAACGACAAGCAAGCATCGATGGGACAACCCATGCGATGCCAGATCCGTTCATGGTTATTGCAACCCAGAACCCCTTCGAATTTGAAGGAACGTATCATCTCCCCGAAAGCCAATTAGACCGATTCTTAGTCCGAGTCGACGTTGGCTATCCAACCCGAAGTTTCGAGCGAGAAGTCTTAAGGTCGCACAACGCAGGCGAACCGGTCGATGGGTTGAAGAGTGTTGTTTCTCTCGAGGAAGTTAAACTGGCTCGAAACAATGTCCGTCAGATTCGCGTCGAAGATTCGGTGATCGATTATCTTCAAGACATTGTCGATGCAACGCGTAAATCCCAGGAGCTCTCAATCGGCGTGAGCATGCGAGGCGCTTTGTGTTTCTATCGTGCGTGTCAGGCCCGCGCGTTGCTCAATGGTCGCGAGTACGTTATTCCAGACGACGTGAAGTCCTTGGCGGTGCCAGTGATCGCGCATCGTGTCATCCCGCGCGGCATGAACGCCGGTAGCGATCGAAAGCTTGTGGAAGCCAGCATCCAGCGACTCGTTAGCAGTATTCGGGTGCCGGTATAAGTTTGTGAGTGTGACAAAGCGATTGCCTGACCAATCAAGCATTTTTGTCACGACTCACCAAGGCCAATACCTCTCACCGATCGGCGGTTGACTTAACGCGATCAATCGGCTGCCAATTCGCATCGAAGAAGTCGGCGGCGACAACCTTGCCAGCCGATTCGGCTGTCGGTGGTTGAGTAATATCCAGAATGGCCCAATCGGGCAATTTGGGATTCTGAAGCGAATTGGTTTTGTCGTGAGCTTCGCGGAAAGTAAGTCCCGAATTCACGACGATGTAACGATCGGGGTTCCGTGGATTCGGATAAGTAAATACTGGAACGTAACCTTGGCTGGGCGTTTCCTGCTTACCAATTTTTATCTGAGCGTCGGTCCATCCAATCACGCCCGATAGCGCTTTCGAGCCGAGCAATGCTTTAAGGGCAGAATTGGATTTGGGTGTTCCCCAAAGAACAACGTGACTATTCTTCCAGTCCTGTTCTGTAACTTGATTGGCCTTCTTGAATTGAACATCGCCGCGCATGAGCGAACGCCATCGTTTCATAAAATGCTCCGACTCCGTTTTAACCCATTGATCAATCGATGAGCTATTCGTTTCGCGATCGGGAAGAACAACTAAAAATTTCGAACGGAACGCATCGTCAATCGGACCCTGGAGACCAGGTCGCTTATGCACGCCTGACGAACCTGTGCTCTCTAATCGCCATACCCAAGCATCCGAATACTTGTTTGAACGAGTAAATTCCGCGGGATGGCCATCGATCACGACTTTTGGAAGCTTCGCAAGATGAAGGACCAACGAGTCAACGTTAATCGTATTGATTTCAAGTCTGTTCGCTTTTCTATCCCAATTAGCATCCACCCGAGCCTCGTCCCAATGGTCTTTCATTCCATTTACTTGCAACCAATGAAGCCGACTGTAGGCCAAAGTTCGTGTTTGAAGATGTAGCTCATTCGGCTCGTTGTTTCGACCTTTAAGGACAGCCGCTTCCATGCTGGCTTGCACTTCCTTAATGACTTCCGGATGGTATTTGTGCCCCATTCCCGGACCAATGAAGTGAGGTGGTTTGAGCCCTTCTTTGGCTAAATTCTCCATCATGTATTCCGCCGCATCGCGTTGCGGATCGATCTCTCCCGAATAAGCGATGAGTGGGACGTTCAAAAAATTGCGAGCATAGTCGGGTACATCGTATGCGTGCCATAGCTTTTGCTCAAACCACGGCGGAAACTTATCAGGCGTTAGCTTCTGGTAGCGTTTTACATCGACGAAGCCGGCTCCGGCATGAACGGCGGCCCATTGGTCTGCAAAGTGCGATCCGATATGCCAGGCTCCTGCTCCCCCCATGCTGAAGCCAGCCAATGCGATTCGGTCTGGATCGATGTTGAATCGAGCCATCGCGTCATCACGGGCTTCGAAAACATCGGTTTCACCTGCGCTTTTCCAACCGTTGCAGTAGCGTCCAAAGGGATGAATAACAAGCGTGTTTTTTGGTTGAAATTGTCCAGGCTTCTTCGACATGAGGCGACCATAAACAAAGTGAAGGTCGGTGCTCGTGTCGCCGCGGCCATGCAACCAGACCCACATCGGGACTGGCGATTTGCCTTCGCCATATACAAGGCCGTCAGGAATCTCCACCCCATACGGTTGAGCTGAACCGTCGATCTTGGAATAGAAACCAAGTACTCGAGAACCGGTTCCGCCAATCCAAGAAATGGTATTTTTCCGCAGACCTTCGATCCGTGCTTCCGCTTCGTCTAAGAGAGCGTTCGCTTTTTTGATTCCATCATCGGGTTTTTTGTCATACCACTCGTGAAACTCGATCGCGTAGCGCACGGCTTTAAGGAAAATTTCCGCATCGGCTGCATAGCGATGCTGCTTAAGTTGCTCAAAGCTAGTCGTCAGCTTCGCTAGTCGCGTTGCAATGGACTTTTCTTGTTCCACCGACAGATCGGCTGTTGGGGCGGGAGGTAACGAACCTCGAAAGCTAGCCGTCGTTCCGTTTGGAAGAAGTTGAGCCTGCGCAACAGAACCAACAAGCAAAAGTAAAAGGAGTGAACGCATGGGAAGGTCTCGTGATTCGAAGGGGAAGTCAGCCGATTATTTTTTGGGGGGATTCTCACCGAACATGATAGCTCGAAATCCCGTGGAGTTGGAGCTGCACGCGTCTGCAGGTTGAGCCGTCGAACGGCTAGAGATTATCGCCCTCTGCTGTCGTGCCAAGCAAACGAGGATACAATTTCGTTGCGATTTATGGGTACCGCGTCCGACCTCTCCGGCAAGCGGGAGTGGTTGCAAATATCCAGCAAGTCCAATGGTTCTAAGCCAAACGGTCTCTTGAGACGTGAAATCGGATAATATACGAAAAGGGATCTAAAGCCTGGACTTCGGCGCAGAGTTGGGCTGTCCAGCTCGAACTCGACAGCGTTACTATTCTCAGCTCACTATTGCCCGCTGAGTGCCTGATCGCGCAGCCCCGCATCGAACGACGTATCCGTAGAATTGTTCAGACTCCCCGACAACAGGCACTCTTCGATTAAGACCTGAGCCTGTGCCATCTTTTTTCTGGCGATGAGATAGTTCAATGAAGCATCAAACGAGGTCCGTCGAACGGTTAAAACTTGCAAGAAATCGATTTCGCCCGCTTTGTAGGTGATATCCGAAACTTCTTGCATGCGTTTCGATTTCGGGAGAATTTCGAGGCGATGGATGTTTACGGAGGCAGCGGCCGATTCGTACTCTTGAGCCGCTTGCGCCAGCCGTGATTTGATGGAGAGGCGAACACGTTCTAGCTCGTGGGTTGCTCGGCAATATTCTGCCTGAGCCGCCGACTGATTGCCTTCGTTGCTGTTATGTTTTGGAAAGGGGATGCCGACTTGGGTGTTTGCCATTTGGCTTTCTGTGGAACGGTCGTAGCCGACTCCGACCATCACCGACACATTGGGAATCGCTTGAACGCGTTGCCGACTGATGTTGGCACTCGCACGACTTACGCTGGCAATGGCTGATTGAATCTCGGGGCTCGATTGGCAAAGGCGGTCGTACTCGACCTGCCAATCGTATTGAATTGGCTGCTCAGGAAGTTCACCCTCTAATTTGCTATAGGCGATATCCGGAAGTCCAACGGTGGCCGCTAGATCTTGCCATCCTCCTCGAAGCCTAGCCTGCGATTGTTGTTGCGTGACAACAAACTGCTGATGTTGGATCTCGGATTGAAGTACATCAATCTCGGAAGACTCGCCAGCCGCTTTTCGCTTCTGGGTCAGCGTCATCGATTGCGTTGCGAGGTCGACGAACTGATCGGTGATCGCAACTTCTTGCTGCGCGCTCAAGGAGGCATAAAAGAGTTGCTTTACATCGGACACCACGGACCTTCTTTGCCGCTCCGCCGACCATTTGAGACTTTCCACTTCCATGCCCAGAACCATCGAGTTGAATTCGAGCTTGTTACCGCGGACAAAGTCTTGTTCGACAAACAGGACGTGTTGATCGGTTTGCTTGTCAAAGAGCTGGCTGCCGTTGTAGCCGACGTTAGGATTGGGATAGAGCTGGACTTGGCGGCGGAAGCCCATCGCTTTGTGAACCGCCGCTTCCGCTTCGCGAATTGCCGGGTTGTTCTGCAAGGCTAAAGTCGTCAGTGACTCGATATCCCAATGCATGTCCGTTTGGGGGATGAGTGGGTCTGGCGAAGTTGTCGATATGGGGACAGCAGCTTCAACAAATTGAGCCGGTTGGACCTCGGTCGCCATGGCTCTTTCGGGTTGTGTCGACGAAATGGGAGCCCCCGACAGTGCAACGGGGCCCGGATCGATCCTTACCAGTTTTGCTGTCGGTCGCGGAGAGGATGACCGACAACCGATGGCGATCAGCACGAACACGAAGAGCATCGCCGATGGATCCAAGAACGGTAAGGTTCTGATTGGACAAGCCAAGTTCGGGGAGCACGAGAACGCTTTTCCGGTTAAAGGTTGCATATCTTCTAATCGATCGGCTCCTCAAAGACAGATTCTTTGCAACGATGCTTTTATCCCTTCTTCCCTTACTAACCGACAAAGTCGTTTGGACTGTTTGGCAAAATCGAGGGGCGATTTCGACGACCATACCGCTAGTTCGACTGTCCCAAATCCTTTAACACGAAGCGCAAGCGAGTGGTTTGACTATCGAAACCTCAATAAAACCACGCGCTTGCGCTTCGTGTTATCATTGAGATGATGCTTTCCGTAAGGATTTGGGACAGTCGAACTAGGTCAGCCGCAAAAGTTGATCCCAGCCTCGTTGGCTCTGCATGACGAGGTTAATTCCAAACGAAAAAGGAAAGCTAAACTGCCGGTTTCAGTGGATGCGGAGTGAAACAAGTTTTTTGCCTCAATCTCCCGTTAAAATCGGCTTTTTCGCGTGAACCCGTACGATGGAATGGGCTTCTTTGGAAAACTCCCGTTCCTTCAGATGGGATCTGGAAATACAATTGAGCGAGGCTGGCAATTTGTTAGCCAGCTCATCGTTAGCTTCTACCCAAAAGGAAAACTTCCACTTCGTGCATACTCGGAACCGCGACTCGGGCTCAAAAGGCGAACTTTGCATTCTTGCTCGAATGCTGACTTCACGCGACACACAACAAGATAATCCTTTGGAAGAGCTCGAAGGATTGGCAGAAACAGCCGGGGTACAGGTTGTAGCCGGTGTTATTCAGAAGCGGGAACTTCCCGATCAAACGACCTTTCTCGGCAAGGGAAAGATCAGTGAACTGAAGGAGATGGTCGAACTCCACGATGCCGACATGGTCGTTTTCGATAACGATCTTTCTCCGTCGCAGACTCGCAATCTAGAACAAGCCCTGGGGATCAAGGTTCTTGATCGAAGCGAGATTATTCTCGATATCTTCGCCCAAAACGCACAGACTTACGAAGCCCGACTCGCCGTCGAGTTAGCGCAGCTTGAGTACTCCCTTCCTCGCCTCAAGCGAATGTGGACTCACTTGTCTCGACAGACGATGGGGGTGGGGATGCGAGGTCCTGGTGAAAAGCAACTCGAAGTCGACCGCCGCTTGGCTGAAAAGCGGATCCACGAACTGAAGCTTGAACTTACAAAAATCGAACGCCGGAAAGAGCGTGAAGTTGCATCCCGCGATTCCAAGACGGTCTCTTTGGTCGGATACACCAACGCCGGCAAGAGTACCTTGATGAACACCCTGACGAATGCAGGTGTGGAAGCCGTCAACAAGCTCTTTGCCACGCTCGATACTCGCACTCGTAAGCTGATGCTTCCCGGTTGGGGACCTGTACTGCTCAGTGACACGGTCGGATTCATCCGTGATTTGCCTCACCATTTAATTGCATCGTTCCGAGCCACTTTAGCTGAAGCGCGTCAAGCCGACCTCCTGCTTCATGTTGCCGACGCAAGCAATCCGGCCGTGATGGATCAAATTTCTTCGGTCTACAAAGTTTTGCGAGAACTCGGCATCGACGAAAAGGACACCCTACTTCTGCTCAACAAGATCGACTGCGAAGGGGCCAAAGAACGAATCGAGTTGGTTCAAGCACGTTATCCCAACGCCATTCCGATCAGCGCCAAAACGCGTGAGGGTTTCGCTGCCATGTCGATGGCTGTATCCCAAGCCTTGACCCATGGCTTTGTCGAACTCGAAGTCCGTTTGCCCCCGTCGGACGGAAAAACAGTCGCCTGGTTATCGAGTATCAGCGAAGTTCTTTCGAAGCAGTACGACGACGATTATGTCTTCGTCCGTTGCCGAATACCTGGCAGCCATGCCGGCCGGCTTGTCGCTCGCGGATTCGATGTTCGCGTCCTCTCCGGCCGCATTCCGCGCAAGTCAATCGTTACCGAATCGCCATCTACCGCCACGTTCAAGCCTGTGGTGATGCCTATCGAAGAACTGAATTCGCAAAGCATCGATAGCGCAATGGGTGACGTCGCCTAGTCTGGGCTTAGTCTGGCTCGATGTTTCCTCCCCCGAGTTTTCGCGGGCGAGGGAACAGATTCTGCCGAAGCCTGTTGATCGCAAAGAGCTTTGTTGATCTTAACGCAGTTGAACGCTACCAGGCTTTTAATTTAATACGAATTCCAAAAATGGTGGCGTTTAAAATAACACGAAGCGCAAGCGAGTGGCAGAGTTTGACCGCTTGCTTGCGCTACGCGTTATTAAATCAACACCCGCTAGATTAAATCAACACCCGCTAGAGCAGTTCTCACGTGGGTGTAGCGTTTTTTCAACGCGATTGTAGCCGAGCTGCGCAAGCAGCCGGGTGTATTTGCCACTTGCCGAAGGCTCGTCCGGCCTGGCAAATCCGACCTTCGAATGCGCCGGGCTGCTCGCGCAGCACCGCAACCATTTGGAATTTACTCGCTACACCTATTCAAGAATTGCTCTAGCGGGTCAATGCTTTCTCGATTCGGTTCATGACGGCGTGTTCGCCTTTTGAAATTGAAGACCAGCCAAGGAGCCCTCCGCTGGCTTCAGCAACTTGTCGAATTTCGTTGACGATCGCGTTCTTCAATCCTAAGGCTTCGTCGGCTGATAGTTTGGCAACCAGCGATTTTGCGAATCCTTCCCAAGCGTCGAACAACGTGGCTGGCGGTTCTTGCGAAAGCCACGAGGAAAGAACCTGACCGCTTGCCGTACTCGACT
Source organism: Pirellulaceae bacterium (assembly GCA_031411055.1). GTDB lineage: Bacteria > Planctomycetota > Planctomycetia > Pirellulales > Pirellulaceae > JAIYDQ01. Next base: position 9,125 of record JANOAI010000183.1, read on the forward strand.
CGATCCCTTGTTTGTATGCCGCGAATAGTACGGTCTCTTTTTCGGAATCTGCCAACACCCCATCTGCCCAGGCGACGGCGACGAGCGGAAACAATCGAAGTGCCGGAAAGGTGCTTGACGAAACGCTTGCGTCAGCCAGGGCAGACAGAACCTTCTCGTCCCCCACACCCGACAATTTCGCCAATTCTTTCGTCGTTTCAGCTTTTTCAAGCTCGGCTTTCAAAGCGGCGACCAGTTTTTCGTCAACTGAGGCAAAAAACTGGTTTTCTAAGGCTTGGCCGCGTTTCGAGATCGTACCTTCATCACTCATGGATGGCTTTCGATTCGGGGAAGGAGTATATGAATTTTCAGACCCAATCTGGATGTAAAAGCTAGTTCTACTACCTCCGTTCCCCAAACAGAACCCCTCTTCGTAAACCTGGGTGAACCAAACGCCCAATTCAGTCGTAGCAGTCGCAAAACCTGAGAATTGGAGAGGTTTTCCCGCCCTTTGTGAGACAGGGCAGAGGGGCTATACTCTTCGTTTTTCTAGGGTGAAGAATGGCGAGGATGAATCGCGGCAACCCTGTGCTTCGTTTCGCCGATCCCAAAGTTTCGTAAGAAAAAGGTTGAGACTTCATGACAGCAGCTACTGCCTCGAAAAAGGCGATGATCGAAGCTGATCAGCTTTCGAAATTTTATGGCCCCTTCGCTGCCGCCCGAGATGTCAGCTTTACGGTGAACGAAGGCGAACTCGTCGCATTTCTTGGCCCGAACGGAGCCGGGAAGAGCACGACGATGAAAATGTTGACTGGGTACCTCGCGCCAAGCCAAGGGACCGCCCGCATCGCCGGACACGACATGTATACGGATCGGGTTGCTGGTTCAAAGCGATTGGGCTATCTGCCTGAAAACGGGCCCCTCTATCCCGATATGACCCCTTATTCGATGCTCGCCTTTTTCGCCGACGCACGCGGTTTGCCGTCGGATCGAAAGCGTGAGCGCATCGCGTCGGTCATTGAACTTTGCGATCTGAAAAGCGTTGTTCATAAGGCGATTAGCAAGCTTTCGAAAGGGTTTCGCCAGCGTGTTGGCATGGCCCAAGCCTTGCTTCACGAACCCGATGTTTTGATACTGGACGAGCCAACCGCCGGGTTGGACCCCAATCAAATTCGAGAAGTTCGCAAAACCATGCATAAACTCAGAGAGACGAAAACCATTTTGCTTTCGACTCACATTCTTCAAGAAGTCGAAGCCATGGCTTCGCGTGTTGTCTTGATTAACGAAGGTCGCGTCGTCTTCCAAGGAACGGTTG
>JANOAI010000184.1:0-20111 GCA_031411055.1 Pirellulaceae bacterium
GTTTTTCGGTATATGGGAAATAATGGGGTGTGTTTAGTTCGACTGTCCAAAATCTTTTAACACGAAGCGCAAGGGTGTGGATTGGCGATCGAAACTCACGAAAACCACTCGCTTGCGCTTCGTGTTAAAAGATTTGGGACAGTCGAACTAACCTCTCCCCTTTATTTCCCTTTTCCCGAAAACCGAGTCTCCGCGACTTTTAATTGGGAAAAGAAAGCAAGAAAGTGACTCTTAGTATGCTGTTTAAACTTGGGCCTTCCTGGTTTTTCATCGTCGGTTCGCTCTTTGTATTCCTGAGTCAGCCAGAGTTAGCGTCTGCCGACGAAGTTCCAGTGACGAAACAAGCGTTCATCGACGGCAATGGTCCGGGTTGGAAGACGCTTGGCACGGCCGATTTTCAGCGAGCGAATTGCGACGAAAAGACTTTTACCTGGGAGGGGTCGAACGTGAAATGCACGGGGCAACCGGTTGGCGTGCTTCGTTCGGTAAAGCAGTACAAAAATTTTGAGCTGGTCGCTTTCTGGCGACACTTGTCGTCGGGCGGCAATTCAGGCTTTTTCGTTTGGTCCCCAGAAGACGCTTTTGCGGACTTACAACCCGGCAAGCTTCCGAGAGGCGGGATCGAGGTACAAATACTTGACCACGGCTTCAAAGAAAAATATGAGCAGCGAGGCAAAAAAGCCGACTGGTTTACGACCCATGGCGATGTCTTTTCAGTCGGAAATTCGACGATAACGCCTTTTGAACCGGTTTCACCCAAAGGGAGTCGAAGTTTTCCGCGAGAGAATCGCAGCTTGGGGACACCACAATGGAACCATTATTATGTGCGCGCGATTAACGCCGAAATTCGGCTATGGGTGAACGGTGGCGAAGTCTCTGGAGGAAAAGACAGCAATCCGTCCTCCGGCTATCTCTGCTTAGAATCCGAAGGGGCGCCGATTGAATGGAAAGAGATCAAGATCCGCGAGTTGCCTTGAGCGGGATCCCCAATTCTTTTTTGCTTGCGAAATGGGACTTTATTTCTTCCGTGGCCAGCGCGAGGTCAGAATCAGACCAATGAGTCCGAGCCCCCCCGCAATCGCCCATCGGAGCATCGAAGTGTCCTGTTCTTCCAGAAATCTTTTTTGCACGAACGGCTCAGGCGGTTTTTTGTCGGCAAGGCCACTTTCTTGAATCAATCGCCAAGTATCCCAAGTTTCGGCAGGCGAGAGTGTTTGTGATTCTTCGTCCATCAATTTCATCCAGTCATCGACGGTGAATTTCGTCGGGTGGTAGTAGCGATAGACGCCATACGAACCGGACCGGCCAAGCCCAACCAAGGCGATGACAAAGCATGTGGCGGCGAGAAATCCCCTTAACGGACTCCAACGGCGATTGGTGGACTTGTTCGAGCCAGACTGCGGCGATTCGTCATCGATCCAGTCGAGTCTTGAAAGCCCAGCAATCGTGGGGATATCCAATCTGCGGCTACATTGAGAGCAATCGACAAAGGTACCGGCTTGGCTTTTCTTGACTGGCAGACGATGTCCGCATTCGCATGGTAAGAGATAGGGCATGAATGAACTGGCGCGGTAGCGAGACGAGGGACGGGAATCCGAATTGGAATTCTATCGAAGAAAAGACTGGACCACAGGGCTGAGGTGGGTAGAATTGCCTCGAGCGGAACATTTGACTTTAGTTGACAGATCCCAAATATCACTCGCAATCTTCGACGGCTTTAGAATTGCCAATCGATGTTTGCAAGCAGGAAAGAAGACTCAAGCCCGGGCCAGCGAAACGATCGTCCGACATAAAGAAGCCGACCTAATGTGTCGGTCCTATCTTTTTAAAAATATCCTGGACCATTCGCCCCCACGCCTGAAAAATCTTTCTTTGCCAAAAAAGTTCGAACACGGGCACTTGGGCGCGTTTTGGAACTCAATGGCACGTTACGCGGTGGAGAACTAGTTCACAGAAGTGAACCTAGTTGCGAAAATCGCAATGGCCGGTGGGGTTAACGGGTTCTGACGACAAGTTTGATTGTCTCCCAAAATTTCCAGGATATTTCACCGCGCGCGACGTTCTTCGAAGAATACTATTCTTCGGCCTAGGAATGCTGGATGGTGTGCGACTTGAAAAAAACGTCTGCCCAATCAGGATGTAGGGCTGGAGATTTAACGCAGACGTAAAAGTTTACTATTTGATGTAAAGCAACAATGAGGCAAAAGACAGGTGCTACACTTGGCTTGCCTCTATTTCCCATTGGCACAGAAGACACGTTTAGGAGTTTACCTTGTTTGACGGCCTACTAGTCGATTTTGACGACGACGCCCCACGCAGCTCCGATGATCTGGATGGCTTGCAGAAACTTTCGCTTGAAGAAGAAGCGGATGATCTCGCTGATCCAGCACCATCGGACAATGTTGCGCCTGAGGAGCAGATTCAGCTGGAGGCTGACGAAGATTTGCTAGCGGGTGTTGAAGAGACCGAGACTTGGTCGGATGACCCTGTCCGTATGTACTTAACACAGATGGGTGAGATTCCATTGCTCACTCGTCAAGAAGAGATTCGTCTTGCAAAGACGATTGAAGTGACTCGCCGTCGCTTCCGCACTAAGTTGCTTGAATGCGACTATGTGATTCAAATCGCTTTCAAGATTCTACGTCGCGTTCACTTAGGTGAATTGCCATTCGATCGTACTGTTCAAGTCTCCGTGACCGATCGTCTTGAAAAGGACCAAATCCTTGGACGATTGCCTCACAACTTGAAGACGCTTGACGTTTTGCTGAAGCGAAATCGCCGCGACTATCGGAATGCGTTGACCAAATCGATGCCAGCCGATCGCCGCCACGATGCTTGGCAGAGTCTTGCTCGCCGCCGCCGCAAGTCGGTCCGACTTGTCGAAGAGCTTGGTCTTCGCACCCAGCGCATTGAAATGCTGATCGGGACCCTCGAGAAGTTCAGCCGTCGGATTGATGAGATCACTTCCGATCTAAAGCGATTGAACAGCGGACAAGTTGCGCCGTCGCAGATTGCTCAACTCAAGCGAGAATATCGCCAGATTTTGGTTGCAACTCAAGAGACCCCGACCAGTCTTCGCAAACGCGTCGATATGGTTCGCAAGGTCTTTACCCAATACCAACGCGCCAAAAAGCAGTTGAGCGAAGGAAATTTGCGGCTCGTCGTTTCGATTGCGAAGAAGTACCGTAATCGCGGTTTGAGCTTCTTGGATCTGATCCAAGAAGGGAATGCCGGCTTGATGCGAGCGGTCGATAAGTTCGAATACCGACGCGGATTTAAGTTCTGTACCTATGCGACTTGGTGGATTCGTCAAGCAATCACCCGAGCCGTAGCGGATCAGAGCCGAACGATTCGTATTCCGGTTCACATGGTTGAGACCATGTCGCGCGTTCGCAACGTATCACGTCAATTACTTCAGGAACTTGGTCGTGAGCCGAGCTTGGACGAAATTGCTCGACGAGCCGAAACGACCATCGAAGAGGCCCGCCGCGTTCTCGCGATGAGCCGCTATCCGATTTCGTTGGATCGCCCGGTTGGGAATAGCGAAGACAGCCAATTCGGCGACTTGCTACCCGACGGTACCGCTGAAAGTCCAGCTGTCGGGGCCGGTCAAGAAATGCTTCGGATGCGAATCACGCGCGTATTGAAGTCGTTGAGCTACCGCGAACGCGAGATTATCAAATTGCGTTACGGTCTCGGTGACGGCTACAGCTACACGCTCGAAGAAGTCGGACACATCTTCAAGGTAACGCGAGAGCGAATCCGACAGATCGAAGCCAAAGCCGTTCGTAAGCTCCAGCAGCCTAGCCGCTCGCAAGAACTGGTCGGCTTCCTCGATTAAGCATTCGTTTTATCAAGACGGACGCCAACGAACCGCAATCGATCACTCAAACGCAGCCCTCACCGGCTGCGTTTTTTTGTTGGGCACATCCGTCGTACCACGACTCTGATGAAATTCAAATACCATTCTCTACGAACGATTTTCGGCACAAAACCTCACCTTGAAGTCCGCAAAGTCGTTCAAAAGATTTTTGCCGCGATGGTAGCCTCGCAATTCAATCAGACGAAGCAGATCTTCGGTTCGCATGAGATCGCCAGTGGTCGCATCCAACAATAGATGCTTGATATCAATCGCGTCTTGTGGGCGGCTATTTGGATCTGCCGCAAGCACCTTCAGCGCGAGCAACGAAGGTAGAGTTGCCGTCCTGATAAACAGACTAGGAAATATCTCAATCGGCTCTGAGTCTGCCGCAACTTCGCTTTCTATACCGGAAGAAGCAAACAGCAAATCGATCAAAACACCCTGTGCCGTCGCTTTCGTAAGGCGGACCGTTGTTATTCGACCGTGTTTCGTTTGTTCAAGCAAGGAATGGACTTGATATCCATAAAGTCGCATTTCTCGAACAATTTCCTCTGCTCGCAGGTCGCTTTCAACAGCCACTGCAAGGTCGATATCCTTCGTAAATCGCTCAAGGGTACGAAAAGATACCGCCAACCCACCGATCAAAGCGTAGGCGATTTTCCGCGATTGCAGCCAACCAACGATCTCCTTTGCCGCCACTTCAAGATCATTCATGAACCGAACCTTTTCGGATCCCCGGGAACTCCCACTCCATCGCCGTGTTCCGCGCCTGGTCGTGTCGCATACCAGTTTCTTACAGCCAACTTAACCTCGGCTTCGGTCATTTCCGGATGACGTTTCGCCAGTTTGTATAGAAACGCTCTTTCAGCGAGATTGAGGAGTTGGGCAACGATTTGAAGCTTGCTTGGCGCGTTGACCTGTTTGGTATCCAAATCGAAATTCATGAATTGTCCTGAACGAGCAAGCAAAGAATCCGTCGACATCCGTGGCGCTGATTCGACATCAAATTGAACTTCATCGGCTAACCTGACATTGTAGCGAATAACAAGCATGCGATCGGCAGTACGGAAATGTCCAACCCGGCGGATGGGTTTCGAAGCTGCACATTTTCCGTAGGGCCGAAGGCCCAGAACAACCTTTGCCTGTGGCGAAAAGCCACAGGACTACCGATTTTCCTGAGTTTCAAGCCCTGGAAGAGCGGTACAAGGTGAGCTGTTTCACTCCTTCGGTGCTCGCTTGAAGAACGATATCCGAACCGAGGCTTTCAGCCCCGGCATAGGCTGTACCGACCCTTCGGGTCTGAAGCGAGCAACTTCAAAACGTAGCAGCAACGGACGCTTTCAGAGTTTGACGTACTGGCTCTCGAAAAAGCGGTGTTGAGTGCAGCGACGGCCAGGGTGGCCAAAGAACCCACTCGCATTCGAAAAAACAAGTTTAGCCAGGAAAGTGTTTTTGCTCTCCTGGCTTCATTTTTTGCCACCCATTTTTCTGCCATTCATGAATCATTCTGTCGCAGTAACCTTCAACCTCGTCTTTGAAGTCGACCATGATCTGATATTCGATTTAGCTACGTTGCTTGGCTGAGCTGGCAGATGAGTTCGAATTCTTCGGCGCGGACGGGTTGTACGCTTAGGCGAGAACCTTTGCGGAGCAATTCCATCTTGGCGAGCGCTGGATAGGCTTTCAGTTCTGCCAGTGAAAGGGGCTTCTCGAAGATGGATTGGAGTGTGATATCAACCATGAACCAGGTTGGTTTCTCGGGGTTCGACTTCGGATCAAAATGCGGATTGTTCTTATCCCAGGCCGTAAAATCAGGGTAGGACTCGCGCGAGATGATTGCCGTCCCGACAACACACGATGGGTCGGCGTTGCTGTGGTAAACCAAAACGCGATGCCCCAGCTTCATTTGATCGCGCATGAAGTTACGAGCTTGATAGTTGCGAACACCGTCCCAGTAGGTCGTCTTTTTCTTAGCCTTGGCCAGATCGCGAATCGAAAAGCAATCGGGCTCGGTTTTCATCAGCCAACACAAGGGCGATGTTGGATTGGATTGGGACGGCGACGATTTCGGCATAAGCGTCGGCTATCCAACTTGCAATGAAGCTTCAAGCCGGCGGAGAACTTCACGGACGGCCACGTTCCCTGTGCCTTGCGGGACCGCTCCGTTCGTTTCCAACCATTGAGCGACCTTCTTCTGAGCCGAAATCACCGTCGAGTGTTGCCGATTACCGAAGTATTCGCCGATCTCGGAATAGGCGGCCCGCGTGTGCTTCCGGGCTAAGAACATGGCCAACATGCGAGGACCGCTTACGAACTTGGTCTTGCCCTTCGTTTGCAAGCTCTTTGGTTCAAGGCGGAAGTTCTCGCAAACCACCCTTTCGATATCCGACAAACGGACGACGGGTTGGCTAGCTCGAATGAGATCTAAGCTAGCGCTCAGGGCATCGTCATGGGTCAAAGGGCGATCGAGCCGACGCTGTTCGGCGAGCATTCGAAAGACGATTCCGTATAAGGCTCGTCCATCACCACCAGCCGAGTCTGCTAAGCTTTCGACGGTGCTTTGACTGAGCTTCAGTTCATGTTTCGTGAGCAGTCGCTTCAACAGTGCGAGGCGCGTCTCGGCATCGAGTGGTTCCATGCCGCACGACATACCACCGGCAATGCGAGCCACGAGGTCACTTCCCAAGCCAGTCAGTTCATTGAGTGATCGATCGGACACGAAGATGACTTGCTTGCGATCGCGAATAAGATTGTCGAGCGTATTTCGAAGTTCCGAGAGGGTCGCCGACTTGCCGAGGCAAAACTGCAAATCATCGAGGACAAATGCATCGACATCACGATACTTCTTTCGAAAACTCGCAAAGCCAGCTCCACGAGCCGACTCGGTATAGTCGATCGTAAACTGTTCTGCCGTCATCAGGATCGTTCGACGAAATCCACATCGACGACGAAGTTGCTGGGCTGCGGCTTTGGCTAAATGCGACTTGCCGGAGCCGCATGGACCATGAATGAGGATCGGGCTAATCGTCCCGGGACGTTCTAAGATCATATCGATCGCGGTCGTCGCCAATCGCGAGGCCGAGCCTTGAACGAATTCGGCCCACCAATCGTGTTCTATTTTCGGAGCTGGCTTCGAATCGGGTTGGGCTAAGCCAATGACCGTTCGGCTTGATCCGATGGGGATCGAGGGGCTTGGAGTCGGTAGAGCGATAGGCAACTTCATCGATGGGATTTTTTCGAGCGGCGGTGCAACCTCGGCAGCCACCGGAGTTGGTTTGGATAGCTTGGAATCGTGGAGCAACTGGATTGAGATCAACGGGCCACCCAGTTCAGCAATGACCGACTTCAATTCGTCCCAACAGAAGCTCCGGACGCAATCGACCATGAACTGGTTTTCCAGCGTGATCGAGAGAACATTATGCTCGAATTCCCAGCGACATGCATGACCAAACCATAGGCTTAGTCGTTCTTCTCCAATTTGTTGGATGAGCATATCCCGAAACTGTTGCCCGCGCTCAGTCTTGATCACACCTTGTTCAGCCAACCCACTATTTGGGGGCTCGACAAGCTGTTCCAACTGAGACGCCACAAGTTCCATCGAATTCTCGCTATCCTACACCATGCGATACGAGCGTTTCGTCACGAAAGACGCCCATAGATTCCTACACTGAGCGGGTACCATCCCGCATCCGATCGTTGGACCGATTTAATCGGTGTCCGATGACTGGAGGGGCGATTGTAGGTTTGCAAGCTAACTCGTCAAACTTGTTTCTTGAGTTGATTTCAAAATGATGCCAAAGATGTCTCGGGGAGGTGCGACTTTCTCGGTCTTTGGCGATTGTTCCACCGAAATTCGGTTCAAGATAGCCACTTCGAAGTCGCTGAAATGGGCTGTGGAAAACTTGTCGAAGCCTTTTAGGCCAAAAGAGTCTGCTGTCTTTATTTTCCGCAAGTCATTGCGTGGAAAGACTTTGCGTTTATGAAGAAGGCGTGAATGCGATTAGGCCAAGGTTTTTCCAGGTGGAGCTGCAATCCAGGCTTCGAGTCGGCGGGCTTCCGCAAAACCAAACCGCTCATAAAGCGTTCGAGCAACCGTATTCCGCTCATCGACCGCTAGCCAAAGTCGCTCAGCTTCGAGCTCGCAGGCTGACTGAACTGCTCGTTGCAGCGTTTCTTGCCCAAAGTTCCGACCTCGAGCGGACGGAGTCACACCCATGTAGGTAAGTTCCCAAACTCCCAAGGCTGTTGGGTTTAAAAGGTAGCCGGCGATCAAGGATCTCTTCCCGCCGACATTGAGAAACCCACCCCACCAATTCGGTACCAGCTCATCATGACTCTCCCGACGAGGACCTGTTCTGGAAGTCCGTCCGATTCCAACCGGCAAATACGATGCTGCCAGATAACCTTCCAGGCTCGATTCGGTCGATCGCAGTCCATTAAGTTCCGGACAGTCCTTCGTTTCGCGATATGTCTCGTCCAACCAATCAATCCAAAGGGAACGATCGTTCTCGTTATATCTTCTCCAATCCATCGACTCAGTCGCATCTTTTTTTAGGCTCGCACTCGGCAATGAATCCGATCCGAAATGACTCGAACTCGGCCAGTCAAGTTGCATCTGAATTAGCTTTGCAACCTTTCGAAAGCCAGCTTTTTGGACGACGAACCGCGAAAAGGGAGAATCCGATTCGAAGAGCACTTGGACAAGCTCGACCGACCAGCTCCAGCCAATTTCGACGAGCGTTCGGACAAGGTCAACCGCCAAATCTGACTGATCGGAAACACCTAGAAGCGAGGTTGGCCCGACTAGGCATGCGAGCTTACCGGGATATTCCTGAAGGAAGGCCGCGGCGAAACCAGCTGAACCCTGGCCGGTCCACGAATCCGTTGGAATTTCGCCGGTCGAACTTACCGAGAAATCAGCTTGAATGTTGGACGGCGGTTCCGCCGTGCTTCGCAACCCAACAAAGCGAAGGTTGGACTGCTGGATGGCGTTTTCGATCGATTCAGAGATCGCCGCCCGAGATTCTGCAGACAGATGGCGCAAAACGATATCAACGATGCCCCCAATCTGGTTCGAATCCGACTGGATAAACTGAATATTTCCCCTAGATTCTGAACTTTCGACCTGCATTCCGTGCTCGCTCGCCAGAAATCCCTTTTGCCCGAAGAAACAACGCATCTACAATAGAAAGCAGTTTATATTCCTTCATCGTGGGCTTCATTCTAGCCAACTAAAGCAAGCCGAGTCACATTTTATGGGATCGATCCGATGGTATTCGTTGGTGGCAGCCATAATTTTGGCATGGGGGGCGGCTCCGTTACTTGCTCAGTCCAATCCTCTTGAGGAATTGGAAGCCAAGCTCGCCAAGGAGCAACAAGACCTAGGGAAGAAATCGGAGAGTACTGGAAGTAACGAATCGTTGCCTAAGCCCCAGAGAGTTACTGTTCCAAAATCGGTCGAAATCAGCGGCTACGGGCCAGGAGTCGTAAAACCGGGGGCAAGGTTGGAACCTGCGGCCCCCGACACGCCAAACATGGACCCAGCGAACGATCCAACACCCTATCTTGGGCTAACTCTCAAAGAAGCATCGCCTGGTCAAATCGGATTGGCCGTGGAGGAAGTCGCAGAAAACTCACCAGCTTGGAAGTCAGGCTTTCGCGTCGGCGATCGCGTTCTAGCCATTTCAGGGAAAGCGGTTGGCAACATTGACCAATTTGCCGGAGAAATCGTCCAGTTCCCGGCCAACGAACCGGTAACTTTCCTCGTGGATCGTCGCGGTCGACAAATTGAAGTCGTTGCTGTCATGCTCCCTCGTAGCATCGCAATGAAAACGATCACCAACAATGACGGCTCCATTCCTTGGACTGGCCGACCAATCGCGCCTTCCACGCAGCGTTCGTTGTTGGTTCCACGAGTACCGCAAGTTGTCGACGGACGTGGCAGCCTCGGACTAGTGCTTGTGCAACTCTCCGATGCGTTTCGAAGGCAGTTTGGAATTCCCGTCTATCGTGGCGCGAGTGTCCTGGAAGTTGAGAAAAACTCTCCGGGTGCAGCGGCAGGACTGGCACCTGGAGATTGCATTGTCGAGCTCGACGGCAAAGGAGTGCTTGGCGAAGAAGACGTCGTAAAATGGAAACGGGAAGCGACACCAGGAACCTTGATTTCAGTCGGGTTTTATCGCGGCGCATCGAAGATGCAGACGATGCTTCAAGTCCCGTTTGAGCGCGATTCGTCATCCGCAGATACCCAATCAACCGTCACGCCCGAGATGCTGACGCCGGACTACGTTCGCTCGTTGCAGGCTGAACTTTCTCAAACTCGAGCTGAACTTCTCCGTGCTCGCGAAGAACTCCAACGTTTGGCTCCCCGAAGATAAAAACGATTCGCAATAAACACACGATGTGCGAAGAAGCAAATAGAGCGGGCAGTTCCAAGACTCTTTGACCCAAACGGCCTCGGTCATCCGCTCAAGATCGCCAACAATTTCTGTCGGTTCTCTGGCGTAAAAGGGCAATCGAATACGACTTCAGTTCTAACGGAAGTAGCGATTATCAGCTCGACTAGAGCATTTTCATGAACGACGTAGGCTTGGAAAACGGGGTCAGGTACCAAAAGCCGGAACAGCCCTTCGGGTGCTTTGCACTTTTGGTACCTGACCCCGTTTTCCGAATGCTGACGAGGGGCCGGATCGGAGAATCGTTACATTTGGTATTCATCGGAAAAAAACCGAAATCCAATGATCCTCGGCGCCGAGAACCCAGTTGATAGGCTTCGTTGTAACAAACGATTCAGGCGTTACAACCGATCGATTCCATACAGATTTGAGGGGAAGAAATAGGGACATTCATTTTGCGTTTCGGCGAACCGAAACCTATGTTTCTTTAGGTGATTGAGATTCAAGCCCAGGATCTCCTATTGAGGGAAAAATGAGTTCCGCCGTAACGAAAAGTTTAGAAGAAGTTCTTGCATCGACACAACTCCCGGCTTTACCGGCGAGTGCCGTGAAGCTGTTGGAATTGTCTCAAGACCCAACCAAGGGGCCGAGGGACTTCGCACGCCCAATCGAAGCCGATGTAGGGCTGATGACTCAAATATTACGCTTTGTAAACTCGTCCTATTTTGGCTTCTCACGGGAAATATCGAACGTCGAACAAGCGATTTCTTTGGTTGGTATTCGTCCGATCAAAAATTTTGCGTTGTGGAGTGCGGTTTTCAGTATCATTCCCAATCCAAAGATCGGTGGCTTTGATCTGAAGAGCCTTTGGATGGATTCGCTTCGCCGCGCCATCTTCTCGCGAGTGATCGGCAAAGCGCTCCATTTATCGAATGCAGAAGAACTGTTTTCTGCCGCACTCCTTCAGGATATGGCCATCCCAATCTTGCTTGAAGCCTTGCCAGACGTTTACTCGAAGATCGTCCAACGACGATCTGTGAGTCAAATGCGCTTGTCGGCAATTGAGCAAGAAGTCCTAGGTTGGGATCATGCGGAGGCTGCCGCGGCACTTTGCCGAATGTGGCATATGCCACTTGATTTTGCAAAGCTGATCGAGAATCACCCTGACTTTGAAGAGTTGTTGTCCGCTGGGCCTGATCAAATGGATTGCGCTTGCGTGGCCGTCGCCGCGTTGTTGCCGTCATGTAGTGACGAACAATGGCTTGAACAACACGATTTCTTCGCTTCGGTAATGAGGATTACGGTAGCGCACCATGTCGATTTCGTCAGCTTGTTTCAGGAAGTGGATCGAGACTTCGAAGAGTTTGCTCCTATGATGGGGTTGCCCCTTCCGAAGAAATCGCTCGGGGTCCTTTTCAAAGAAGCTGCTCAAGCATTACGCAGTGAATAGACTTCGATAGGCTTCGCTGAGAATGGATGCTGCGTCGTCGATTTCTTCACGAGTTGTGTTCCATCCAACGCTTACACACAAGACCGATCGCGCTTCTTCCAACGTAAGCTGAATCGCATTCAGCGCATGCGTTCGGAATGCGGCATCGGAGATCGAATGATAGGCGATCGGCAGTCCGATGTGAAGTTCGGAGGCCTTGGCCAAAATGGCCTGCGCAGAGATGCCGCCCATTCGCAGGCAGCATGTATTTGGAAGCGTTTTGGTGTCCCTCCCGATCATTTGAATCGAATCACCCAGGCTTTCTTCCAAGAGTTGTAGGAATCGATCTTTCAGTTCCAGCAGTCGTTCTGTACTTTCTTGTTTGCCAGCTTTCACTAACTGCGCAGCGGCACCGAACCCAGCGATCGCCAGGCCGTTGTTCATTCCGGGACGTAATCCCGCCTCTTCCCAGCCACCAAAAAGCAAACTTTCGATCAACACCCCACTTCGGATGTACAAGGCCCCGATCCCCTTCGGTGCATACATCTTGTGTCCGGAAATCGAAAGCAGATCGATCCCCAGTTCGTCAATATCGACTTCGATCTTCCCAAACACTTGCGTAGCATCGGTATGAAACAAACAGTTTTTGGGCCGCGAAAGCCGAGCTAAACTCGCGATGTCCTGAACGGTACCAAGCTGCGCGTTGGCATATTGAATGCTAATCAAACGAGTCGATTTTCGAATTGCCTTTCCAAGGGAACCTGGATCAATGTAGCCTTCCCGATTGCATTCGACGCGTGTTACTTCCCAGCCATTTCGTTCCAGCGACTCCGCGGCAAGAGACACTGGACCATGTTCGAGTGACGAAAGTACGATGTGCTGCTTGACTCGCCTCGTTTGTTTTGATTCGAAAGCACGGGCTGCACCTAGGATGGCTAAATTATTGCTTTCCGTCCCTCCGGAGGTGAAGACTATTTCCGACGCGACACCTCCGATCATCGACGCGACACTTGCTCGAGCATCCTCAATTGCTTCTTCTACCGCTCGGCTTTGCCAATGAGGATGTCCAGGCAACGCATAGTGCTCATCTAAGAAGGGGAGCATGGCTTGTCGAGCCGCGCCGGCCAAAGGAGTGGTCGTGTTGTAATCGAGATAGATTGGGCGCATCGCGAGTCCTCTACTACAGTCGAACGGACCAAGCCTGCATCGATGGCAACAAAGAAGCCTTCGTCAGATCAAACTGCATTGGAGTGATCGTGATATGCCCTTCCGATAACGTACAAATGTCGGTTTCTTGAGGTAGCGATTGCGGTGGACCTTCATTCGCGGACCAATAGTAGTCGCGGCCTTTAGGATCCTGACGCTTGATATAGCTTTGCCCGTAGCGCCAAAAGCCTAATGGTACGAGATGAACCTCAGGCTGCTGTCCGCTACGAAAGGCTCGCGTGGCAGCGGTCGGGATATTGATGTTAAAGAGTTCCGGTGTCGGCAGGCTTTGTTTTAACAGTTTCTCGATCAAGCTTGTCGCCATTTCAGCCGCTGATTTGAAATCGGCGTGAAGATCGTATTCAAGCGATACGGCAATGCTTGGGATCTGAAAAAACGCCCCTTCAATGGCCGCCGCGACGGTCCCTGAGTAGAGCACATTGATTCCTGCGTTCAGACCATGATTGATACCGCTGACGACGAGATCGACATCGCCACCGGCTAGCTGAGTGACCCCCAATTTGACGCAATCAGCCGGCGAACCATCGACCGCCCAGCCACGTAGCTCGTCGTTGTCGTCGTAGACTTTTTTGCACGTCAAAGGAGTCAAGTAAGTAATCGAATGTCCAACGCCACTTTGTTCCGTTGCCGGGGCGACGACGACGACTTCGCCAAGTCTGGCGAGTGCGTGTCGCATGGCATGTAAACCGGGTGCGTAAATCCCATCATCGTTAGCGAGTAATATTTTCATCAACGCTAATTTACACCATCGTCGCGATATGCCCAGCGGAGGGAGGGATGAGAAGAATAGCTGCTGTTTAAAGAAAAAGGATGACCCAAATTGGGACCGGCGCTTTCAGGAACGTCGGCGGCCTCTCCCTGTTCGAGAAGAACCGACCGAGCAGCGGCCGGGAGAGGGCAGAAAAGGAATTGGGGCTTGGTGAAAGTAGCCGGAACTCGGCCTCGAAAAGCGCCGATTGCGATTTAGCGATTGCTACCTTGCCTTACCCAGAACCGAACGACCGATCCGATAGTCAGCCAGGGTTCTCGCTAACAACCTAGGACGTGTGATCGAGCGAATCAAGCCAGTCGATCGGCTTGCTCGACTTCGTAGCAGCGGCTTTTGACTCCGACTTTTGCAGCTCGGATGATAGTCGAGCATAAGCTCCCGTCGAAGGTCCGGATTTTGCGATTGGAAGCGGATCGATCGGATCGACTGCGAACTTCGAATGGCTTTCAGAGGCCGGTATATAATTTGGCAAGCGCAAGCCCATCGGCCAATGCGTTACTTGATTCATGGAGCCTTCCTTGTACCTTGCGACGAGTAACTTAGCGAACCACTTGTCCCGTGACGATACATTCCGCCACGATACTTTCGCCCATATCGGTCTTGATCAAGAGTGACTGCTTGACGCTTTCACCTCCGGCGACGCCTTCGCCGTGAAACGCAAATGGGATCACGTGGACCGGTTTGGCATCTTTGGGCAGTTTGAATTCAAACCGCTTGTCAAGGCATTGAATCTCGGTGATACGAAATGGACGGTTACCCTTAACAATAAATCGATCCGATTTTGTTTGGCCATCGATTACATCGCCAAGTGCAATTTGATTCGGTGTGACCGTGACCGGCGCGGCAATTTTCGCCGAAGTCACTAAGGTGAACTCACTGTCTCGAACATCGTTCGTGATGACGATGAGTTCGTCCAGCAAGTTGCCAGCCGGAGCGGTGTCTAGGACAGATACGTGCATCGTATAAGTTGACTGTCTCCCATGGCGAGTGATTGGGTCGAGTCGTACAGAGAGGAACTCGCTGTCCCCGCGAACGTCCACGATCTCCCAATCCGGGCGACCAGCATACGAAATTTTCACCGGAATTTCTCGCTTGGTTCCAAGTGCTACTTCACCAAAATTGACTTCGCCCGGTTCAACGACGATATCGGATCGGATATGGCCTTGAACGGTCAACTGGACTTCAGCGTAAAAAGGCTGGTCGATGACGACAGTGATGACCGCGCTCTTGTTGCCTATGAATGATCGCGTATTGAATTGTGCGATCAGCTCCGCCTTTTCCCAGGTCTTGATCAGCCGTTTTTCCAAGATGGGCTTGGTACAGCCGCAACTGCTTCGGATAGCAGCAATGTGAACATCTTCTTCGTAGATGTTTTCGATAACAAAACTGAAGTCACTTTTTGCGTTCCGACTCACCGATCCAAAGTCGTGATTGGTCGTGCTAAACAACTTTGTCGCCCAGGTTTCGGCGCGGAGCGACGTGGACGAAAGGCTAGCGAAGAGCGTTGTCGCAATGAGAGTGTGCAGGATCAAAAATCGATTCGTTCGGACGGCTCGATTCCAAAAAATGCTCAACACCACCGATAACCTCCGCCATCATTTCGCTGAAGACTTCGAGAAACATCACCCGTCGTCTATAGTCTTTCGGCATATGGAGGGTCACCCTTAAGGGGAATCGACAAAGTCCGTCAGTAAAATAGCACCTGTTTTGCCTATTTTGACTCGACGCGGGCCTTCACGCGTAGAAACAGCTTGAAAGTCCGGGTTATTGGGTCAGGAGTCAATTGCCGGAACGGCCCTTCGGGTGCTTTATACAATTGACTCCTGCCCCATAACCCAACCCTAAATCTAAAACTTGACGCTCCACTAGCTCGCGCGATTCGTAAGCCAATTGCGAAGCGATTGCCGAATTCGCGCCGAAAGTGGTACCTTTCGAGTTAGTTTGTCGCCATCGAGTTTCTGCAGAAATCGCACAATTTCACGGGCGCTGCTCAAGATCCCCGGTTCGCTATCGCTTAATTCGGCTGTCGAAAGGCTTACGTCCTCTCCCTTCGAATGAACATCGAGGCTCGTCACCGGAACCGTCCAAAGATCGACCTCGGCCGAACAGGACCAACACTGCTCCTCGCGCTCTGCCGGATAACTCAACTGAACGCGTTCGTAGAACTGAATTCGGTATCGAGGATCGAGCAAGCGGTAGGTAGATGCTACGAGCATACCGACTTGTCTATCAACGACCATTTCGTCCAAACCACCGGATTCATTGACGTCCGAGACCAAACGGCGAACGGAATCCAGCGCAGCCTCTCGGATGACCGAAACGCAGCTTTCACCACGGCGCAATCCTAACCGGAGGAAGTCGCCTGTCTGGGCGATTGGTGGTGGGGAGTTACTGAGGAATGAGTTGGACATGATGGTGGGGGGATTGATGAGCTTTCCGTCTCTACATCAACTAGAACCTTTTAAACCCTGCGTATCTAGCAGAGTTCCGCCGTTGACGTTCATTCGCAAACAAGATGCTCCATGAGGCTGTCAAGAAAAATTCTCGCGTCACAAATGGTTTCGGAATCCTTCAATATTTTCTTAAGACGCAGAATGCTACGCCAAAGTTCATCAGAAATTCCGGTGGCCTAGCAAACGCCATTAGGGCGGCTTAACGCTCGCTGACGAACCCGGAGCCATATCCCCCTTTGCCCAATCGTTTCTGGTAATATTTTCAATTCAATATTGTCGCACCCCTGGTTTTGGAAAGCCTACGGAGATTAGCTGAATGAGTTCAACGTCCAAAAATGCAAGCTCCACGAACAAATCGGTGCTTTTTCAGTTATTCATCATGATGGTCCTCGAGATCGCTATTTGGGGGGCATGGCAAGTTCACATCTTCACCTACATGGGAGAGGGACGACTTGGGTTCGCAGGCTGGCAACAATCTCTTGCCGGGAGCATGTTCGGGATTGCGGCACTGGTGGGAATCTTCTTCAGCAACCAATTCGCCGATCGAAATTTTTCCGCCGAACGCTTTCTTGCGTTTAGTCATCTAGTGGGTGGTCTATCGTTATTAGCTACCGCCTACTTCAAAGACTTCTGGGGGTTCTTTATCAGTTTTTTGATCTACGGTTTGTTCTATGTTCCTACCATTTCTGTAACCAACTCCTTGGCTTTTGCGAATCTTCGCAATCCAGCGAATGAATTTGGTTTCGTGCGCATGGGGGGGACGATTGGATGGATTGTTGTTTCATGGCCATTCATCTTCTTGCTTTCGGCCAATGCGACCACCGATCAGATACGGTGGATCTTTATTGTCGCGGCATTCATTTCGTTTGCGATGGCTGCCTTCAGTTTAACACTCCCGCATACACCGCCTCGAAAAGCGATTGAATCGGATGACAAGCTAGCTTGGTTGAAGGCGATCAAGTTGCTGGCCAACCCGTACGTATTGGTTTTGTTTATTGTCACGTTTATCGACTCGACGATTCACAATGGCTATTTCGTACTCATCGGAAACTTCTTGAGCGATAGCGTGAAGCTTGACGATAACATTGTCATGGCCGTCACAACCATTGGGCAGGTTGCCGAGATTGTCACGATGCTCGTTCTTGGCACCGTCCTCAAGCGAATCGGTTGGAAATGGACGATGATCATTGGTATTCTGGGACATGCAGCGCGTTTTGCCGTCTTCGCTTTTTTCGGATCGCCGGAATGGCAATGGTTGATTATCGCCGTGCAAGTTTTGCATGGGATCTGCTACGCATTCTTTTTTGCAACACTCTACATTTTCGTAGACCATGTGTTTCCGAAAGACATTCGGACTAGCGCTCAAGGTTTGTTCAATTTTCTTGTTCTTGGAGCCGGGATCGTCGTCGCAAGTTTCGGGTTCCTGAGAATCAAGTCGCTTTACACTGTAGAGGTAAAGAACGAAGCCCAACAAGTCATGATGGTTACCGACTACACATCGGTCTTCTTGTACCCGACTGGGCTCGCAATTCTAGCCGTGGTTTTGCTCCTCTTATTCTTCCATCCGCCCACCAAGGGGCCCGACTCGAAAGTCGGCTTAGCGTAGACGGACACGAGCCCATGCGGCTAATGCCGCGACTAATTTGTCGTAACACACGCCAGACCGAACTCCAATTGGACGACGTGGCTATTTCTCCGCAAATTTGTGGGGCCTCAACCCGATGAACTGCCATTTGTGACCTACTCTTTGACGACCGAGTTCGATCGTCGTTCCGGTTGTAACAGTCATAACGGTATTACAGATGGAAATCCTCCTCGTCATCGGGTTGCTCGCTGCGCTAGCCTGGGGCGCCGTCTACTTTCGGTGGACGGGGCTATGGGGGTTCGTGCTCGCTACGATGATCGCGGGGACGGTTTTCGGATATCCTTTTTTTCATATCGGTTCGATCACGTCGGATCGATTGATGGTGTTTGCTAGTTTGGGTATCTACGCAATCTATCGGCGATTCGGATGGAACGAGCCAAAGCGTTGGAATGCTTCCGATAGTCTTTTTGCATTCTTCATCGGGATGATGGTTCTTACCACGTTTAGGAGCGATTGGCGAATAGACAATGGAGCGCCTGTCAGTCGATTGATCTACTACTATCTCATTCCCATAATCGTTTATTGGATCGGTCGACAGATCGAGCTCACACCACAGCGGTTGCGGATGATGTTCGCGACGTTGGCAGTCCTTGGAATCTACTTGGCGATTACCGCCGCGGCTGAGAAATTTGAAATGCGCTGGGCGGTCTTTCCGCGGTATATCTCGGATCCGAAGTTGATGGAATTTCTTGGACGTGGGCGAGGTCCTTTGCTTAACCCTTCCGCGAACGGCGTCTTGCTTGTTCTAGGATTGGCCTGCACCATGATGGGACTAGCGTACTATGGAAAACACGGCCGACTTTTGATTGGTTCAACGATCTCGATTCACTTGCTAGGAATCTATTGCACATTGACTCGCTGTGTTTGGATGGGTGGAGCCGCCGTTTTGGCTGGCATTCTGTACGTGCAAATGCCGAGGAATTGGCGAATTCCGTTTTTGATTTTAATCCTCATGGGAGGCGGTCTAATCATTGCCGCTAAATCCGAGAATCTCAACAGCTTCAAACGCGACAAGAATGTCAGCGTGAAAGATATGAGCAATTCCGCCAAACTGCGCCCACTGCTGGCGATCTATGCGTGGAAGATTTTTGAAGAGTACCCCGTTTTTGGATGTGGTACGGCTCAGTATCTCAACCAGTCGAAGGAATATCTCAGTGAACGCGATGTGGACGTGCCGTTGGTCAAAGCGAAAGGCTATGTTCAACACAATATTTTCTTGGCGTTGCTAACGGAAAACGGACTGATCACCGTCATTCCGTTTACCGCGTTGCTTATTTGGTGGAGCGTATGGGCCTATCGACTTTGGGCCAAAGAAGTGTTGGCAATCGAACATCGGCAATTCGGAGTTGTCTTTCTGAGTTTCATCACTGGCTACCTTTTTATTGGAATGTTTCAGGACCTCTTGATCATGCCGATGATCACCATGTACCTCTTTCTCATGGCTGGCTGTTTGCGAAACTTGGCCGAAAAACATCTGCTCTCGCCATCGCGTTCCATCGATCGACAGGCAGCCAGATTGCGATCAGACGTCAGGAATAGTTGTTTGAACAACTATCGCCCAGCCCGCTCCGTCTAAGGCAACGCGAAATTTTTTCGAAAATCAACGTTTACTTGGTTCCATTCATAAAGTGCTCGCACTTGTCAGGTGTGATCACAATACGAAGTTGATTCCATTCGCCCGCTGGCTTGGCCGTATCGGTGTCCGTCCGATAGAGTTGGTAAAGCCAACCTGCTTTCTGTGGATCGTGTCCGGCAAGGTTGTCTTGGATCTGAACTTCGGGGCCAGTTTGCCATGGCTTATCACCCTCTTCGGTGACGTGATACATCAATCCACTATTTCCACCTTCGGAGATTCGATATTCGACACTGAACTCAAAGGGTACATCCAACAAGGATAATTGCGGCATGTCATGGGAGAAACCCCGCACGATGCGATTTTCGCTAGTGAATGCCAGTCTTTTTCCGTCGATTTGGATTCTCGGAAAGGCAGGATGTCATTGGCCGTCAGGTTTGTGATCGGCTAGAATTGAGCGAGTCCGTTACTGCTGACTTGCGATATCTTCCCACCTTTAAGCAGAAACTTTTTATGCTTGATTTCATTAGTCGAGCCAAAGCCCACACCTGCGATGGAGCGACCCGCCGCGACTTTATTCAAGTCGGAACTTTAGGAGCCATCGGGCTTGGGCTCCCTCAATACTTGGCTGCCAAGGAAATGAAGGTCATCGATCCAAGCAAAGAAAAACGCTCGGCGATTATGATTTTCAATCTCGGGGCTCCTAGCCAGCTTGACACCTTCGATATGAAGCCAGAAGCGCCATCGGAAATACGCGG
>JANOAI010000185.1:0-20335 GCA_031411055.1 Pirellulaceae bacterium
GATAGCTCTTTTTCACCAGACGTCTATGGCTTCAATCTAAGCCTGACCGGACCTGCCCTGACCGGAGATACGATCAATCGTTCGTTATCCGTCAATGGCGATGGAACTTTCCAGGCAGATAGCTTGCCTCCGGGCACTTACACAATCGCGGTACCTGACCTCGCATTCATCGCAAATGACAGAGGAAGTATGCAGATTGTTTCGAACATAAACGACGGTAATAACAACTCCGTCCGACTCTCGGTTGGGTCTGTTCAATCTCGCTATCTTGACGTACGAGACTTCCTTGGCAATGCGATTGGACGGGGTGTCACCGCAGCCATTGGAAACGGGCAATCGCAACAGTGGATAGCCACGAACGGCGAATGGAAAAACTACAAGAATATCAATTTGTCTCTGGATTCGGCTGGAAGTTCACTTTCGATCCGTGCCACAAATCCTAGCAATCAAGTTGTAACGGGTAGCGTATCGGCAACCGACCCGGAATTGGTGACGATCCGAGCCACGGAAGGGAGTTCGAGACTGCTTAAATTGTTGGCGGATCCGAGCGATCTAACGTTGACTCCAGCAACGACCGGCAGTGGCGAGGGCGAAGGATTCAGTGCCACGGACGCGGCCATGTCGCAGATTTCCTCGCAACTAAGTGTCAACTCGCCAGCGACGAATGCGATCGCCTCGAATTCAACCGTCAATACGAATGCCGTCGACAGCGTTTTTGCGCAGGATATCGACGACCTAACCCGTCGTCGCAGATAAGCTTTCTCTGGCGGACGGTTAATCTTGCCCATTGCGGAAACGCGGGTCCTTCCGACCCGCGTTTTGCGATTATGATTGGGAAAATCGGAGCTGCATGTTGCAACCGTTCCGCCACACAATCCTTTACAACTCGCCCTCCAAGTGCGTTAATATAGTAGTTACTCCATTCTTCTCCGTCTCTTATCTGCTATCGAGGTTTGGTATGCTACGAAAATACGGTCATCGCCAAGGATTCTCGTTGATCGAACTTATGGCGGTAATGGTGATTTTGGCCATGCTGGCAGGAATCGCAGCGGTCAACGTTCGCGGGCATATGGTTGCGGCTCGGCGCGGCCTTGCCAAAACAGAGATTGCAGAAATTGTTAAGGCGATTGATTCGTTCTACATTGAAACCGGCCGCTACCCAACCAATGACGAAGGGTTGTCTGCTCTCAAACAAGCGACCGAAAATTTTCCGTCGGGTGTCATGTCCAAACTGCCGAAAGATCCATGGAAAAGACCGTATATCTATCGCACTCCTGGCGGTAAAGGCGGCGCCTATGAAGTCGCTTCTTTGGGAGGAGACGGAAAAGAAGGGGGAACCGGTGAAGCCGCTGACTTGCGGAGCGACGTCGAGGGTTAGACGTTCATGAAATCTCCGGCGATGGCACAAAGAGACGGTTTTACGTTAATTGAAGTAATCGCTGTCGTGGTGATTTTGGGGATGATCGTTGGGATTGCATCGATGAACCTGCGCGGTCACGTCAATCGCGCAAAGATGATTCAAGCCGTTGGTTTGATTCAGGAAGCCGATCGCTTCGCGCGATCGATCGCGAGAAAAGAACATGTGGCTCATGAGATAACGCTTTATCGCAAATCACACACCATTCGCGTCCGATCGACGGATGATTCCACCGCCAAGCCGACTGCTCGATCCTGGAAGCTTCCTAGCGGGATCGCGATGAGCGCGATACGCGACTCGCAGGGGATCAGCACATCCAATGAAAAACAAATTATGATAAGCGCCAATGGAACGTCCCCGATGTACGCCATTGGATTGGTAGGAGTGAATCCCAATGCTTCGTGGTTGGTGACACTGGGCTTTTCCGGACAACAAATACGCATGGAGAACGAAGCCGATGTCATTGCATTGTTTGCGCCGTAAAGGGTTCACCTTAATCGAGGTTCTCGTCGGAATGGTATTGCTTTCGAGTTTAGCCATTGCCGCGTTGCAAGGATTCAAAGCCCATAAACGCCAGCTTCAATTCGCCGAGAAAAAAATTCTGGCGGTGGCGGAGCTGGATCGACTTCTCACTCAATGGTCAGGAATGCCCGGAGGACTGCCTTACACTGGCTTAGGTCCGATTGGTCCCCAGCGGACTTGGATTTGGCAAGCTCAGATCGTCGACCAACGCTTGGTCTTTGGTCAGCCAAAGTTGGTCGTTCGAATCGACATCCTGGAAGCCAATTCGACCGATGCCAAGCGCTGGGCATCGGTCGAGCTTTTGAGGAAGCTGCAATGAAACACCGCCGCGGATACGTCTTGATGATGGTGATCGTTGTTTTGATCATCTTGACAACGGCCCTTACAACGCTGGCGTCGAAGAGTCTTCGTGCTACCCAACAAGCTTCGAATGCCACAGCACTCTTGCAACAACGGTGGGGGATCGCCTCAACCAAGGATGAAATACTACCCTATGCGGGGGCCATTTTTTATCAGGTCGAACAAGCAAGGCGCTTGAATGCCACCAAACAACCGGCTGAACCAATAGGCATGTTCGCCGAGTCTGTCGTCCTGGGTGGGCAACGTTTTGACCTCGTTTTGTCTGATGAGAACACGAAACTCAACTTGAACACCGTGTATCACCTCGGGGGGCCAGCCAAGGTAACGAAGGCTATCGGCGATTTGGCAGGTAAAGGTGCCATCCGGTACATGGTTCCGAAGCCAGCCGTGATTTCCATTGTTCGAGGAACACCACCACCACGGAAATCCAAATCGGATTCGGAAGCAGTCGATTCGAACCCAGGAGCAAGTACCTCGATCGATATAGCTCAATCGGCATTGCCAGCATTTCGGAGTTGGGGCGAGATTTTTGATTTTGGTAAAATCGCGAAGGAAAGTCCGAATGGGGACGTGAAACTGGATTTTACGCGAACGCTAACCGTGTGGGGGAGCGGGCAGCTCAACGTCTCACGATCAACGGACGAGGCACTTCTCGCATTGATCGAGTTGATCATTCCGGGTGGAGCGGCCAAGGATTTGCTAAGCGAGATACGAAGGTTTGAACAAGTTGACCTCCAAGCTGTGCTAGAAACCAAGGTCCCCAAGGCTCAGGATCGTCGAGCACTCGGGTCACTACTTGGTTTGAGTTCGTTCGCGTATAGCCTTTTTATCGATGTTGATGCTCCTCAAGGGAGATCCCGACGGATCATTGTGAGTGCCTTCGATTCGGAAGGCGCACCACAAATATCGGAATTCGTATTTCACTGAACTCCCGCCGGATCGTATGATGGCTTTCGTAGGACGATCCGTATGCAGCTCAAATCGCTCAAAAATCAGCTTATAGCCACAACTGGTGTTTCAGGCTTGGTCGCTGCTGGAATCTTTGGCTGGGCATTTTGGAATTCACCAGCCGACATCGCTGAGATTTCTGGGGGTTCATCGCAACCGAATGCCCTGGGAGCCTCGGCGACGATCGCCAGCAACAGCCAACGTAATTTTGAGGATTTGTGGAACCTCGATCTTCGCGGACCGAGAATGTCTCAGGTTCCAACAATAGAACCAGCTTCAACGAATACGATGGCAACTATCCCAGAGCCTCGGTTCGCGATCCAGCTCTTGGGAACCATCATTGAAGGCAGTCAGGCAGTCGGTATTTTTGCCGATGCCAGCGGTGGCTTCGATGTGAAATCTGCTGGCGAAGATTTAGAGTTATCACCCGTGGGCGTACGAATCTCTCGAATCGAACGTGGCGTTGCAATCGTCAACTACAGCGGCAAAGAGGTCCGACTCGAAGTCCCCAACACCTCGCCGATGGCCGGTGTTCCCGTCTCGACCGAGGCACAAAACGCCATGACGAATGGCGAAACCTATTCCACCAATTCGCCGTCGATGGCACAACCGGTTATTATTCCAGCGCCCATGAACTACGGTGCCACCCAACCGGCGCCTATCCCGCCCATCCTAGATACAGGCGATCTCTCCGACCCCTTGCCGCCAGGGCTGGATCCGGCAAACGATGTTTCGGGATACCAACGGGCTTTAGCACCCAAAGTTGAAAAGGGCCCGATGCAATGAAGCCGTGCGCTTGTGTTGTTCGGCAAAGCGGCAGTTCTTACAACATTTCTTTGGGAATCGGAACTGGGTTCGAATTACCTTTGGACTCGACGACTCCCGAGGATTTAGCCTTGTCCGTCCTCGACTTTCTACAGCGCGAAAAGAAACTGTCGGCTGCGAAAGACAATATTATCTTTTGCCCCGATCCTCGGTCGGTGCTCTTCGCGATAGGGCCTCGCGCGGTCGATGCCAAGCAGACGGATCATGTTCAACTCAAGTACGCGGCGGAAACGTTTCTTCCGCTTGATGCCGAGCGGATGGCTGCTGATTTTATTCCCGTCGGCGACACCTTGCGAGTCGTGGCGATCGATCAGAACGAGATCTTGCCCTTTGTGGAAGCTTTTCACGAGCAAGGAATGCACTTTCGCTGGATTGCGCCCGCTCCCATTTTAGCCATCGAAGAAGCCGCCAAGGCGTTTGGACTGGTAGACGGTCTAGTCCTTTGGAACGAAGAAAACCATTGCGATTTGTGGCGTCTTGATCGAAATGGGCCATCCCTTTGGCATCACGTCGTAGGTGATCCGAAACAACGTCAAATTGCGATCCGCCTTTTCGTAGCACAAGCCGAGGCAAACAATACGTGGACGCTTTTCAATGCCTCGGCCGAGACACAGCAACTCGTTCAATCGATCGTGGCAAGCGATGTCCAGGCGACCAAAACCGAGCCGCAAGCGGCTTGGCTCGACAAGGCTGCCAATCGCCTATGCAAAGGGACCAACACGGCGTGGTTTGATCTACGTGATGGAATCGTGGCTGGAGCCGATCGCTATCGTTCATTGCACGGTTGGATGGCCATAGCCGCTCTTTCGGTCTTTTTGCTTCTGGCTGCGTTTCCGTTCGCTTGCTGGTGGAAGAAGCAAGTCATGGCTCGATCCATTGCCACGATCGAACAGGCGGAAAACGACCTGTTCACGGGGTATTTCAAAAACGAGCGTCAACCGGAAAACGTTTCGGATTTTATCGCTCTGAAACATCTCGAAGCCAAAGGATCGAGAAACAGTGACGGTGAAATCGAAGACACGGTATCCGCATTGGAAGTATTGCATGTCGTACTGAACGCGATCAAACCGCAAAGCCAATTCGTAATCAATCGATTGGCGATTAATAACGGATCACTGGAATTGAAAATGGATCTCAAAGATCTCAATGCCATTACCGAGTTAACGAATCGTCTACAGAGTCTCGGCATTGTCGTTGAACAACCCAAATCACAAGTTGGCCCGAACAATTCTTTATCCGCCACATTTATTGGGCCACTTAAAAAAGGGTCCGCCATTATCAAACCGTCCGACTCGGTTACGCTCACCCCGGATTCCATGAACGAAAACAATCTGTAGATCGATGAATTTTTCAAACAAGCCACTTGTTTATCTTGCTCTGACAACCCTGGCCGGTTTGATCTTTGCCAATGTCTGGGCGTTCCAAGATTACATCGAAAAAAAGAGTGCGTTTCAGGCCGCTGCCGATCGCTTCGCGGAAAGCCAAGAAAAAATTGAGGAAATCCGTCGACTTGAAAATCAACCTCGCAAAGCATCGCAAAAGAAAGAAACTCCCGCAGAGATAATTCAACGCGCGAGTAAAGCTAGCGAAGCGGCTGGGATCGTTGGGCAAAATGTCTGGTCCGACGAACTTAAGGCTGAGAATAGCCGCTATTCTAGCCGTACGAGCCATGTCACGTTCGAAGCCCTGACGCTCCCCCAAATTATCAACTTCTGTCAAAGCATCGAAGACGCCGAGGCGGGGCTTACGGTTCGGGAGATTGATTTGACACCAAGCCTGAGACCCAATGCTGGCCAAGAGCTTTGGTCGGTTAATCTGACATTGACGCAGCTAATCTTTTCTCCGAAAAGCTTAGTCGGACAGCGCTAGTCTGCGCTGGAGTCCAGCGCTTTAGCCGCATTGTATCGCAAGGCAATCGAAGATCGCCCAAAGGTTGTATTCCAACGAGATGGCAATGCTGGCATGATGCCAGTCAAGTTCCAGACATAATCAACGTAACGCACACGGAAGATCGGCGCTTTATTGCATGAGGCAAGCAAAGCTAGATAGAAATCGGCTTCAGGCGACCTTAATCGGTGCTTGTGTGCTCGTATGCGTATCCGGCTGCCAAATTTTGAACCATAACGATCCGCAGATCATATCAATCGATATGGCTAAGCGTGATCTAGCTTCACAAAAGCTGGTTGAGAAGGGTAATTTGCACGTTACTAAGAGTCAGTTTCCGAAAGCAGAATTATGCTTTAAGGAGGCGATTCAAATGGACTCGGAGAACGGTGCGGCTCACAACAATCTAGGCTTGGTCTATTTTTATCAGCACGATTTCTACCAAGCAGCCGGCGCATTCGAAACGGCCAGTGAATACCTGCCAGAAGATCCGGCTCCACTGAACAATCTTGGGTTGATCATGGAGATGGTCGCCCGTCCTGACGATGCGCTGAATTATTATTGGCAAGCTCACGCCATCGATCCAACCAATCCAGAATATCTTGGCAATTTGGTTCGGGCTCGTGTGCGTGCAAAACACAGTGACGATGAATTGCGTCAACAACTTCATGACCTGCTACTCTATGAGAAGCGTTTACCATGGCAGGATTGGGCGCGAGAACAGCTCGGTTTGTTCAATAATCCCTATCTCGACAACGGCCCACCGGCACCTTCCGGTGATGCATTGAATGCACTCAATAAAAGGACTCCATCCAACGACAAGAGTTCGCGAATGCTGCCGCTGTCCAATTCGAAACCGACCGAAAAAGGTTCTGCTTCCCAATCCGATTTAGTTCTTCCATCGCCAGCCGATCGCCCCAAAACGTACCCACAGTCATTTCCACCCCCTATTCCATTGCCTGATCCACTTCCAAATGAGATCATCAAGCAAGTACCGATGGATTCTGTTCTTGAACGCTTGGAATGACAAAGATCGATGCTCATTGAGCGCAAACCCGACGGTTGGGTCATTACTGTCCCATCTAAATTAAATTTATTTCTGGAAATCCTTGGTCGACGGCCTGATGGGTTTCACGATCTCGATACCGTCATGTTGGCCATCACTCTCTGCGATCAACTTCACATTCGACGCCGGAATGACACGTTAATCCGCTTGCGAATGCAGCCTTCCACAGACAACGGATTTCATAGGCTAACCGCTGAGGATCAGGCCTGGGATATCCCGACCGATCATCGGAATCTGATCGTCAAAGCCTTGGAAGCAGTTCGAAACCAACTTGGCATCCAAGAAGGTCTCGAAGTAGATTTGCGTAAGGGAATCCCCTCACAAGCGGGACTCGGCGGCGGAAGTGCCGACGCGGCAGCCGCTATCATAGGTGGTATGTTGGTCTGGACCAATCGTTATAATGAGAACGAGGCCAAACATTTGGCTGCAAAGTTAGGATCGGATATCAACTTTTTTTTGGAAGGAAGCCCCAGAAGGTCGAAGCTCAATAACTGGTTGGCACGATGTACCGGCCGCGGCGAACACGTCGAACCCATCACATCGAACCAACGTATGCATTTCGTTGTCCTACATCCGCCGATCGGGTGTTCGACTCAAAAAGTTTTTTTTCGAATAGCTAGCGATTCAGGGATTCCTGCTGGCCTACAAAACAGCCGAGAAATCCTTTCCGCTTTAGAATTAGACGACAGCGACGGAATACCGAGGCTGCTTTTCAACCGATTAAGCAACGCGGCTTCCCAGGAAACCAGGTGGATCGCACAGCTTCTGGAAGCATTGCGTTCCGAGCCTCGAGTTCTTGGCTGCCAAATGACTGGAAGCGGATCGGCCGTATTTGGAATTACGAGGAGCTTTGCCGAAGCTGAATCGACGGCAAACCTTTTCCGCGAACGGCTTAAGGTAAGAGCTTACGCCGTTAGCTCTTGGCAAGCCCCTACAATTAGCGATCAGTTGGAAGGGAATGATTGCCGATAACTGGAATGAACGCCACGAAGTCGTTAAGCTTTGGCATCGCAACTGGATAGCGGCCTGACGATATCACTCGGGAGGAGCAAGCGTAATGGAGATAACCGAAGTTCGAATCAAGCTGATGGAGGATTCGGAGGATCGGTTGCGCGCGTTCTGTTCGATCACATTCGATCACAGCTTCGTTGTTCGTGATCTGAAGATCATCGAAGGAACGACGGCACCGTTCGTAGCCATGCCCAGCCGCAAGCTTACCGGTCGATGCGGTAAATGCGGCTACAAAAATCACCTTCGCAGCCATTACTGCAATCAGTGTGGAGTGCGACTTCGCGGTAGCCACGATCTCAAGGATAGTGAATCCAATTCGAATCGTCTCTATGCAGATATTGCCCATCCGATCAATCAGGTCTGTCGCGATATGATTCAGTCGGCTGTCCTCCGCGAATATCAGCTTGAAATCGAACGAGCCAAGCTCCCGGGCTATATGTCTCGCTATGACGATGACTATTTTGAAACACCGACGACCGACGCATCCATTACGGCGACTGCTCCAGGTGCTTCGGAACCGCATGCTGGCGGACCGCCGAAGCCACACTTTGATACCGTCCCAACCGACCGCACCTCGGTTGCCGCCGATGGGTCAAGCGATTCACAAGACGAAACATCGAGTGGTGGCTTTGGACAAGGAATTCTTGAAGAACCATCGTAGCCACGGTGCATCAAGATCTTGATTGCGAATGGAAGTTCCAACGATTCGTCTCGGTCGATACCGACATTACAAAGGGAAAGAGTACACGGTCATCGGGGTCGCATTGCACAGCGAAACCCTGGAAGAACTCGTCGTCTACCGACCGGAATACGGTGAACGAGGCCTTTGGGTTCGCCCGAAGACGATGTTCTTAGAATTCGTTGAAATTGACGGCCAGCGAATCCCACGTTTCGCGTTCGTCTCGAACGAAGCGTAGCTGGTTAGCGGCAAGGTTGTGGCGGAGCAGCACTCAGAACGGTAGCGGAACAGGGAACCCAGATGGATCAAAGAAGGCGGAAGATCGCGAATCGACTTCGATCCTTTCAGATCGACGTTGTGAGGATTGCATTCCGTCCGTGACGCTGCGATTACCTACGGCTAGAGCACTTCTTTTGTAGTTTTAGCGTGTTTCCAACTTGTTTGTAGCTGAGCTGCGCGACCGATTGGAATTTAATCGCGACACCTATTCAAGAATTGCTTGAATGCCTTGGACCGGCCGGATGAAAATCGTGTTTAATCATTCGCAAATATACCCGAGAATATTTCCGCCCCTCGCCCATTCTTATGGGAGAGGGGTCGGGGGTGAGGGTTGAAATCGGGTGACGCATATAACCTACTTCAGCACTACTAGAAGATCATTGGTCTCGACCTGGCTTCCCGATTGCACCAATAACTGGGCAATCTCGCCGTCGCGGTCGGCATTGATCATCGTCTCCATTTTCATCGCTTCCAGCGACAAGAGCTTCTGACCTTTCTTGACCATATCGCCTTGCTTGACGGCGACACCGATCACCATCCCCGGCATTCCAGCCGCAATATGCGTTGGATCGTTTGGATCGGCTTTGATTCGAGCCGCGACCGAGGACTCCAGCGACCGATCGACGACTTCCACCTCGCGCGGTTGGCCGTTGAGCTCGAAAAAGACGGTTCGCGTTCCATCCGGCCGCGGTTGCCCAATGGCCAAAAATTTCACAATCAGTCGCTTGCCCGCTTCAATATCGATATTCGTTTCTTCGCCTAAGAGTGGGCCATAAAAGAATGCCGGCGTTGGCATCATGCTTGCATCACCACTTTCGAGACGATGCTTTAGGAAGTCGTCGAAGACCATTGGATAGAGAAAACTCGTCACGATATCTTGATCAGTAGCTGGTCGTCCCATTTTCGCCGTCAAAGCCCTACCAACGCTCTCGAAGTTCGCTGGGGGCAAGGACTCTCCAGGCCGGCCAACGACTTCCGCTTGGTCTTTGAGGATCGCCTTCTTGACGTTAGCAGGAAAACCACCGGGTGGTTGCCCCATCATGCCACTTACAAGATCGATTACGGACGCAGGATAGGCCAACTCAGGTCGTCGATTCGAGCGAATATCGTCGGCCGACAAGCCGTTGGCGACCATGAACAACGCGAGATCACCGACCGCTTTGCTCGTCGGAGTCACTTTGACGATATCTCCCAGCATCTGATTGACTTCAGCATACTTCCGACAGACCGCAACCCATTGCGGAGCTAAGCCAAGCGACTTTGCTTGCTGATACAGATTGGTGTATTGACCGCCCGGCATTTCGTGTTCGTAGAGATCGCCGGCAGCAACCAGTGATTCGCTTTCAAAGGGGCGATAGAACTCGCGAACGGCCTTCCAATAATCGGCCAGTTCATTCATGGAATCGGTCGTAACGCGACTTTCACGTGGCGAGTATCGCAAGGCTTCGGCCAGCGTGTTGAGATTAACCTGCGATGTTCCACCCGAAAACGGCGCCAATGCCCCATCGGCAATTTCCAGCCCTTCACTGGCCGCATTCATAATCGAAGCCGCTTGAATGCCTGCGGTATCATGCGTATGAAAATGAATGGGTAGCCCAATCTCCTGCTTCAAGGCTCGTACGAGCTGTTTCGCAGCCTCCGGTTTGCACAATCCAGCCATATCCTTGATGGCCAGGATGTGTGCCCCCATCTTCTCAAGCTCTTTGGCCAAATTGACGTAATACTTCAAGTCGTATTTGGGCCGGCTTGGATTGATGATATCGCCCGTGTAGCAAATGGCAGCTTCGCAAATCATTCCCGATTCGACGACCGCTTCCATCGCGACCCGCATATTCTCGGTCCAATTCAACGCGTCGAAAACGCGGAAAATATCGATGCCTGCTTGGGCTGCTTCTTTGACAAAGAGCTTTACGACATTGTCAGGATAATTCGTGTAGCCGACCGCATTCGAGGCGCGAAGTAGCATTTGAAACAGAATGTTCGGAATGCGCTGACGCATGTCAACCAGTCGTTGCCAAGGGCTTTCTTTCAAAAATCGCATCGAAGTGTCGAAAGTCGCGCCGCCCCACATTTCAAGCGAGAACAACTCCGGAGCACGCCTCGCATAGGTCTCTGCAACTTGAACCATGTCATAGGTTCGCAACCGCGTTGCTAACAGCGATTGATGCGCATCACGCATCGTCGTGTCTGTTAGCAGCAACTCCTTCGAATCGCGAATCGATTTGCAAAAGGACTGAGCTCCCATTTTGAGGAACTTGTTGCGATATCCGTCGGGGATCGGCTGAGTACGGTCAAGCTTGGGAAGTGGAGCCGGTTCTCGGCGGATTGTTTTGGCCGCCTCTTTTTCTGCTTTTCCACCATTGACAATCGTCTCGGCCATAAACTTGAGCAAACGTGTGGCTCGGTCACGACGCTTTGGAAGCTCGAACAACTCTGGCGTTGTGTCGATCATCCGAGTTGTTGCTTCGCCCGACAGGAAAGTCGGATGCGTGATCAACGAAATCAAGAAAGGAATATTGGTCTTTACGCCACGGATCCGAAACTCTTGCAAGCAGCGTTCCATTCGAGCAGCTGCTTCTGGCAAATTGCGACCGCGCACCGATACTTTGACTAAGAGAGAATCGTAGAAAGGATTCACGACCGCACCGCTGAATGCACTCCCTGCATCCAAACGAATTCCCATCCCGCCCGCCGACCGGTAGTGAGTGATGCGACCATAGTCGGGTCGGAATTGATTGGTCGGATCTTCCGTCGTCACACGACATTGAATGGCCTGACCCATCGTTTTAACATCTTCCTGCTTCGGCAATCCAGCTAATTCATCACCGATGCGATCTCCCATCGTGACTTGAATTTGAGCTCGAATCAAATCAATACCCGTCACCTCTTCGGTCACTGTGTGTTCCACTTGGATGCGTGGATTGACTTCGATAAAGTAGAATTGGTTGGTATCGGTATCCAGCAAAAACTCGACGGTACCGGCGCAGTAATAGCCGACTTCGCGACCGATGGCCAAGGCCGCTTCGTGAAGTTCAGCCGCTAACTTGCGATCGAGATTCGGGGCTGGAGCAAGCTCGACGACTTTCTGATGCCGCCTCTGGACCGAACAGTCGCGTTCGTGGAGGTGAATAATGTTGTTGTGACGGTCACCGAGAATTTGGACTTCAATGTGCCGTGCTCGAGAGACAAGCTTCTCGATAAAGACTTCGTCACTACCGAACGCGTTTTTGGCTTCCCGTTGCGCCGTTTCAAGCGAGGGTCCCAATTGTTCTTCGTTCTCGACGACGCGCATACCGCGACCACCGCCACCCTTGGAGGCCTTGAGCATGACGGGATACCCGAGCTTCTTGCAAACGGCAATCGCGTCCGACAAGGAAGTGACCGCATTCGACGACCCCTGCAAGATCGGAACGCCGACTTTTTTCGCAATATCTCGAGCAGCAACCTTGTCACCAAGCAGTTCGAGCGCCCGCACGCTCGGTCCGATGAACTGCACACCGGCAGCTTCCAGGGCTTTCGCAAACTCGGCATTCTCGGATAAAAACCCATAACCCGGATGCACCGCATCAATTTGATTTTCAAGACACAACTGGACAATGCCTGGAATATCCAGATAGGAACGAATCGGTTCGCCTGGCTTCCCAATTTGATACGCTTCGTCGGCTTTAAACCGGTGCAACGCAAATCGATCTTCGTGAGAATAGATCGCAACGGTGCGGATCTGGAGTTCGTGTGCACTTCGGAAAATACGGGTAGCGATTTCGCTCCGGTTGGCGGCGAGGAGCTTGCGAATGGGCTTCATAAAAGACTGGCTTTAATGCACGAAAGGGATTTCGAAAACGGGTTAGGAAGCATATCAGAATTTGCCCTTCGATCGGAGTAGCCCCTGCCGAGAGAATCTCCCCATTTTCATCTTTCTCGACCCCGTTTATCCAACGAACCCGATACGGCAGGGAAAATCTACCCACTTAAAGTTACCCCCTCCCACCTTGGAGGTCGTGCAGCTTACGTGTTACCTCGCCCACGTCTTCGTGGGAGAGGTCGGGCTCTCAGGCCCGGGAGAGGGCCGCATTTTCCGTGGCGCAGGAGAATACCCTCTCCCGGCCGCTACCGCGTCCGACCTCTCCCGCAAGCGGGAGAGGTTACAAATACCAAGTAAATTCATCGGTTCTAAGCTGCACGACCTCCTTGTCGTAGTAGACTTCCGGCTCACCGAGGCTGCCCGTTTTTAAGTTCCACACAACCAAGGGGACTTGATCTAGCCATACCGCCGCGTTACGGACGTTACTTCCTCGAAGCGACCGGCAACGTTGAAAAAGACGCAACATCTTCTGCCCGAGGCCGGGCCGCTTTTTAGCTGACGCCGAGGAAACGGCTTAGCACTTTGACTATCCCTAATTGCTTAACACGAAGCGCAATGGAGTGGTTGGGCGGACGAGAGTTTCATCATCGAATTCGATTCGCTCGGGCTATCTGATCGTAATTAGGTTGAGCGGTGTTGGAGTTAACGTTAGGTTGACCGTTATAGGGGTTGACGTTAGCGAGAGCGATATGGGGGTTGGCGTTAAGTTGACCGGTGTAGGGGGTGGCGTTAACTTGAGCGTTGTTGGGGTTGGTCTTTCCGTCGTCAGTTGGTTTCGCAAATTGATCGTTGCATCGCCAAGAGGGAACGTTGAAACAACGCCAGACGATAACGCTGGGACGATCGAATCGATCTGAATCTTCCGACCGGCAACTCGAACGAGCGATCCGTTGTAAGCTGCATTGATGGCCATTTCCATCGAGCCTTTCTTCAGCACGCCGAGTACGACTCCTTGACTTTCGAAAACGATATTGTTCGGCAACTGATTCAAATCTGTTTGCGTCAAAACAAGACTCGTGTTCCCGTTAATACTGCCTTGCGACCCAGACCCCACATTGGCATTAATTGGAACGGCGGAACCACGTAGATTAAAATTAGCAGCCGATGTTACAGAAACGCTACCAACACCATATGTTAAATCTAAAACGCCACCACTTAGAGTTAGAGTACCACTGCCAGTACGACTTGAACCGTAACTAGGAACAGGGATTGCCAAGCGTTTGAGTTCGTTGATCAGAACAAGTACGTCGATCGGCGTGGTCTTTCCGTCACCATTCACATCGGTGTAACGCCAATTAGCCGGATCCATTTTGGAAAGATCCATCGATCCCGACGGCGTCTCTCTTGTTAACGCGTTGATGATCGCTAGGACGTCAATGGCCGACAAGCTTCCGTTGAAATCAACGTCATACTTGTTCCGCGGGTTTTGAAATGGGGTTGGGTTGACCACTTCGAGCGCTACTCCTCCACTCACCCAACGATGCATGATTTCACCATTGACGATGATTGGATTGGATAACCTATAATAAGACGTATCGAGTGTGTCTTCCGCACCGTGACGGATACGAACTCGATACAGACTCGAATTCGGCGTGATCTTTTGCACTGTCGAGTCGGTCGCGTCGATTTCCGGCAAGCGATTCGTTGCCGTTGCTGTGCTTGACAGAGAAGCTAAGAGATTGCTCGTCGCACTGCGCAGCTTAATAACATCGCGATCCGCTTCCAAACGAACGCTTATCGAACCGACATTTTCCAGTTGAAGATCATTGATCGTATAAGTACGCGACGATGTTGGAGTCAGCACGAATTCCATCATGGGATTTAGCGTTGTCTTAAAGAGAATCCCACCTTGCGCTGAGGACCTTAAAATCGTTGCTCCCTGCACGACATCGATTCTGGACAGGATGTCCGACATTTCTGTAGACAACCGGATACTCGCATTGTCAGGTGAGACGATTTCGACCAGGGAATCTTCAACTTCGCCATCGTACGCGGAGCCGGTTGGACCCAGTTTGCCGTTCAAGCTGATTCGAAATCGAGCGAAGGTCGTCCCAACAGAAACTCCACCAGGAACTGAGAAAGACATGAACTGGCGACCCGGATTGATGTTGGCAGAGTCAAAAATCTTTTCGCCCGCATCGTTCCAATCACCGTCGCGATTGAAATCGACCCAGGCATCCACTTTCCCTACTACACTACCACCGTTTTCAATCCAAACACTGGAAATCCCGTCGGTGCTCGACGAGACCAACGGAAATGGCCAAGAGACGCCGTCATCCGAACTGTCGGCATCCGCATTGGCTGAATGAATCCCATCATTAGCGGGGGAAATCGTTCTTCCCAGAAAAACTCCGCTAAATACATTCGTATGCCGAGCTCCATTTTCATCAAAGGTGACTGGATAGCTACTTGCAAACCCTGTCTGCGATGACGACGGGGCGTCACCATAGTCGACTTGCTTGCCTGCGCGTTCGAGTGAAGCGGCGCTGCTGCTCAAGAAATTGTCATCACCGAAGTATTTGGTTTCTAAGTGGTAAATACCGAAACCTTCTTCGGAAAAAGTCAGGCTTCCAATCCCATTTTCGATGTTCACAAAACTCGTGTGAGCGAGCGCCGAGTTATCCTTCGACGTATAGAAAGAGACCATTACGGTACCGGTTGGAAGCACCGTTGTTGATTCCGTCGATTTGACTTCAAAAGTAAACTTCACTGCCTGACCATCGTAGCGTCGGTTGGAAGCCACGACGGTCGTGGTCGATTCGATTGGAGCCAGCTCCAATGCTCCGATGTCGACTTGGCGACTTTGTAATCGAGGCAAACCGCGTTGGTCGGTTCGAGCTGCAAGATCTCCGAAAAGCTCTTTGTTTCCTTTATTCGCGGCTGGTCCGTTTCGAAGTATGGCAATCGTTTCGGAACGTCCGCCGTTGTTTTTCAGAATAGGCGATGTGCCATCGTTTTCAACGATCGTTTTCCAGTCGATTCCGACTACGTTATTTTGAAATGCATTCGTCCATCCGGTCTGCCCAACACCGATCAAATTATGGGTCGCTTGCCATTGCAAAAGGCCGGCTGTGTCCGACGTTCCAGAAGAACTAGCTTGATTGCCCGCGATGATTGAATTCGCAATGCGAGAACTAAAAACAGTCCCGGCCGAGACGCCGCCCCCTTCACCTGATGAATTCGCCATCACGCTTGCATTGATCAACACAAAATATCCTTGGCTATCGCCGATCGCAATGCCACCCCCTTTTTGAGCCGACGAATTCAACGCAATCGTTGAATCGACGACCGAAAGGTCGCTCATTGCATAGATTGCACCGCCCGAAGCACTGGCTTGGTTGCGGGAAAGACTGCTTTCCCAAATGTTGAGCATGTTCGTTGCATAGATCGCGCCGCCATTGTCGGCGGAACTATTCTGGATCGTGCAGCCAATAACGATCAACGTTTCAGTCGAATAAATCGCCCCACCTTGCGAAGATTTGCCGTTCACCAATCGCAAATTCGAAAGAGTGATTTGTTGCGAGTTGCTGGCGTTGGAATCACCGATTTTAAAAACGCGTGACTGTTGGTTGGCGTCGATCGTAAGCACTTTCGATGTCGGCCCGACGATGTCAACCGATTGAGTGATGACCAGCTCTCCAACAAGCGTGATGGTCGCGTTACCTGCAGGGGCGAGAAACGGCGAAAACGAAATCGTATCCAGCTCCGCCGTTGTGTTGGATTGCGTGATCGCTTCCCGCAGACTCAAGACACCATCGTTAGGGTCGACATAGTCTTGAAGCGTCGTAACTTCATACCCGGCGAAAACACGCCGCGTTTCAAGTCCCTCAACAAGCAATCGCCGCTTGTTTGAACGAGACTGATTAAATCGCTTCGACTTAGAGACAATATGTTTTGTTGCCCAAGAAAACAGCATTTTGTTACTCGTTGTCAATGACTCGTTTGGGAGGGAACGCTCAGTGGCTGCCCGACTGATACATATGGAGAGTATGTCGCAGTCCCTGACAATATCTCATACGACACTATTTTTCAAGCATTAGTATTGTCTGATAGACTGAAATACTTACCCCCCAGGTTGGAGATTCGCGAATTCCAACCCCCTCGTTCCCACGGCATTGCTTTGGAACGAAGTCGGGGTATTCATTGAGACGCTTGGATGCGTTTTCCAGCAATGACTAGCCCGCGGGATTGGCCGTCGACGATGGCGATGTCGGTTAGATGCCCTAGCACTTCAAAGCCAAGGCTTTCATTGATTTGCCGAGTTGCATGATTGTGATCGAAGTACATGCTCAGCAGCGTGGTTATACCCAATGACGGGCATTGCTCGATGACAAACTCTTTGAGAAATCGACCGATCCCTTTTTTCTGATGCGCGTTGGAAATGTAGATACTGATTTCAGCCGTCGCGTCGTAAGCTGGCCGGCCGCCGTAAAACGAAACGAGACTTGTCCAAGCGACAATTTCATTGGCGATTTCGGCAACCCAAATCGGGCGACGTTTTGGATCGAACTTCCGAAACCATTCGATCCGATCCGCAACGGTGACGGGCTTTGTATCCGCTGTCGACCAACCGCCAGGAATCGACTGATTGTAGATATCGACGATGGTCGCTAAGTCCTCTTCGGTTGCGTGGCGGATTCGATCGATGATCATAAAATGCGTTCTATCAAGTAGTGTGTGTAACGCTCGCTTGAATAGAAAGCGGCCATTGTTAGAAGTGAAGGAAATTCAGAAATGTGTGAGCCATTGGAGTAATGATAGTGTTGGAAAGATTCGACGCAGGCTATAGCCCACTCCTCGAAGTCGGCTAGAAAGACGATGATATTCGTCATGATACCGCAAGCATCTCAATTGACTCAAGAAGAAATCGCCACCTATGAATGGCAAATGTGGGTGCCTGGCTTTGGACGCGAAGGCCAGCAGAAACTGAAACGAGCTTCGGTGCTCGTTTCGCGGGTCGGCGGAATCGGTGGTGTCGTCGCTTATCAACTAGCCGCGGCTGGGATCGGAAAACTCATCTTGGCCCATGCGGGCAACCTGCAGCCAAGCGACCTCAATCGCCAACTATTGCAAACGCATGATCGTATCGGCAAGCCACGGATCGATAACATTCGTACGCGTTTACTCGAACTCAATCCAAGGCTCGAAATTGTCGCCGTGGATTCCAACATCAACGAGACCAACGCGGCTGAACTTGTATCGCAAGCGGATATCATCGTCGACTGTGCGCCGCTGTTCGAGGAACGGTTTGCGATGAATCGTGAGGCCGTTGCTCAGAAGAAGCCGCTGGTGGAATGCGCTATGTACGAACTCGAGGCTCAACTAACGACAATCATTCCAGGTAAGACGCCTTGCCTTCGATGCATTTTTCCAGAAGCGCCGTCGACTTGGAAACGCCAATTCCCGGTGTTTGGCGCGGTGTCGGGTTCCGTTGGCTGTCTGGGCGCGATGGAAGCGATCAAAGTCATTTCGGGATTAGGCGATCCTTTGACGGGACGCCTCTTGCGATATGACCTACGCGATATGAGTTTTCAAACTTTTGAGGTCGAAAGAAGGGATGATTGCACGGAATGCAGTGGATTCCTCGGCCGTCTGCATAACCCATTGAGTCGTCCGGACACGTTAGGCTGACGGGGGAAGAGGATACTTCAAGGCATTCTTCTTCATTTTCAGCCGAAGCGATTCTTCCAAATCGAGATCCAAGGCATTCGCCATTGCCAGGACGTAACTCAAAACATCGGCAATTTCTTCAGCGATCGGTGAATCGGAAGAAACCTTGCCTGCCAACTCCAGCGACTCTTCCGCCGTCAACCATTGGAAGTGCTCGCACAGCTCAGCCCCTTCGATCATAATGCAGGTCGCAAGGTTTTTTGGCGTGTGGAAAACTTTCCAACGCCGTTCCTGAACAAAAGCATGTACCAATTGCTTTAGGTTATGGACCGATGATTCAGAGTCTGCCATCGATCTTCTCAATCCCTTTACAGGACATTGGCTTCAGACGAGTCGCCTGAAAAATGAGAAAATCGTGGAATCATCTTCTCCTGCTTCCGAGCACAATCAATGCATTGAGCGGCATACGGTAGGGCTTGTAATCGAGCTAGCGGGATCGGTTTATCACACCCCTCGCAATCGCCGTAGCGACCATCTCGGAGGCGAACCAGTGCTTCTTCGATTAAGCCAAGCTCCCGGCTCTCAACCTCGGCAAGCTGACTGCTGATTTCGTCCTGAGTTGTTTCCGCAGCAACATCGATAACATCCCCGCCATCGTCGGCCAGTTGTCGGAGCAGACTCAAGTCGCCAGCGAGGGCTTTGCGCAGCGCCTCACGTCGAACAAGCAAAACTTCTCGAAGTTTACCCAGAGCTTCTTTTCGGGACATTTCCGACAACCTTCCGATCAGGAGGAAAGCAACTTACATCCCCCCGAAATAGGGGTCTGTAGCATTTGTATTGGTACTATAGCGCGACTTGGGACCGATGTCGCCGAAAAACTTCTCGCAAAAGGAGCCTCTGCCGTAATTATTCCAGTTCTAAGGCGGCATAAACGGCACAAACCGTACTTACAGAAGGGGTTACGATGAATTTGAGTTGAAGGTTCATATTCCAATGAAGATACGGGCTCGGCGTCAATGCGGTCTAGACATTTGTGCAAGCATTCTCAATGTCGGAGAAACTTACCAAGTGAGGAAAAGCTGGAGACTGCCTGCGACCGATAAATCGAATTGGGCTGTTATGTTTAAAACAGTTTTGCAAGCTAACTGATAAGGCACGTCGGTCGTCCAAAATGGAAATGGCAACCATCCAAAGCGTAAGCGAAGTCAACTCAGTTCGAGGCCCCCTGAGTTTGTGCGGCCAAGTGAACCTCATTGACGAGTCGGGCGAGATACTCAATGTTTGGAGAGTCCAAGAACCGCGATGTTCGATCGGTTCGGGGACGGGGAATATCATCCGGCTTGTTGAGCCCGGCATCGCCACCGAACATGCGTTGATTGTTTTTGGCAAAAACCGAACGTTGATCAAGTCGGTTGGGGGCTCCATTCGTATTGCCGGGCGACCAGTCAGCGAAACGCTGATCGATGAGCCGACCCTCATTCAGTGTTCGGCGACTCGAATGCTCATCATTCCGCCTCGATTCACTTTACGCGAAGACTATGCTGGGCATCAGATTTCGTCAGGGACCGTAGTCGACCAGGCCTCTCGTCTGAAAACACAGCCACGTCCGTCGACCACTCGTCAATGCTCGTCGCCTCAAGTCGAGACAACGAAAGGCACCAGCATTGACGCCTCGGTTGAGCCGATCACGACGGAGCCGGTGAAGGCTCCAACTCCAGTCGTTGATCTCACGCCCATCCTATCGGCACTTGCCCCGATCCAAAATGCCATTGCCGAAGCCCAGAATGGGATCGCTTCTTTACAAAACCGAGTAACAGAAACCGAAGCTCGCCCCTTACCGGCAATGCCCCAGGAACCTGGCCCCGATTTGGC
>JANOAI010000186.1:0-5916 GCA_031411055.1 Pirellulaceae bacterium
GCGCCCAATTCGAACACTGGTTTGGTTGGCAGCGAGGAATTCTACTTCGGGAATGCTCGATTTGATGTCACGCCAACAACTTCGTTCCCTGTACAAGTAATCGTCAACATATTCGATACGAACAGCGTTCGCGCTAAACAGGGTCAGAACTCCGGTGTCATCTCCAATATCTTTGACGTCGATCGAAATGGCATCGTCAACGTCTTCGACACCAACGCTGTGCGTTCGGGCCAAGGAGTAAGCAGCCTTAAGCCATTTACGGCTCCACTGGCGGCCAGCCAAATCGCCTTGTCTGTCCAAGCCATTTCGATGCCATTGTCGTTGAGCCTTAGTCCAGTTTCCATCGATGAATACTTTATTGCGGTCGGCGCCGAGAGAACGACGCGTAGAGGGAAGCGTTCGATTTAGGCGAAGACTTGCTAGCGGGACACTCTAGAAAAATATCGCTATTGTCGAACAACAGATTCAGCACACGAAATGGTCGGTAAACTCATCCAGTTCAGATGCTCAATCGAACTGGGACTAAGTATTGAGCTCGGCCAATAGGCATTCGATTGTCATCGCTGATCGAACATCGTCGAGTAGCGAATCAAGAACATCGGTTGGACGACTTGCATCGCAGGGTATTGCAGTCCAGCTTACGTTCATCGCAAAGCTGGTCCTCTTGAGATGTTCGAGTGGGTTACTGGTGATCATGCGGAAGATTTCTTCCGAACCAAGTTGCGGGAAGGCTTTGCGAACCAAGCGAGCTTCCTCAAGAATGGATAAGTCTGGATTCGAGGCTCGAGAATCGGTTCCTAGGCATATCTGAATCCCGCGATCACGGAACGCTTGCATCGGATAGGAATCATGTCCGAAATGAGCGTGTGTTCGGGG
Organism: Pirellulaceae bacterium; assembly: GCA_031411055.1. Lineage (GTDB taxonomy): Bacteria > Planctomycetota > Planctomycetia > Pirellulales > Pirellulaceae > JAIYDQ01. The sequence goes on from JANOAI010000186.1 coordinate 877, forward strand.
GCAGAAGACAACCGCGATTTTATCTCGCTCCTTTTCGAGCAAAGCAAGCGAAACGTCGTCAAGATAATTTCCATGAACGAGAAACGAACAAGGGCTCTTTGCCAATGCTGCAACATATTCAACCATCGAGAGTCGCTGCTTTGTCGAAAGCAAATCAGCACCAACAACTTCCTCCATAAAGTCTTGTAGATGCCCTCGTCCAGTTTGCAACCATTCGACTTCATCTTTTGACTCAGCGAGATGCATCATCAGTGGCCAATTCTCTACACAGCAGCGTTCCGCGGCTTTCTGAACAAGGAGCCCCGTGGTGGTGTACGGCGCATGAGGGCTCACGCCGAACTCTCCTGCTCGACTGTGCTCTTTACTTTCAGAAATTGCAGCACGCCATGTTTGTCGTGCTCGGCTAGTTTTCGTTGCAATCAACTCGGCGAATTGCGTCCGTCGAATCACAGGAAATTGCGGCCGAACGTTGGTCGTCGGATGTGAAATATCGAATACCCATTGCACTCCATTTTTTGCTGATTCAAGCCAACCGCGAGAAATAGCGTCGACTTGGTATGGATGGCTATTTTGCGAGGACGCCCTACGATGGTTAACGACGGCTTGCAGCCAATCCGCAAAATGATCCGATGCGGGTATCGGAGTCAAAATATCGCTAAATTCCAGATGCGTATGGGAATTGATCAGGCCCGGGACAATACAATAGCTTCCGATCGAAACCTCCGATGGAAGTTCCGTGTTGCCTGGAACGTCAAACCGGACGATTCCATTGCGTTGGGGTAAGCCCGCTCCGGACCAAACCCAAGCTGCGTTTACTTGTACTTGAGAAGACATGCGCCTACCAAAGGAGTTTTATCAAGGTCCGACCCTAGCGGTCGCTAAAGCTCTACTCGGGAAGCGGTTGGTTCGACGTTTCCCGGACGGTATCGTATCGGGTTGGATCGTCGAAGTCGAAGCCTATTTGTGGCGTGGCGATAAAGCTTGTCATGCGAATCGCGGAATGACGAAACGCAATGAAATGATGTTTGGCCAACCGGGGTTTTTGTATGTCTACGCCATTCATGCGAAACATTGCATGAACGTTGTTACCGAAATGGAAGGGCGAGGTGCTGCCGTTTTGATCCGAGCTGTGGAGCCGATTGAAGGATTTGAACGAATGCGCCATTTACGAGGTGTCGACAAGCATGACCAACTCACCAACGGACCTGGAAAACTTTGTTCGGCCTTTGAGATCGACCGCCGCTTGAACGGAGTCGACTTGACGGAACACCCTGATCTGTGGATTGAGGAGGACCCAAACATTCTGCAGGGCCATCCATGGAAGATCCATCGTTCGGGTCGCATCGGTATCAGAATGGCCAAAGAGAAATTATGGCGATTTTTTATCGACGGCAACCGATTCGTAAGCGGCCGAGTATCTGATCACCGCATTCCTCGCCAACGATCCTTGCTTGATGCGATCCGCCTTGATTAGCCGAAAGCCTTGTTTTCAAATGATGAATAATTAGTTCATCTCGGCTTGCCATTGCCGCGGGTCGATTCCTCGCATCCTAAGATTTGATGCAAATGGAAATGATGTTTTCCTAGCTTGCCGCCATAATTTCCAGCTGTTATGCGACGTACGCCACAGGCCGGACCAATATCGCAGGCAGCCAGAATTCCGATGCGCGTCGCCTCGGCTACCAACTCGGGCGTTAAGCCGTCGATAACAAGCTCCAAGGCAGCGCTCGTTTGATCCGCGACAAGTGAATAGCCGGCAACTTCGCGTAACGTTGGACAAAAGGCATCGTTGGTTGAAGCCGAAAGCATTTTATACTTCGAGCCCACTTTGGAACCGCTACGAGCCACGCCACCGGGGAACGGAGCGATCGCACCGCGCAATTGTCGGATCGCTCGAACGGACGCGTCGCAAGCATGGAGAGCACCATGTATGGTGTCTGCCAGCACAAGAAAGTTCCCGCCACCAACGGCCGATGTTCGCGCGACGGTGTCTTCGCAAACAAATTCCCCATCCATCACGGGGATGCGCCAGTAGCGTCGATTGCCAAATTTCTTCGAAATCTGAAAGCCGTCGCCGAAATAACGTAGTTTAGAACCCATGGCGATACGCTTGGGTCCTTCGAGATCACCGAAGACCGATGTGCTTGGGCAAGTCAGCACGCACTGGCCTACCCGTCGGACGAGTTGCTTTTCCAACTCGCTACCGGAAACGCTAAACATGAGAACGGCTACGCCAGGGCGACCGTCGGGAGTTTGATCACCGCTCAAAACGGCATCGATACTCGCTTCAACTCCACATCCAATCACACTGGTGGCAAATCCGGTCATCGCTTCCGCGGCGCGCTGTGCCCAAGCGGGTTCGGCAGCGGTGATGATGATTCGCGTAGCTGTCATATCGAAAGCTTCAGCGAAGGTGTCGATAATCTCTATTCCATTGATGTGCATAGGGCATCCATCGAAACGGTGTAGTAGTCGTCCCAGGCTTTGCGAAGAGGTTTCACGATTGAGTTGTCGAAATCAGGTTTCGCTTCGAAGTGTTGCTTTGGGCAATTAGCCTCGAGAAATTGACCGTCTCGATAAACTAGTTTACCACGGCGAAAGACCATTTCGGGCTGGGCAAACATTTCCGAAACGTTTCGGTCAGAACGGTAGACAACCACATCGGCGTTCGCCCCAGGTTGCAGATGGCCCATCTGAGAATGGAGACCCAGTATCTTTGCTGGGCCCCAGCGTGTCATCATTGCGATCTCGGATAGGGTGTATTCTCGCTTGAGCGACGGTAGCAAACTGGTTGATTTCACATCTTTATGCAATTCCGAGAATACCGCCATCCGGAAATCATAATCCATCAAGAGTCGAATCAAATGAGGATACGAAGTGAATGGGGCTCCGTTCGGATGATCGGTAGTGAGGAAAATCTTAGAAGCATCCTCGACCAGGAGAAACAACTCTAAGCCAATCGACCATTGGAGTCCGTGAACATATTGCGACTGACGATAACGAAACGGGAGAACGCCACATCCGGCTTGGCATTCCATTTCGCTGAAGATCACTTTTCGAGGTCGAGCCAATCCCTTGTTTGCAAATTGGTGCATCGTATCGCCCGAAATCGTAACCGTCTGACCGAAGAGAACTTGGCCAATGTCGACGGTAAGTCGATCGCTTTCATTGACTCGGTCTGCAAGTTGTTTAGCCGCCGAAGAAAAACCATGTGGGCCGTCGCTACCGTAGCAATGGAATTGCGCATGCGTGATATGCAACCGACAGTCTTCAATTGCATCAATTGTCGCTAAGGTAGATTCGATATTCCCTGGTCGACCTAAGTTGCTGCAATGAACATGCAGTGGATGTGCTAACCCAAGCGAATCGACGGCCGTTGCCAACGTATGAAGGATCTTACGCGGAGAGAGTCCGTAGTGGTTGTGCTTCTCATCAACATTCAGCTCACGTTGGTTGTATTTGAAAGCGCTTATGCCACCTGCATTGACAACTTTCACGGCCAGGCAGCGATGCGTGTTGAGCATCCAGCCAACGTAGTCGTTGATTTGCGATTGCGGGACCCCGTTGGCAATCCACCGAAGGAGCAATTCTTCATTGCCAAGCATTAAGTAGCCGCCAGTGTCGAGCCATGGCGTATCCTTCATCTCGAGAAAAGCGTGGCGGGCGTTGGCTGGGAGTACGGCAGGTTCAAAGCAAGCGGTGTAACCCATCTCCAGATACCGTCGCCCGGTTTCCCATGTGCCTGGCACCGGCGAACTGAGCGGCCGGATTCCATCAATACTGTTTGCGTTATCGGCGATACGAACGCGTTCGGGGAGCAACAATCTCGCGAGATTGGTCTTGCCGCCACCGATGTGAGTATGAATGTCGACACCTCCAGCCATCACGACGCGATTGCTCAGGTCGAGATCTAACGCGAATCGTGATATGTCTTGAGTCGGTGAAGCAACCAGCTTATCCCCTTCAAAATAGAGATTGGTGACCTTCGTATCGGGTTGGCTTGGATCGCAAACGTGAACATTTCTTAGGCGTGTCGTCATTGGCCAGTCCCTCCGAGTCGGGATAGCCAATGGCTAGGTGGAGGAATAGCATTCGAACTCGCTGTAACTTCGGGGCCAGCTTGCAACACGACCGTCCCATCCGCGCGGAAGAACTCGTCGCGACGGTGATAGCCGCCGACGGAGCAAGGGAAGTGAAGCTGGCAATCGTTGGTGTCGTCGTTACGAATGGCGATCGAAATTTGGCGGCGAGAGCGATCGGCATTACCAAAAGGACCCGTGATTGACGCGGCATCGCCATCGGCGGATTCTTCATGGCACGGGGAACAAGGAGGTGTTGTTTCCGACTTCGTACTTGCGAATAGTTGCTCGTCGATTCGAATTTCGAGATCAATATTGGATATGTCTCTAGCCGATCGATGAGGTTCATATTCCATGGCCGACTCATCGAGAAATTGCACGCGTCCCGGAAAGCCAGTGGTCCAGGTGCATACTTGTTGGAAAGTTCCATAGTGTGAACTGAGGGGCATGCCGACACACCTTTGGGATTCATTCTGCAAAGCGATCCATTGAAAGAGTCGTTCGATCCACAAATCGGAATGGTCCCAATCAAGCAGACCAGGAGACCAAATAACCGTTGAGTAGTTCGCGGCTTTGAGAAGGGAATCGAGAGAGGAGAGAGGGTTATTCGTGGTCGCTTTGTATCGCGAATCCGATTTGACGCTTCCCGACGGTCGGGCTTGCAATCGGAATAGTTCGATAGGGATGGTCGATAAATCGATTGGAAAATACTTTACGTCAAAGCCTTGTTCTCGAATGCGTTCCAGGGAACGATCGGACCATTCGCCGAGACAGACTATTGTTGCCGTTCTCTCTAGTGTCGCCGTTCTCTCCGAGAACGAAGCGGGCGAGCCAACCGATGTTCCAGTGCTTTGAGCGTTGCGATCTTGCAAGGGTACTTGTGCCTCACGCTCCGTTCTCGGAGAGAACGGCGACACTAGAGAGAACGGCAACAATAGTCTGTCTCGGCGAATGGTCCGAT
>JANOAI010000187.1:0-11969 GCA_031411055.1 Pirellulaceae bacterium
AGGCGCATTAGTTCGTGAATCATCACTTGCGCATCTGGGCTATACAAGTATGCTAGGCTTGTATGAAAAACGTCGGTAAAGTGTGAATCGCTCTCAAAGTTCGTATGCTCAAAAAAAGATTCCGGCAAGCTCAATTTGAAGGTTGGCGAGGAGTCAACGCGTCGTTCGGACAGCATTGAGCTGTCGGCGACTACGTCTAGTATCGGAAGAAATTTTTCCTCCACATATCGTAACGCCTTAGGCAACGACATATTGCTAAAAGAACCTATCAATACCACGTGTGTTTCAGGTTCATCGTATACTCCGTGGACAGCAAGTACCGATTCTTCCCTAAAACTCGGATGTAAAAAGACTTGTGGTCCGTGTTCCGACTTCCAAACGGCACGATAGAATTGTCCTGCCTCCCAAAACTTTTTATCGTTATACTCCTCAAGTTTGGCGTTGGCTCGTGTAACCATTAGCCGAAGGCAACAGCGAACGTGTGCAACATTGTCGCGGTCGGTTTTTTCGCGAAACGATAGACTGTGTCAATGCCCACCGCGTTCGGTATATCAATACGTCAACGGACTTTTATGAAACACATCTTACTCGCGTTTTTCGTTTGTTATTTCGGATTTCGGATTGTCTGTTTAGCCGAGCCTTTGCCCGGAACGCAGCCACTCACGACAAATGACGATCTTTCAATTCAGATGGTTGCTGGTATCAGTCGCTATCTTGATGGTGAAATCGAACGAGCCGCTGCCGAACGTCCGGCTCGTTGGAAAGCATTGGGTGTCAATGCTGCGCGGGAACTTGTGCGGAAGCGATTGGGCATGGCCGACCAGGTAGTGAGCGGACCGATGGAAGCCTTTGCTCCGATCGATGCTGCGCCGACGAATCATGAACAGCATGTTCGTTGGCCTGTCTTCGACGATGTCTACGGCGAAGGATTGCTACTCACACCAAATGGTGAATCGAAGGCGACGATCATCGCAGTGCCTGATGCCGATCAGCTCCCTGAGACTTGGTTGCTACCGCGTCAACTTGTTTTGCAGGGGTGTACGGTGCTTGTGCTTGCCCTGGTCGACCGTCGCGATCATTTCTCTGGAAGCGAGCTGCTCGGACGCACGGTGAATCAGCCACATCGCGAGTGGATATATCGGCAGGCGTACGAGGCCGGGCGCACACTCACGGGTTACGAAGTGCAAAAAATAGTACGGGCACTCGACTCGCTCGGTTGCGACAAGGCAGGTTTGGTTGGTAGTGGGGAAGGCGGGTTGATAGCGTTGCATGCGGCTGCGCTCGACACACGTTTCACCGCAACTCTCGTGAGCGCATACTTTGGGCCACGTGAACGACTCTGGAGCGAACCGATTTATCGGAACACCTTCGGCACGCTAAGAGATTTCGCCGATGCAGAGCTTGCCACGCTTATTGCTCCCAGGATGTTGATCGTCGAGCACACCACCGCACCGATACCGGTTTCGATGACGAAACGCAATCGCCCGTCGACTCCCGGCGAGATCAAAACGCCGACTCTCGCCGAAGTTCGCGCGGAGGTCGAGCGAGCTGGTGTGCCGATCATGCTCACCGAATCGTTGGAATCATCGCTCCCAACATTGATCAAAGGGCTCGGCCTAGAAATCGCGGTAAGACCATCGCCAGTCGTACCAGAGTCCAACTTCGACAACGACGCTCGCCAACGTCGTATCGTTCGCGAACTCGAGAACCACACGCAGCGTCTATTGCGAAATTCCGATGTAACTCGCAACGCGAGTGACCTGTGGACCAAGATCAACGACCGCGCTTTGTGGCCCAAAGTACAGCAGGATGCGCGGACGATGTTTTGGGAGCAGACGATGGGCAAGCTTCCGACCGATTATCTACCGCCGAATGCGCGAAGCCGGGTTGTGATCGAAAACGAAAAATGGACTGCTTACAATGTGATGCTCGACGTACATCCCGATATCTTCGCTTGGGGTGTCTTACTCATGCCAAAGGATCTCAAAGCGGGCGAGCGCAGACCCGTCGTCGTTTGTCAGCACGGACTCGAAGGCTTGCCGATGGACACCATGAACGAAGATAAAGACTCACGTGCGTTTGGATTCTACAAAGCTTTCGCGGCGAGGCTGGCAGATCGAGGTTTCATCGTCTTCTCGCCACACAATCCATATCGTGGCGAAGATGCCTTCAGAGAACTGCAGCGCAAAGCGAACCCGCTTGGCCTTTCACTCTTCTCCGTGATCCTAGCCCAACATGATGTACTGACGGGCTGGCTTGCTTCCCTACCGTCCGTCGATCCCGCTCGCATCGGTTTTTACGGCCTGAGCTATGGAGGCAAAAGCGCTATGCGTCTGCCGGCGGCGCTCGAGCGTTATTGCCTTTCCATTTGTTCGGGAGACTTCAACGAGTGGGTTTTAAAAAACGGTTCTACTACGTACCCGTCGAGCTACATGTTCGCGGGTGAATACGAGATCTTCGAATGGGACCTTGCGCACACTTTCAATTATGCGGAAATGGCGATGCTCATCGCTCCCCGCCCCTTCATGGTCGAGCGCGGCCACGACGATCGTGTAGCCACGAGCGAATGGGTCGGTTTCGAAATGGGAAAGGTGCTGCGCGGCTACAGTAAAATTGGCTTCGCCGAGCATGCACAGATCGAGTGGTTCGACGGCCCACATACGATCCACGGTGTGGGCACCTTTAAATTTCTTCATCAACATTTGGATTGGCCAGAACCGCAATGAAATGGATTCAAGGTTTCCGTAATCTTCTGTTTGCAGTACTGCTCTCGAACGCCTCATGCTCGCAAGCAGATTAAGCCTTCGTAGGCGGCACCGGCACGGCCTTGGTGACGAGCGACTTCCGATTTGAAGTTATCGTAGTCGGTGTCTTCAGCTAGTCCGGCAAGCACTTGCATCCATGCGGACTTCGAAACAAACAGCCGTGCAGCTTTTCACGAGATTCCGGACAAACATGCGTGAGTACTCGCCGCTCGCTATCGCCAAGGGACCAGATTTTCAAGCTGGCGCAAATGGGACAAGAATGATCGCCAATTGAATCGGGCCAAATTGAGGAGTTTCGTGTTAAAGGTAGAGATCTTCAGCGGAAAGCATTAGCGACGTTGAATTCGGGAGGTAGCAATCATGATCGAACGATCATAATTGCATGAGTACGGTAGGATGGGTAAAACGAGTACTCACGCGTAAAAGTCCGGAATGCTGTGGCAATCTGCAGCGTTCTTCGTCATCGCACCCCTGAACCTCTGAATGCCCCATTATGTACTCATCACTGACACGCCTCTGCTTCCTTACCTTCCTTGCGATCACTCTCGACTTTGAAATGAATACGATAGCCGCTGACCTGCAATTGAACCTCCGCTCCCGCACCCCGACTGCCGGCGGCGTTGATAGCGTGTTGATGAAACAAGAGTCTTGGGAACCAGGGAAGTCGGCGCTCATCATCTGCGACATGTGGGACGACCACTGGTGCAGGTCCGCCGCGCGACGTGTCGTGGAAATGGCCGGGCCACTCAATGAAACTGTCAAGGCCGCGCGAGCGAAAGGCGTGTTCATCATCCACTCGCCGAGCACCTGCATGGAGTTCTACAACGACACGCTGCAGCGCAAGCGCGCGCAGGCTGCGCCGTTCTCGCTCGCACCGGTGCGGCTGGCGACCGCCGAGCGCTGGGGCACCGCCTGGGTCTGGCCGGATGCGAAGCGCGAGGGCGTGTTGCCAATTGATGATTCCGACATGGGCTGCTCTTGCATCGGTGTGAAGTGCGAGATTGTACCGCCCTGGAAACGGCAGATTGCCGCCATCGATATCGCCGACGCGGACGCCATTACCGACAACGGCCAGGAGACATGGAACCTGCTCGCAGCCCGCGGCATCGACAACGTGATCCTTTGCGGCGTGCATCTCAATATGTGCGTGCTCGGCCGTCCCTTCGCCATCCGGCAGATGGTGAACGTCGGCAAGAGAGTGGCACTCGTGCGCGACCTGACGGACACGATGTATAACCCTGAACGGCCACCGGGAGTCAGTCACTTCGCGGGCAACGCGCTCGTCGTTGAGCACATTGAAAAATACTGGTGTCCGTCGTTCACCAGCACGGACTTGACCGGGCAAGCAAACTTCCGTTTCAAAGACGATACGCAAACCCCATCAATCATGCCATGAACCAAATCATCAGCCTCTTCATCGCAGCTATTCTTTGTTCGCACATCGCATTTGCTGCGCAACCGAACATCATCTTCATTCTCGCCGACGACATGCGGCCCGATGCCATCGGTGCCTTCGGACATCCCATCGTGAAGACGCCGAACCTTGACATGCTCGCCCGCGACGGCGTGACGTTCACCCGCGCGATGGTTGGCTATCCGATCTGCCATGTCAGTCGGGCGGAGATTTTCACCGGTTGTTGTGCCTTCAAAACAGGCGTGCAGTATCATGGTAAGGCTATCGATCCAGGGCTCACGCTCTGGCCCGACACGCTGCGGCGCGGCGGCTATCACACATGGTTCTCGGGCAAGTGGCACAACGACGGCCATCCCAAGGAACGCAGCTTCGAGACGACTGGTGGGCTGTACAGCAGTGGTGGTGACAAGACCAGTGCCCCACTGCCGGATCACGCCGGACGCCGCGCGACAGGCTACATCGGTTGGACTTTCAAGTCCGACGACGGCATCGTTGAAAAAGACAAAGGCGTCGGCCTCAACCCTTACACAGATCGCTTCATCGTCGATGGCGCGATCAATCTTATCAATCGCAAACCGGGCGAGCCGTTCTTTTTGCAAGTCAGCTTCACTGGCCCGCACGACCCACGCATCTGGCCGCGCGGCTACGAGTATCGGTATGATCCGGTGAAGATTCCATTGCCGAAAAACTTCGCTCCGCAACATCCCTTCGATCACGGCAATGCTGGTGGGCGCGATGAGATTTTGCTAAAAAATCCGCGAGAGCCTGACGAAGTGCGAGCTGAACTCGCCGTGTATTTCTCCGTCATCGCCAACCTCGATGAACAAGTCGGTCGCATCATTGCCGCCTTGCGGGAAACCGGCGTGTGGGAGAATACGATCCTCATCTTCTCCAGCGACCACGGCCTCGCGCTCGGCAGTCACGGACTCACCGGTAAACAAAACATGTATGAGCACACCATTGGCGTTCCGTTGATCATGCGAGGCCCCGGCATTCCCAAAGGTCAACGTATCGCCGCGCAGTGCTACCTTCGCGATCTGTTTCCCACGACGTGCGACTTGGCCAGGATTGAGATCCCCAAGACCGTGCAAAGTCGCAGCCTCATCCCGCTGATTTGCGGCAAGGAAACGTCGATCTACGACGCGGTTTTCAGTTGCTTCACCGATACGCAGCGCATGATCCGCGACGAGCGCTGGAAGCTCGTGTGGTATCCGAAACTCAATCGCTATCAGCTCTTTGATGTTGTCGGCGACCCCGATGAATTGCACGACAAGATCAATGATACCGAGCACGCGACCAGAATCGCCGCGATGAAGACGAGCCTCGATGACTGGCTGAAGCGAAACGGCGACCCGCTGTTCGATCAATCACGCCTTATATCCCAATGAATCCAGCTCCATTCATCGGCGAGGACCAGAAGAAAGGTTTTATCTTTCTCAAATGGTCGAAGGACGAGACGCCGCGCCCTGCAGATTGTCGCGAGATTCTGGACAAAGGTGCGCGAGTACTCGCCACATTCTGTCGCCTAGGAACCGGGTCGCGAGAAATACTATGCTCGAAAGCAATATCGATGCTCCTAACGCTCTTAACCATCGCTTGTAGTCGATGATCGTATTTACGTTGAATTCGAGAGGTAGCAATCATGATCGAATAATCATAATTGCGGCTCTACGGTGGGTAGGTTAAAACGAGTACTCTCGCACGCAAGTCTGAAATCCGGTGACAATCTGCAGTGCGGATTGTCATGGCCTTTCGAGGGTTAATACGCGGCTATCCGCATAAGAAGGACGAAGAGAAGAATCATTCGGGACCAAGTTTAACTACGCATTTATTCGTTGCCGTATTTTCCAGTCCACTCGCCGAAGCTGTCACGATACAGAAACCACACGCCATCTGCTCCCGCTTCGACCCGCGTGGAAGGTTTGTTTTCATAGTCCGTGATCTGCGTATATAAAATCTTGACAGGGTAGACTGTGATCGCATCCGAACCAAAATGCATCTGCTTTTGAGTGGTTTTCTGGCCAAATTTCACGGACTTCACTTCATGACGAAAATCAGTCACTTTCCAAATCGACTTATTGGTCTCCGACGCGTTGATGGCATGCTCGATCTTTAAAATGGTCGCCACGGCTTCTGCTTCAGTTGGCCACGCGGTACTTTGGTCTGTATTTGCTTTTCCCCCAGAGTCGACTTGAGCAACCGACGCCGAAGGCAATAAAGCATCGGAACTGCCAGTTCCAGTAGGCGGAACTGGGGGTGGTGAAGGCGAGGGCGGCAGTGTCCCATTGAAACATCCGCTGACGCCAAGAATTGCTGTAACAAATAGAATTAGAACGAACGAAATTCGATCGAGTTTTAAGAAAGACATCCTGGCTCCTAAGACGCTCGGTTGGTGACGTGTGGGACATAACAATAACACTGAGTCGGTTGCAATAATTTAACAATCTCCACTGCAGAATACCACGACATTTCGGACAAACATGCGCGAGTACTCGGCATTCTCGGTTCGTTCTTCCGGTTCACGGTTTAGCTTTTTGAGAGCTGTTTTTCAGCGAGCCCCACTGGAAGCACCGCGACGTTTTTAGGACGGCGCAACGCTAGAAACGATCTCGAGTTAGCGAGCTGCTTTCACAGGACTTAAAATCTTGGGAGGAGTAAATCCTCGTGCGGGTTCGAGTCCCGCCTCGGCTACTTGTTACAACTTCTCAAACCCAGCATTTCGCTGGGTTTTTCTCCTGGGTGCTCAACCTATCCCCCAAATCCTTTGGCCTTTCTGGCCGCTCACAGGATCCATAGTCCTGTGCGCCCCCCAGCTTTTCGATGCAACGAGATGCAGATAGATGCAAACAGCTACATTACGCGGCGAATAGAATAGCACCCCACAAGGCCCCACGGGCCAAGCCTGTGAGCCCCACGGTGAGCACCCTTTCTTGCTAACCAAGACCGTCCGTCTTCGACGCATATCCAACAGAAGTCATGACACATAGCTGGGATCGGGTTTTCGGATGCCTAGTGTTTTGTTATTTTTGGAATGACAGCCCCTAGTTAATTCTTCTTCGGATCGTATTTGCGAAAGAGTTGCATAATTGATGAGTCTCGATCCGCGTGCCGCTCGAGCTCGGCTGGGGCTTGCCAACCGTCAGGCGTGTCGGGTGGCCCCCAAATGCCTGGTACGAACATGGCGATTTTACAGCGTGCGTTGTAGGCCGACGCCGGATTGCGGTCCAACAGCGCTGCTTCGTTGGCAGCATCGTCACTGTTCAACGGGAAAATGACGAATCCGGTCACAGCCATGCCGCCGTCGTCACACTTTTCAATGATGCAGTCGACACTCTCTGGAGGAGGGCTTTTTTCCAATGCGAATCCATTGCTTTTGAAATACTTTAGAAGCTGGGACAGACGCTCGCTGTCGGTTATGGCTTGCCTCATTTTTTCCGAGCTGCAACCAGGACTGAGCGTAGTCGCCAGGACAGCCGCGAAAAAAATAGCTTGTATCGGTTTTGATCGCATGACAGTTGCCTCAATGCTGGTTAAAGATCGGTGACGTTGGTGGGCACCAGCCGTCGATTACTTCAAGGCCGCCTCGATTTGTTCAACGGAATCTTTGGCCCAGGTTTGAACGGATCCGTTTTCGTCATGAAGCATGCCGCGCAGCATGGCCAGAATCGGTTGGGCGTCAGCACCGACTCTGCCAACGATCGCCGCAGCGGAGCCTCGCACTTCATAGTCCTGATGTTGAAGCATTTCACGCATTACCGCAGGTGCGAGCTTAGATTCCGGATGCACGATCCAGAGCGTGACGGCGGCTCGAATGCGCAGGTAGAGATCGCCTTTCTTGACGATCTCCTTAAGCTTGGGAATCGCCTTGGCCCCTCGCTTGCCGACATACCACAAACCGGTCATCGCATGCTGGCACATCTCATCGTCGTCCAGCATCTCGATCAACAACTCTCGTGCGGCCACGTGCTCGGGCTTTCGTTCGACGATGGCTTGCGCCGCGACGTAACGTACTCGAGCAATTGGATCGGTTAGCGCAACCTCTAACTCAGGTATCGCAGCCTCTCCGGCCGGCCCCACTCGCATAATGGCATCGATGGAGTTTTCACGGACCTGCAACATCGGGCTCTTGATCGACTTGCGTATTTGCGGCAGGGCGAAGGCTCCCCTTTCTTTCATGAACATCAACGTGTGCAGTGCCCTGACCTGCCTTCGTTCCTCGCCGCTTTCCAGGTCCGCGACGATGTAGGTACGCATCACATCGCCAAGCTCGACCATGGCGGCTGTGAAGTGCGAGAAGTCCTTGTCGTCGGTTTGCGCCAACAATTCGGGAATCGCCGGCTCGGCCGCGACGCCCATCTTGCCCAACGCATAGGCGGCGTAAACGCGTTCTTGCCGATCTGGCTTTAACAGTTTCATCAATTCCGGGACGGCGTCTCCGGCTGCCTCGCCGATCGCGCCGAGCGTTTCGATCACTTTCAGACGCAACGGTAGAGTTTCATCTTCGGGCGTATGTGGTCCCAGCGGTTCGGCAAATACCTTGATTAGCATCGGCAACGCGGCAGCGGCCTCCGGCCCAAGCTTTCCGAGCGTTTCGATGGCGGCGACACGGGCGTCAATATCGGCCGCTTCCGCCTCCGCAGCGAGATCGCCGAGCTTACCCAACGCCGGCCTGGCCAATTCGCCGAACGCCTTCAAGCCCTCAGCCGCTTCGTAGCGCACCGAGGAAGGGGAGGCTCCCGCCGGCTTGTGACCGGTAAACTGTTCCTTGTCATCCAATGCCGCGATCAAGGCGCTCGCCACTTTCTGTTTCACTGCTTCGTCGCCGTTATCAGCCGTTAGGGCGAGGACGCGAGCTGCCGCTCCGCGCAGAGCGGGATCTTTGTGGCCGCGTAGCATCTCGATTAGTCGATCAACCACAGTCGAACGCGTGCGCACGTGTTTGTGCAACACATAGACGGCGTTGACCCGTTCGCTTACCGAAGCTGACGTAATTCCCTTCGCGAGTTCCGCCAACGCGAGTTCTACTTCTTCGTCGACCGCTGGCCGAGTGTTCCGCGTTTCACGAAGCCTGTCACCGCCCGGTCGCTGCTCACATCCCGACGCGAACATGGCAATTCCGACAGCGAACAGAGCAAAATTGATGTTTGACATCATGTTGTTACCCTCTACGGGTGCTTGGGCTTAGACCGTCTGGTACAAAAACTCGAATGATGCTTTGCACCCGAGGTTTTATTGTCGAATTGGCAAGTTGATCATGAATGCGAATGCCAACCGGCGATCATTCGAACTTCACTTCGTTTGCAATGTTGCTTTCCAAATGCAATTGACATCTTCGTTGCAAAGCGTTTTTGCGAGCAAGCACTAGGTTGACCAGATTCTTGTCGACAATCGCTCGGTCCGTTTTAAGCGTTTTGACTAACTTCGAAATCAAGTCGAGCTTCTTTTGCCAATCAATGAGTTCCTGCGATTTGGCAGAAGCGAGCGTTAGCCTGGACCAAGACATATTGCCAGGGAGAATATCACGGCTGGGAGAATCATGGATGACTTCATTCGGAATACCCACAATCGATCGAAAGTTTTCCAGCCAGCTTATGTCTTGAAGTTGACTTGCGTGATTCCCCAATGCGGTCTGCACGGAGTTATTGACTCGAAATAGATTTTCGCGAACCGTCATGGTCTGCTTGGAGAGTTGGCTTTCTTTGTCATCCAGCGCCGAGAGCTCCTTATTTGTTGCATCCGTTTTCTTGTGGATTGAATCCATTTCCTGCGCGACTTGGTCAAGCGCCCGCTTGGCATTGTCATAGGTTGGCTTGACACGACGTGCGTTATCTTCGGCCTGACTCAATGCGGTTTTTAGCCGACCATACTCCGCAACCACGGGGGATGTTCCGTCGAAGTCAAAATCGGATGTGACCTCCGCCTTGTCTTGATTAGCCTTTGACTGCTCTGCGACATAGGCATCGTACATTCGCTTTGCGGCCGCCAACGCCGAAATAGCACTGCTTACCTCACGGGCTGCAGATTCAATTTGTCGGCTTGGCTCATTCAAAGCGTCCGCCGCGAGGGATCGCCGAGACTCCGCGTCCTTGAACTCCGTCTGTAGCTTGCGGACTTTACTATCAAGGCTGTCTCGTTGAGCAGGAATTGCTTCCAATTCAGTTAGTTTGCTGCACATAGTGGCGAGTTGGCCATGGAATTCATCGACCACCTTCCCTACGCCCGCGAAATGGTCTGTTACCAATCTGAGTTGATCGCTGCGAGATACCAACGTTTGGAATCCAGGGTCATTGGCGATCAATTCATCGTGTATTAAATCGGCAAGTATTTTCAAAGCAGATTTTCGCAGGCCCTCCTTTTCAAGAATTTCATCGTACAGCAACTTCACTTCTCGCTGCGCCAATTGCAAATCATTGTCCCGCTGCGCTCGATCTTCTTTATTAGTAAAGGTCGCATCCGAAAACGCCTCGATCTCAACTCGCACGGATTCAACGAACGACCGAGCCAGTGGAAGCTCTCGACCCAATTCATTTAACATGTTTCCGTAGTCTCGAATGTCTTGAATCGATGCATGTCGCAGTAAATTGTCACGCCACTCTTTCGGCTGGCGGCCCATCCTGCGCGATGACGATTGAAGTATTCGTTCCTTCAGCATTTGGGCCCGAGCAATGACAAAGTTATCGGCCAAGATCTCCGCCTTTTGATCGCCGACTGCTCCACGATGCTGCAGCTCTTGCTTTCGCGTTTCGGTGAAGGGGAGCTTACGTTTGAACCAACCGATCATGCCTGACTGCTGCGATTTGAACGCTTCATATTCGTCGGTGAACGATTCGAGTTCTGAACTATCTCGTGCCCTTTCTTGTTCTATCCGACGAATCGCTTCGTCGATGGATGCGGCAAGTGCCGGAGCATCGCTCGCGGAATTTGCTTCAGCTGCCATCAGCGAAAAGACGTTTTGCAATTCGCGATAGCTCGTTGCTTGTTCCAAAGTATCAAGCCAGTGATTGTCTGCCATGATTCACATTCGTTTTGAGATAGGATCCAACTTAAGGAAGATCGTTAGTATATCATTTCAATCGCGTGGTTTGGGTTATAAGAAACTTGCAATAGCGGCCTGCACATTGAACTCTATTGCTTCGCGCGGTAGGGTCAAATTGATAGAATCATCCACATCTTCGACCGAGAGAGGCACGCGGAGGCGCGAAGGTAAAGAAAAAGACACAAACGGATTTCTATTTCAACTTCACGGCTTCGCGTCCTGCAGCTTTTCACGACAACTATGAAGTCCTGGGTTTGCAAGTGGCGGTCGCCACTATTTTGGAAAGATGTTTACGGATGCTAGGGGCCTTGATAGGTGCGGGAGTTGGTAGAAACGCCGGCAGCTCTGGCAGCAACTCAACCGCGACGGCTTGGTCCTCCAAGACAACGTCAGTGTAGACGTTCATCGTGAGATTAATATCGGAATGACGGGCGAGGCTTTGTGCCATTTTCGGCGAGACGCCGGCCTTCGAGAGGTTGGTAATGAAAGTCTTACGCAAGGCGTGGAAGTCGGCGTAGCGGCCTTGGGCATCAACGAAACATAAGAACAAGCTTTCTTCGGCTTTCTTCGGCAGCTCTTTGTTCACAATTGCGGCAAGCCACAGGACACTTCGCGAGGGGCAAATTGGGGGATCCGGGATTCAAGGTTGGATGTATCAAGAGCCTTACTCGGCGTACACACCTCAAACGTTTGTCATTCCCCAAAACATGTCGTTCGCATTGCCCATGCTTCGGCTTCCGTCCGACAGGCCGGA
>JANOAI010000188.1:0-6787 GCA_031411055.1 Pirellulaceae bacterium
GTGAGAGCAATTCTGGCGACCCCACGGCCGACATTCGAGCTGCGTCCGACCTAACGAAGATCGATTGCCTCCCTAACGACGATCGATCGGCCAGTGGAAATCCTACTCTTAGCCATTAACCCATTTTTCAGCCTCGACTAAATAGTGCAACTTCAAAACTTGCGCTTCGTGTTACTTTAATCGCGAATATTTATGAATTCGTATTTAATTAACAGGCCGCTAGGTCGTCTGCTCTTCCACGATCTTTGATTGATCAAAATGAGGTGCCCGGGTAGCTGGTTCGGAAGTGCGCCAATCGGCAACTTGAATTTCTACCCGCCGCATCCCGTTGAACTCATTGATAACTGCACGGAAGGCGATATCGATCGGCCCTGAATGCTCAGTCAGCGTTGGCACCCAGTCTGCTTGACCAAACGCAATGCCACGCAACGTTTTGCCGTTTTGGACAAAGCGAGCTGCGAAGTGACGATCGCCAATCCCCATCGTCTTCGGCGGTTCGGCAAGCGTTACACCGGTCGCTCCAAGCATGGGGCGTGGGTTCTTTGCACCAAAAGGGGCCATCTTTTCAATCAACGTGATCGTGCCCACATCCAGGCTCCCCAAAACCGTTTGCGCATCAATGGCAATCACTTGTTCGATTTTCGTGCCACCAATTCGTTCGGCTACTGCTTCGCAAAATGCTTGTCGGAAAATCGATAGCTTCGATTCTTCGATCTTCAAGCCAGCGGCTTCTGCATGGCCGCCGCAGGAAACGAGATGTTCGCTACAAGCTTCAAGCGTTTCATGCAGGTTCACGATACCCGCACTTCGCGCCGAACCGATGGCTGCCTTTTGACCGATTGGATCAATCGCGATGACGATGGTCGGACGATTGAATTTTTCGGCAATGCGCCCCGCAACGATGCCGATTACACCGGCATGCCAGCCGGGGGCCGCTAAGACTAACGCCGAATCATTCTCTGGATCGAATTGTTCTTTTGCCTGTTTCGCAGCTGCAAGCTGAACACTTCGTTCGATCGTCTCGCGATCGGAGTTAAGCTTGTTAATGTAGACGGCTAACGCTTCCGCACGGGTGGGATCTGTCGTCGTCATGAGTTCCACGGCTAGCTGAGCTTGGCCTAGTCGTCCAGCGGCGTTCAGTCTTGGCCCAATGGTGAAACCAACATCTTCGCTCTGCAACGCCGACTTCGAATCAATTTTTGTTATCTTCATTAGGGCCGCCAGACCCAAGCTAGGTCGTTGATGAAGACTAATCAAGCCATGCTTTACCAAAGCGCGATTCTCATCCAACAATGGCACGACGTCGGTGATCGTCCCTATCGCTGCGAGTCCGATCGCTTGTAAGAGATATTCGCGAAGGGCGGGAGTCACGCGCGTCGAGTTGCAATGTCGTTGACAGACCGCCCATGCTAGCTTGAATGCGACACCCGCTCCACAAAGTCCAAAGAATGGATACCGGCCACCTTCAAGCTGTGGATGAACAATTGCCGCTGCATCCGGAAGCGTTTCTCCCACGGTGTGGTGATCGGTGATAATCAGCTCCATCCCGAGCTCACGACAGAGCTTGGCTTCTTTGATGGCACCAATTCCACAATCGACGGAAACGATAGTTTTCTTTCCGCGTTCGGCAAGTTTTTGAATGGCTTCGGAACTCAACCCATAGCCATCCTCAAGTCGATTCGGAACGTAATACGATACGTCGGCGTCAAGTTGTCGAAGACAGCCGAGAAGAATCGACGTTGCCGTCATCCCATCGGCGTCGTAGTCACCGTAAATGACAATCGGCTTTCTTTCGATAATCGATTGGTGCAGCCGATCAGCCGCGAGCGGGATTCCTGGAAGTAACTCTGGATCACGCAAATCGGAAAGCTTGGGATCGAGAAAGGCAGCTACCTGAGACGGCTCGGAAATACCCCGCGCCAGAAGCAGCTGAGCGACGATTGGGGAAATACTGGCTGACCGGGCGAGGTCTTCCAACGCTCGCGTATCGGTTGGCATCCATCGCCATCGCTTCCCCATAGTGAAGCGCTACTTCTTCTTTTCGACGTGAAGCGTAATCTTGCGAAGGCGGGGGCTATATTTCTTCAGCTGAAGTTTTTCAGCGCCGGATTTTCGAAATAGCGTGTAATTGTAATCGCCTGTTTCCGAACAGACGAGGAAGGTTGTTTCCTTCTTTTTCTTCGATTTTGCCATGTTTTTTTAGCTTTAAGCAGCGTGATTTCGAGTTTCTTCCCAAAATTCAAAGGTCCAAAATTATGACGACCGATGGCAAACTCCGCTACCCCGAATTCCCCGATTCGGAAGGATAAGATTCGGTTGACTTCTCCGGATTTTCGGAACAATGTACTGCCGTCGGATCAAGTTTGGTCCGGACTTCGGCATTTCGTCTGGAAAAAAATGAAGAATGCCAGAGAATCAGCCCTTTCCTAGATACCCGTCCGAATCCATCAGAAAGCGAATCCGTCATGTCCGTCTTGGTTACGAAACCAGCTCCCGATTTTAAAGCTCAAGCCGTCCTTGCCGATGGGAGTTTCGCTGAGCTCAGCTTAAGCCAGTTCAAGGGAAAGTACGTTGTACTTTTTTTCTACCCGCTCGACTTCACCTTTGTTTGTCCGACCGAGATTATTGCTTTTTCGGATCGTTGCAAAGATTTTAGCGATCTCGGTGTTCAGGTGATCGGCGTTTCCGTTGACAGCCATTTCACCCACTTGGCTTGGCGAAATACGCCTCGCGATCAAGGCGGTCTAGGAAAGATTGATTACCCGCTTGTCGCCGACCTCAACAAGCAAATTGCACGGGACTATGACGTCCTTATGGGTGACGCAGTGGCATTACGAGGCTTATTTTTAATCGACAAAAATGGTGTCGTTCGACATCAGGTGGTCAACGATTTGCCATTGGGCCGAAGTGTCGACGAAGCCCTTCGAATGGTTCAAGCCTTGCAATTCGTCGAGACACATGGCGAAGTATGCCCGGCTGACTGGCAAGAAGGCAAGCGTTCGATGAAGGCTGATGTCCATGGAAGCAAAGAGTTCTTCAACTCCGAATACGGTGCCAAGGCGTAGTTCGACCGTCGCAAATTCTGCTCATCGTCGCAATCATAGCGGTCACAACACGACGCGCAAGTGTTGAAGTTGCAGCCTTCCTTAGGGCCGAAGGCCCGGAACAAACTATGCCGGTGGCGAAGCCATCGGAACACAATTTTCCCAGCGTTTTAAGCCCCAAAGGGGCGGTACAAAATGCGTTGTGTCGCCCCTTTGGGGCTTGGTTGCCGAACGATACCCGAACCGGGGCTTATCAGCCCCGGCATAGGTTGTGCCGACCCTTCGGGTCTGAATCCTGCAACTTCAAAAAACGCAAGCGAGTGGTTTTCGAAGGGTTTCGATAGCCCAAACACTCGCTTGCGCATCGCGTTTGTTTGTTTGTTTGGGACGGTCGAAGTAAAACGTCCGTTCCGATAGCCTTCTGGGTGTTTAAGACTCTCCTTTGCTGGCGGTCAAGCCCGTTGACCAATTTCCTATTTCAACCTTAGACTCTGTTTTTGCTTGGCTGGTGAGGTTTTTCCTTCGGACTTCGAAGCGACACCTGTTACTCGCAAATTGGGTTTAGCCGGAGTCAAGGTTCGTGCCCGCAACAAGTGTTATCGGTCTGCAATGGGGTGATGAGGCCAAAGGTAAGCTCGTCGATTTACTCGCTCCCAAGCACGACATTGTCGTCCGCTATCTCGGGGGAGCCAACGCCGGACACACCGTTGTTAGCGGCGATAATACCTACAAGCTCCACCATGTTCCCAGCGGAATTTTGCACCCGCAAGTGAGCAATGTCATCGCTCCGGGGGTGGTTATCGAGCCATCGACTTTGCTTAAGGAGCTCGATGGACTTCAAGCCCGCGGCATCAACCCGATGCAAAATCTGATGATTAGCGAGCGGGCTCATTTAGTCATGCCTTGGCATATAGCCGAAGATCGAATCACCAACCGGCAACTCGTCTTAGGCGAAAGTATTGGTTCCACCAATCGCGGTATCGGACCTTGTTACCGCGACAAAGTTGGCAGAACGCATGCGTTGCGTTTGGCAGACTTGCTTAGTTCAGGGCTTCACGAACGCATTGACGTGATCTGCGACTTCAAAAAGCGTTGGCTGTCGTCGTATGCGGACGCCGAAGAGCTCAAATTGCTCGATCCGCAATCCATTTTCGAAATGGCAACTGGCTGGGCGGAACGCTTGCGACCCCTCTCGAAGAATACGACCGTCTATCTACTCGATCAGCTCGACATCGGCAAGCAGCTTCTCATGGAAGGCGCACAAGGTTCCTTGCTGGACATCGACCACGGAACGTTCCCGTTTGTAACCAGCAGCAATGCGTCGGGTGTTGGTACATCCGGTGGCTCCGGTGTTCCTGGTCGATGGATTACGAATGTCCTCGGTGTTTGCAAAGCATACTCGACCCGCGTTGGAGGTGGACCATTTCCAACTGAACTTCACGATGCAACCGGCCAGAAGATTCGTGACATTGGACGCGAATATGGCACTACAACGGGCCGGCCACGTCGATGTGGCTGGTTTGACGCAGTCGCAGTTCGTTACACGTCGCGCCTGAGCGGCATCGACCGCTTGGCGATTATGATGATGGACGTCTTGAGCTACTTCGACGAAATCAACATCTGTGTGGCGTACGAACTGAATGGCCAGCGGATCGATCGCTTTCCATGCCTCGCGGAAGACTTGCGAAATGCAAAGCCCATTTATGAGACTATGCCCGGGTGGAACAAAGACGTGAGTGGAATTCGAAAGCGTGAAGAAATGCCTGCCAATGCTTTAAGGTATATGGATCGCATTAGCGAGCTGGTCGGAGTAAAAATTGGAGTGATCTCGGTCGGCCCCGATCGCGAACAAACGATGTTTTTGTAAGGCAGACTAAATCCGTGGCCCTTTTCGGCAAAAAACAAAAGCCTGCTGGCAACGACGCCTCCAATCGGAACGATGAAGCCGATAGCCGGATACTCGACGACAGCGTGAGGCCGAAGCACGTTGCCATCATCATGGATGGAAACGGTCGCTGGGCAAAGTCGCGAGGTCTTCCACGAATCGAAGGCCACCGACGCGGCGCAGATTCCGTGCGCCGAGCCCTCGAAGCTTGTGAGCAATGGCGGATCCCCAATCTTACGCTCTTTTGTTTTTCCAACGAGAACTGGAAACGCCCTGCCGAAGAGCTCGGCTTTTTAATGGGCCTTCTCAAGCAGTACTTGATCCGCGAGCGACAGACGCTCATGGAAAAGAACGTGCGTTTGAAAATTATTGGTCGTCGCGAAGGGCTCCCGGCTGATATCCTCGATCAAATGGATCAGTCGGTCGAAGCCAGTCGCAACAATACTGCGATGACGCTTTGCCTTGCGATTAACTATGGAGCTCGGCAAGAGCTTGTCGATGCGGTCAAGCAAATTGTCGTCGATTCACAGGCTGGCAAAATTTTAGTCGATGGCATTGACGAATCGACCATCGCCAGTCGACTCTACACTTCCGATATGCCCGACCCAGATCTCGTGATTCGAACCAGCGGTGAATTGCGAATCAGCAATTTTCTGTTGTGGCAGATAAGCTATAGCGAGCTGTGGGTAACCTCGAAGGCATGGCCTGATTTCAACGGCGATGATTTCCGCGAGGCTCTGGAAGATTATTCGAAACGGCAGCGACGATTCGGCGATATTCAGCCGCCATCATCATGAAAGCGGACGACGAACTCTGTTTTTGCTTTCACGTAACGTGGCGTAAGGTCATCAACTTCCTTCGTCAAAAGAAGGTCCAGCACGCAAGCCAAGTCTCCGAATGCTACGGTGCGGGGACTGGCTGCGGATGGTGCCGTCGGCAAATTACGCGACTCTTGGAAGAGACACGAACCAGACCGCCGCTCGATCAAGACCTCGACGAGTGGCTTGCCGATCGCACGCCAACCTCGCAATCTCACGCCGATGGTCGACAAGAATATCTCAAAGAGAAGGAAAAGGAAAAGCCTTCGACATGACAACGCGACTTCGGCTCCTCTGTTGTAGTTCGACCATGGACAGTGGCGGCAGCGAGCGTCAAACGTGGAATCTACTTCGCGGCATCGATCGAACACGCTTTGACACGCGATTGTATCTTCTCTATCGCCAAGGCCCGCTGCTTGAGCAAATGCCGGCCGATGTGCCGGTCGAAGCCTATTGGGACAGCCACTCATCGCCAAACATTAACTGGCCGGGCCGAGTTCATCGCGATCAGATTTCACACCTTGCAAAGTTACTTCAACGCGATCAGATTGACGTCGTCTACGAACGTTTGTTTCACATGGCCATGATGGTTGGACCAGCCGCGAAGCGGGCAGGGGTCCGACATGTCGCCAACATTGTAAGTCCCCCGCGAAGCGATGTTCCGCGATCTGAGATTAAGTTTGCGTGGCTCAAGCGAATGTTTCTCGCTCGGTCGTACCGCGAAGCGGACCGTTTGCTCGCCGTCAGCCACGGAGCGGCCGACGACGCGTCGAAGTATTACGGCATTGAGCGAAGTCGTTTTGAAGTCGTATGGAACCCGGTCGATCTCGAACGGATCGACCGACTCAAAACATCTCCATGGCACGGCAAGCCGATTCAGAATGACCGCTTCAAAATCGTATCGGTCGGTCGGCTGAGCCACGAAAAGGGGCATGCGATTTTGATCAAAGCCTTTGCCAACGTGCAGCCCCTGGGGTGGGTCGAGTCGTCGAGACCCACCAGCACGGTCAAATCGGTGGGTCGAGTCTTCGAGACCCACC
>JANOAI010000189.1:0-6994 GCA_031411055.1 Pirellulaceae bacterium
AAAAAGGTGTCAGGAACCTTTTGCGAGGAACTCGCCCTTACGGTGCTTTGCACAAAAGGTTCCTGACACCTTTTTATCGCCACCTTTTTATCGACCACATTTTATTCCGTACTTGCGACGCTCACATGGAGTTGCCGACTTGGGGGGCCAAGCTGGTGAATGCAAAGCGTAGATCGTCGCGCATTCCCGGAGTTCCGGCATGGTTTCGTCCAGCCAATCATCGGCCACGAACAGTAATGATCGTTACCGCTCAACTTCTGTTCCAGCACAGGATATACAGCGAAGTCACAACCTTACCGGAAAGCGGGAAGAGGTATCGAACTTCGATCTTCTGCTGAATCTTCCAATATTCGATAGCCATATCCCGAATCCCGACGCACTCGCAAAGCCAAACGTAACCGAGCCCGAAAAAGCCCAGGAGCCTGTCGATCCGACCGAGGAGAAGGACGATCTTGAGCCAGTAGATTCCTATGCTCCCGTTGTTGCCCTTCCGTACTTCGAGGAAATTAAGCCCGTTGCCAAGACTGAGTCTATCCACGACGAAGGCTCAAGCTCGGATCGACGTAAGCCCAAGGTTGATCTGACAAGCGATCGTGAAAACAATAGCGAGTCCGATCGCGACACTGTTAAACCTATTGCTGTCGCGAGTCCGGCGAAGGAAAGCAAGAACGCCCCGGAGCCAGTCGTCAAACCCAATGGCATCCAAAGCACTCTCGATGAAACGCCCATCGCTGATCAAACGTTCGACGAACCATCAGACTTAAACGATCCGCAAAGCAAACCACTTCTAACGAAAAGTGACAGCCAGAAGATCCAAACCGTTGAAGCGGAGCAAACTCAACACGAATCTGAACGCTCCAAGGCAGATCCGACCGATGCCAAGTCGAATATGTTCGTTGCGAAAACTAGCGAACAAGCAAAGGATTCGCTGACAGAGTCTTTGCCCGATCAATCGCCTCTCGATGAAGCAGAGCCGGACCACTCGGAACATGATTCGATTCAACTGAACCGGCGAGCTGAGCGACTGGAAAACAATCGTCGCGACGATAAAGAGCCCTCGAACTCGAATTCGTCGGAAGCTACGAGTGCAGATTCGAGTTTGTCGAATGAATTCAACGCGAATGTGGATCCGCTCGAAATAGGTGTTAGTTCGGCCGAAGCTACTTCAGAATCATCCAATGTTCAGCTAGCTGGTGCTGTCGATGCCCAATCGACCATCGTAACGGCAATCGCCTTCGAAACGATTCAGCCGTCGCCGGTTGCGATAACAGCAACGGCAAGCCTTAGCGGGGCTCGTGATGCTAACGCTCCAACAACTTCGGGACCATCTCATTCGGTTGTTGGTTCATTGAATGCCAGTTCTGGCGCCAATGGAAGCCAAGCGAACACGAATTCCTCAACCGGAACCTCCGGTTCGACTGCGACGGGACGATCAACCCTGACACCCTATCAGGAACAAAAGGTTCTGCAGCGTGTCCTTCGCGGGATGGAACAGCTTGCCAATGGGAGCAATCAAGTCCGACTCCGACTGCATCCACCTGAGCTCGGATCATTGCAAGTCACCATCCGCATCGAAGGACAGCAAGTGGCTGGTCTCATTGAAGTCGAACATACGGCCGCCCGCGACGCATTACAAAACAACCTACCTCAGTTGCAAGCACGATTGTCAGATCAAGGATTGAACGTGCAGCAATTTGAAATTCGTGTCGTCGATCCAAATCAATTTAGCCAAGGTGGCCAGCTTGGTGGAACGTGGCATAATGGTGGTCAACAAAATACGGATGCGCGCGACGAACGGCGTGCGAATGGCTATCTTGATCGACTTCGCAATCGAATCGATTCGAAAGAATCCGAACCATCGCGACTCCATCCACAACTTTGGACGCGCACCCACGGCCACATCGACGTCCGTGTCTAGGCCTCAATAACCGTGCGCTATTGCGCGCCGTTAGTTGGAACATAATGTTCGTTTGTTTTTGTTACCTCTGCTCGCGTGCGCATTGGTCTCTACACTTCTTTCAATATTCCAACCTTCACCCTCCCCTTGGGAGGGTCGAAGCCGAGGGACGAGGCTTCGGGGAGGGCGTGAGTAGCGTTCGTAACAGTTGCCCTCCCCTCGCTTCGCTCGACCCTCGCGCAAGCGGGAGAGTAAAGACGTGTAGAGACCAAAGCCGCTTGCGAGAGAGATCGCGAGTCTTGCGAGCGGGAGAGGGTCCCTTTTTCCTTGCGGTTATTCTAGAATAGGTTTTGAATACGTCTGAATTTTTCTACGTTTTGAATAATCATCCAGAATATGCCTCCTCTTCGAATTCGTAGCACATGGCTATGTGCACTTCTTTTCTCCTGTTGTCTCGTTCCATTTGCGAGCGCTGACAACGTCGATATCCGACGAGCCCTTGATCTACCAGCCAAGATCGACAATCTTGTCTTCCGGGATCGCGTTCGGGCAAACTGGTTGCCAGACGGTCAGTCTTTTTGGTACCAAATCCAAACAGGACCTACGTCGAAAGAATACGTACTCATCCATACAAAGACGGCTGAACGGAAAACAGCGAGCAATCGAAAAGAGTTACGACTACCGGAAGCAGATCCGATCCGATCATCGAATTTGAAAATCGATCTTCGCAAACCAAGCCGTACCGGCGACCCGACCCGTTTACGATTCGTGAATGAACTTAACGACGAAGTCAAACTTTATTGGCTCAGTCCGTCAGGCGAACGTATTGAGTACGGTTCTTTGCAACCAAACGAAGAACGCATTCAGAATACCTTTGATGGACACAAATGGTTATTGACAAACTCAAAAAAGACAAATTTAGCAACCTATGAAGCCGATGTGCTGGACTCGACGCTGATCATTGACGGGGAGGGAGTCACCAACACAAACGAGCCCAAATCGGACACGAAGAAGAGTAAACAATCGCCGAACGGAAAATGGTCTCTCTCGATCGACAGTGGCCGAATTATATTGCACGATCGAGATTCCAAAACAACCAAGGCCTTGGTCACCAAACTTGATGAGTTGTCACCATTTCAAAATCAGTTCACTTGGTCCCCGGATTCGTCTGCTTTTGTCGTATGCAACACGTCTGTCGTGTCGCGACGCCAAATCACGATCGTCGAATCGAGCCCCAAGGATCAACTGCAGCCAAAACTGCAGCAGCTCGAATACATCAAGCCGGGGGATCCCTTACCTCAGCCGACCATTGTCTTGTTTCGACTTCACGATGAAGAGTTTCATCCACACATCGTTGATAATGATCTTTTCAAGACTCCCTTTACGACTTCCGAACGATTGGATGTCCATTGGTCCCCAGACAGTTCCGAGTTTTACTTTGACTATAACGAGCGTGGCCATCAAACGTTTCGAATCATCGCCGTCGAACGCGAGTCTGGCCTCGCGAGGGTGGTGGTTGAAGAAAAGAGTGCGACTTTTATTGACTATACAAACAAAACCTGGCGACATTGGGTACATGACTCCAATGAATTGCTTTGGATGAGCGAACGAAACAACTGGTGCCACCTCTGGCTCTATAATTCCAAGACAGGCCAACTCAAGAATCAGATAACCAACGGTTCGTGGCCCGTGCGTGACGTATTGCATGTCGATGAACAACGTCGCGAAATTTGGTTCATGGCTAGTGGGTTAGCAGGTAGTTTTGACCGCGAGGAAGACCCCTATCATCTCCATCTTTGTCGAGTTGATTTCGGTGGGAGTGGTTTTGTTCAGCTGACAGAAGGGGATGGAAATCACGCGATCCAGTTCTCGCCTGATCGCGACTTCTTCATCGATGCTTGGTCACGGGTCGATCAGCCGAAGATCCATGAACTTCGACAGTGTCGTGACGGCAAGTTGGTGTGCGTTCTTGAAACGGCGGATATTTCGCAACTATTGGAATCTGGTTGGCAACTTCCCGAGCGATTTTCGGCCAAAGGACGTGACGGCCAGTCGGATATTCATGGGATCATTATCAAGCCGACCCATTTTGATCCGAAGCGAAAATATCCGGTGGTCGAGCAAATTTACGCTGGCCCTCATTCAGCCTTTGTACCACAGGATTTTAGTGAGCTTGAACGACAACACCAGATCGCTGAGCTTGGATTCATCGTCGTCCAAAGCGATGGCATGGGGACCAATCATCGCGGCAAAGTTTTCCACGATGTCTGCTGGAAAAATCTGAAGGATGCCGGATTCCCAGACCGTATTGCTTGGATCAAAACAGCATCACAAAATCGTCCATGGATGGATCTCAGTCGAGTCGGCATCTACGGCGGAAGCGCTGGCGGGCAATCGGCCATGCGTGCGTTGCTCGATCATCATGATTTCTACCATGTGGCGGTAGCCGATTGTGGATGCCACGACAATCGAATGGATAAGATCTGGTGGAACGAACAATGGATGGGTTGGCCAATCGACGATAACTATCGAGCAAGCTCGAACGCGGAGGATGCTCATCGATTAAAAGGGGAACTTATGCTGATCGTTGGCGAACTCGACAAGAATGTGGATCCGGCCAGTACCATGCAGGTTGTAGGGGCTTTGCAGAAAGCCAACAAGGTATTCGAGTTCATCCCGATCGTCGGAACGGGCCATGGAGCGGCAGAAACTCCCTATGGCAATCGTCGTCGCATGGAATTCCTCGCTAAGCACCTGTTGTTCGAGCGACCTTAAATGCATGTGCAAGATTTCCGTTGAGACGGCGCTCGCGATCAATTGCTTTCACCATCGTCCGGCGAAAGCCTCAAACGAAAACCATTGACCGCTCGAAATATCTTGAACTCGCATTGCCGAGTCACCTTCGCCCACTAAGGTTGTGACAAAATCGATCCATGTTTGTTTGTCGCAACGCCCTTTAATCTCCACATACTCCATTCGATCGGCTCGGTCATAAAGCATTCCATCGAGCTGCGAAGCTTCCGCATCGTGAAGGACACCCTTCGATGCTCGCCAAACAAAAGATCCATCGAGCTCTACAAACACGTTTGGCTTTTTCGATAGTCGATCGTAAACCTCTTCAAACGTTGGCGGATTGCCATCGAACTGAATCCGTATATGAAACGCCGGGATGGTGATTTGCTCGATAAGCCAAGCGAGGTATTTGCCTGATACTCTCTCGATTGGCTGAGCGATAATCTCCGGAATTTCGTACGGATGGAGTTCTTCGATTTTAGCTATACATCGGTCAAGTACACTGACGTGCGTTTTGATCGTTAGCTTCCACTCGGACTCATTCTGCGTCAGTCCTTTCCATCGATAGTAACTTTGGATCGGAGCCTGAATTTGGACACAAGCCGCCAACCGCAAGGCGATCAATTGGCTGGCTAACATTTCGGCTTCCGTTTGTTGCGAAACGGTCGATGCAATCTGCCAAACCGGTGTCAAGATCGTTTCTTTTTTCACTTTTCATCATTTCGCAGGAAAGTCTGTCTTGCCGCGAATGGGTCCGAGTTAAGACACTCTGACATCGCTTTCAATGGTCATTATCGGCAAAAACCGATCGCAACCAATACCAGCAAAAAATTGGAAATCTCATTGTACCCAGGATCACGGAGGATCCGACTGCGATGCAAGTACACCTGAAACTTTTCAGCCTAGCAATGGGGATTTTCTGTAGTTTGAGTGCTTCGCTCCATGCTCGTCAACCGAGTAGTTGTGTCTTGCTCTACTTCACCTCTGCTCATTGTCAGGCTTGTAGCGAAATGAGCATCGCGGTTCGAAAGGCATCCGACCAAAGCTGGCTCGTTCGTGAAGTCGATGCGGATCGTGAACGAGCACTCACATCACGCTGGAAGATCGCAGCCTTGCCAACGATCGTTGTCCTTGAGAGTGGTGTCGAAGTCGACCGAATTACTGGCAAAGTAGACTCGTCAGCCCTATTGTCACGACTCGAAGGCAAACCCGTATCGAACCCAGCTCACAAGTTTGAAGATGTTACTAAGCCGACGACGGCACCGGTAGCAGACCCGATGGAAGTCTCAGTTCGAATAAGGATTGAAGACGGCAATAGTGTTTCGTTTGGCACTGGGACCGTCGTGGATCAACATGGCTCCGAAGCCCTGGTTCTCACTTGCGGACATCTGTTTCGCGAACTAACGCCAGCATCGCGTGTCACCATCGATCTGTCGACAGCGACTGGTATACAAACCTTTCCAGCAACAGTGATCGACTACCAATGCCAGGGAACCGATATCGGACTCGTCTCGTTTCCGGTTTCGTTGCCGATCGCCGTCGCGAAGCTTCTTCCGAAGGGACAAGCCCTGCAACCGAACGAGCCGGTGTGCAGTGTCGGCTGCGATCATGGAGCCAACCCATCTAGACGAGACTCTTATATCACCAAGTTGAACCGCTATCTTGGACCTGCGAATGTCGAAGTTGCGAAGGCCCCGGTTCAAGGCCGATCAGGCGGTGGATTGTTTAACTCGCGAGGTGAACTGATCGGCGTTTGTTACGCGGCCGATCCTTCGCTTGATGAAGGCCTCTACAGTGGTCCCGAAGTAGTCTATACTCAGCTTCAACGACTTGGCTTGGGGCGACTTTACGATCAGTCGCAAATGGCGTTCAATGAGCCTGCTCGTACGTCACCATCCAGAGACCAAAGCTTCCCGGATCGTTCATTGGGAGAAAACTGGAAATCGGCTATCGATCAAGCAGCGGTTGCAACTCGCCTTACAAATCGGCCACGAGAGGCACGCAACGACATACCTCAAAGCGGAACCGTATTAACAGCAACGATTCTCGATGCACAGGGAAACACAAAGCAACTTCGAATATCCCATCCGAATCCCGAACTGCTTCGGATGTTGCAAAACCAAACAGACTCGCTTCAAAGCGAAACGGCAGTCGCAAATCGGTAAAGAAGCCAATCGATAGAGAAGAGCTTCTTGAGAATTGTAGTCACAAGCTGCCACTGCATTAGATTATCGAGAAAACCGGTTCGGTTGTCACAAAGTGATTTAACACGAATCGGACGCGAGTGGTTTGGAAATCGAAACC
>JANOAI010000190.1:0-4785 GCA_031411055.1 Pirellulaceae bacterium
GCCGATTCTTTGAGCATACCCGTCGGTTCGCCGCTCGCATCGCGAACAATCGTCCCGTTCTTCGGATCTTTTGAGTTGCGAGTGATCCCTGCGACAGCCATCGCTTTTGAATTCAACCACATGCTGTGACCATCATAGCACTTCATGACGGCCGGCCGATCTTCGATCATCGCATCCAGTTGCTCGCGAGTTGGCAATCCACCTGGAAAGAATCCATACAGCCACCCACGACCAACGATCACAGACTTCTTGGGATTCGCGATCTTAAACGAACGAATACGATGACCAATATCTTCCAGCGAGGTAGCATCCAACAAATTGACCTGCTGCAACGACTCACCACCCGCGAACATATGCACATGGCTATCATTGAAACCAGGGGTTACCGCACAACTCTTCGCATCGATCCGTCGTGTCCTGTCGTTTGAAAGCTTCTCAACTTCAGCCCGCGGTCCTATGGCCAGGATTTTGTTTGCCCGAATCGCGATTGCTTCGCTGAATTCTGCGTTTGGTGAGTAAACCCGCGCGTTGAAAACGAGAAGATCAGCAACGCCTGGTAGCTCTTGCGCCATTGCGTGCAATGAGCACATGAACGAAACTAAGACACTAGCAAAAGATTTATGCGCAAGCTTCATCGTCGTTTCTAACACGTCTGGTCCGATCTTGACTGCAAAGCAGAATCCGCCAAAAAAACCTGCAAGAATAAAACAAGAAGAAAACATCCTATCAATTCACCCTCTAAAGTGTCTCGACATACGGGATTTTTTTGGACGAAAATTTTAGTGCCTTCGACACTCTGCTTCGTAGCTTTTTCTCAGAAGGTGTTTTGAAATTGCCATGGGATAAAAAAATCGCTACGGCTCGGGGTGAACTATCCCAACTCGGAAGGAGCCGTAGCGATGGAGATGAAGTCGGATTATCCCAGCAGTGTCAGCGACAATCAATGGCGATTTATCAAGCGATGGCTGCCACCAGCGAAGAAACGTGGGCGCAGACCCATTGATCGAAGGTGGGTTATTGATGCTATTCTGTATTGGAACCGAACTGGATGCCAATGGAGGTATCTACCCAAGGAGTTTCCAAACTGGAATACGGTTTACGGCATCTTCCGTGATTGGAAGTGTGATGGGACTTGGAAACGCATCCATGATCATCTCCGAGAAGAGGTTAGGAAGGCTTCTGGGAAGAAAGCGACACCCACGGCAGGCATCATTGATAGCCAATCGGTTCGAACGGCCGAAGGGGGAGAATTCCGTGGTTTTGATGCTGCAAAGAAGATTACAGGAAGAAAGAGACATATTTTGGTGGATACGCTGGGCTTGATATTGATGGTCGTTGTTCACTCGGCCGACGATCAGGACTACGAAGGCGCTCACTTTGTCCTAAACCGCATTCGTCAGACCTATCGTCGACTGAAGATCGTGTTCGCAGATGGTGCTTATGGTCGCTGCGGACTTCCCGGTTGGGTCAAAGAAAAA
Organism: Pirellulaceae bacterium; assembly: GCA_031411055.1. Lineage (GTDB taxonomy): Bacteria > Planctomycetota > Planctomycetia > Pirellulales > Pirellulaceae > JAIYDQ01. The sequence continues at coordinate 1,479 of JANOAI010000190.1, forward strand.
TGCGGGGTCATCCTGCAAACGATCCTGCGTCCGGTGGAACTAAAAGGATTCCAAGTACTACCCAAGCGGTGGATTGTCGAACGCACCTTTGCTTGGCTCAATCGCCACCGGCGGCTCTCGAAGGATTACGAAAGACTGATCGAAACCAGCGAAGCAACCATTCAAATCGCTATGATAGATTTCATGTCCGGGCGGCTCGCGACAGGTAAAAAATGAATTTCAAAACACCTTCTAAGAGGATGATACGAGTAGCAGACAATTGGATCGGATAGCGTTTGCTTTACGAAACAGTCGAATCGTCTAAATTTCTTGGGATTTGCCGGTGCCCAGAGGGCGAATGTGGGCAGACCGGTAGCTGGCTACGACAGAGAGTCCAGCCTCCGCAGTTCGAAGATAAAAACTTAGACGTCGCGTCTCACGGCCCGATTCATAACATGGACGATAGCAATTTTATCGGGAGCAAATACTTCGACGCGAGCAAGACGAACCCTAAAACACCTCCGTAGGATTAAGCCAACCTCCAGAAACTACGAAACCACTAAACGCATGCCAACCAAAGCTGCCGTGCAGATTTTCACAGCATTCCCGACAAACATGCGCAAGTACTCGCCACATTCGATCGCCTAGGAACCGAGTCGCGAGGAATACCCTGTTCGAGTACAATCTCATGCTCCCAGCAATCGTAACTATCGCTTGAAGTCCGTAGTCGTATTTACGTTGAATTCTCGAGGTAGCAATCATGATCGAACAATCACAATTGCAAGATTACGGAAGGAAGGTTAGTACGAGTACTCGCGCTCAAAAGTCCCTAAAGCTGTGAAAATCTCCACGGCGACCGCGTTCCGATGAAAGTGTTTTTGGTCGAGTGTATTGCGTCGTACTTACTCGCAATGGAACGGCAATAGAGCGTAGCGTCGCTTCCGCCATGCACATTACCAAGCGCGTCGCGGAACACAGAGCACGTTCGTAGTAGATTCGCAATTCTTGACTCACTTAAATTGTCGTATCGAGAAACGAGGAACGATATCTATCGACAGACTTTCTTTGAAATTCGCTCACAAATGGGTTATCCATTTGCTTTGAAAGAGTAGAACGCTCGCAATTTAAGGCAGTAAGAAAATGAACGAAAGAGCTGAAATTTACCAGATATACTATTCGAACGATTCCGCTCGGATGATAGACCCAGGTTTTATTCCCTTAGACAACTTGACGAACGAGCGACCGGATTGGCGAGAATTTTGGCCAATTCGAAACTTCTTCGCACAGCAGGCTGTCGAACCAAGTAAGTTCTACGGCTTCCTATCTCCCCGCTTCTTCCAAAAAACTGGATTAACCTCATCAGACGTTTCGGCTATTGTCGCCAGCGCTCCAGATGACCTGCACGTCGTCAGTCTTTCCCCATTCTCCGATCATGCATCCATATTTTGGAACGTTTTTGAGCAAGCCGAATTGCACCACAAAGGTTTCATGAAAACCTGCGATCAATTCGCCGCTGCGGTTGGACTGAACCTGCAATCACATCATATAGTGAACTCGACCCGCGATGCGATTTTTTGCAATTATTTTTTGGCTAAACCAGCTTTTTGGTCTCGATGGCTACAGATTGTGGAAGCCGCTTTCTTGATCGCCGAAAACCAACAGAATCCTTTGTCATCTCTACTATGTGCCAGCACTGCCTACGATGGCAAACTTGTTCATGTTAAAGTTTTTTTGGTTGAACGGATCGCGTCTCTTCTGCTTGCAATTGAACCGCAATGGAAAGTTGCTTCACTACCCCCATTCACATTGCCCGATGCGGTAGCAAACTCAGAAGAAGTTCGCAATACTTACAAACTCCTCAATTCATACAAATTGTATTTTCAAGAATCAGGAGACTTGTCTTACCGAAAGGCTTTTTTTGATAGTCGAGCCCAATCGGGGGTCCCATTTGCGATTGAACAATAATAGTACTTCGCTCTACATCAAGATTTTCGATTGCGTACTGCGTTTGAGGCAGAACGAACTGCACTGCAGATTGTCCCGACAACTATGAAGTCCTGGCTTTGCAAGTGGCGGTCGCCACTATTTTGGCAAGATGTTTACGGATGCTAGAGGCCTTGATAAATGCGGGAGTTGGCAGAAGAGCCGGCAGCTCTGGCAGCAATTCAACCGCGATGGCTTGGTCCTCCAGCACAACGTCGGTGTAGACGTTCATGGTGAGATTGATGTCGGAATGGCGAGCGAGGCTTTGTGCCATCTTCGGGGAAACGCCGAACTTTGAAAGGTTGGTAATGAAAGTTTTGCGTAACGCGTGGAAGTCGGCGTAGCCGCCTTGAAAGTCAATGAAACAGAGGAATGAAGTTTCTTCAGCTTTCTTGCGCAAGTCTTTGTCCACAATTGATGCTACCCTTGTGAAGCGGGTCGGGTTCGTGTGGGAACGGGGAATCGTGTGAAAGTAACATCGTTAAGATTAGAGAAGCCAACTTGAAGAAGGCGGGCCATCCTTCGTTCAACGAGAGTTGATCTGCCCTAAATCAATGCGGCCGAGCTTTTCGTCGAAACTACTTGCACGATCGCACATTTACCGCTGCCTGCGAAATAGCAACCCGTTTACGCCCATCAAACTCAACAGAGCAAGAGAGCTAGGCTCGGGTATTGCGGTAGAGGAAAGACTTACGACGCGAAAACCATAGATTCCGAATTCGAACTCCGGGGTGTTACTGGTCCGGTACGTCGAAGGCAAGAAGCTGGAAGTGTTGCTCCAGTAGCCTCCGCGAATTCCGCGACGAGACGATGGAAGGTTGTTCACAAGATCGAGTTCTGTCTCTTGCCATTCGTGGACATTGCCCCCGAGCCCCATTATGCCAAATGGGCTCAAGCCGCCGGCGTTGGTGACATCAGCCGGACCAGTTTGACCGTCGTAAACGGCTGTCCCGAGCGAGGTGCCACCCGGGACTGGGGCGGGAGAAGAGTTACTGCCCGTTGGGTAATCGAAGTACGTGTTCGTGTTGGGGTCGAAGTATGCGCCTTTGTACCACTCGTCGTTATTAGGAAGGACATAGTTGGCCCGCAAGCTGCGAAAAGGATTGGCTGCATTAAAGTCCAGCGTATCGGCCGGAGTCCAAAGTACGATATTATCGTTGACGCCTGATGTGGTGAACTTGTAAGCCGCGAAGCCACCGGTGCTGGTATTCAGCCAGTTTGTAAAACGGGCCGCTTCGTTCCAGCTCACACTCGTAGCGGGCTTGTTTACGCCACGAGTGTCTTTGGTGATTACCAAGCCATTGGCCGTACCGTACTCCGCATTGTACTTGTTGATCATGTCCTC
>JANOAI010000191.1:0-5339 GCA_031411055.1 Pirellulaceae bacterium
GGCCTTCGAAATTTTGGGGGGCAGTTTGAGACTGAACAACCCAAAGATCTCTTTCTGGCTGAGCCCTAGCCCCGTCGGCTTGTTAGCGTGCGCGAAGAGTGTTTCGATCAACGACCGCTTTTCCTCGAGAACTCGATGGATTCTCTCTTCGATCGTATTCATCACCATCATACGGCTTACGGTAACCGTCCCTTTGACACCGAGTCGATGGGCTCGATTGACAGCCTGATCCTCCACCGCAGGATTCCACCAGCGATCGAACAGAAAGACATAGTGGCAGAATTGAAGGTTGAGTCCGACCGCGCCAGCACCGTAGCTCATCAAGATGACGGTGTGCTTGGGGTCATTTTTGAATCGTTCGATGACACCGTCACGCTGCTTCGACGGTATCCGGCCATGATACTGGACGGGATTGAATCGCTGTAGCTTTTCAGCGATTACATCGATCGTTTTAACCCATTGACTGAAGACAATTGCTTTTTGACCGCTCGCAGCTACTTCTTCTAGATCTGCTTCCAATCGTTCCATTTTACTGCTTGCACCGGTCAACGGATCAAAGTTGCAGATCTGCTTTAGTCGCAGTACAAGTTCAAAAACATGCTGAATCGTGAGCGATTCGCCCATATCGGACAGTTGCATGACGCCCTCGTCTTCGGCCGACCGATAGGATGACCACTGCTCCGGCGTCAGCTCCAGTTCGGCATCTCGGAAAAGTTTGGGGGGCATCTCCGTGAGCACTTTATCCTTCGTGCGCCGCAAAATATAGTCGCGAGAAGCCTCGCTCATCGATTTGAGATGCATATCGTTGTTCAAGTAACCAGGAGCAAGAAATTCGAAGATGCTCACGAGATCGTCCGTAGAATTTTCGATAGGCGTTCCGGTTAATGCCCAGGAACGGCGTCGAGGAATGGCTCGAACAATCTCGCTGGTTGTACTGTTTCGATTCTTGATTCGTTGAGCTTCATCGAGAATAACCAAGTCGAAATCGAGCTGCCCATCGTCAATTAGGAGCGATCGATCACGCATCATCAGTTCGTAGTTGGCGATCTTGACCGGAGCCTGTGGATGATTCCAAATCCAGTTCCGTTTCGACTGATCGCCTTCGATAACCGCGACAGGTACTTCCGGAGCCCAAAGGCGAAACTCACGCACCCAATTGGTGACTAAGGGTTTAGGGCAAATCAAAAGCACCGATTGAATTTCGCCAGCCAAGAGAAGCATGCGGATTGCAGTGATGGCCTGCATCGTTTTTCCCAGCCCCATCTCGTCGGCCAAGATTGCGGCGTCGCGAGGATACAGGAAAGCGACCCCTTCGTACTGATACGGGAAAGGGGGAAAGGGGAAACTCAGTTTGACCGAACCAACCAGCGATTCGAGCGGCGGCTGGAGAACATAGTACAGGCGATCTTCGAGTCGAACGAGATCTCGAGGGGGGCGTATCCGCGTGATTGACTTCGGCGCGAACTTGGGGATGCTTGCTGGACGATTGAGTACATCCTCTTCATTCGGGGCCAAAACAGGCTTTGTACCTTGAACGGAATTGCCTTCACTTTTGGGATTGAACCAGTTCGGGGATTCTGGAAACGTGAACCCCAGGATCTTGGGCTCAATTTGGGATAGTTGAATCGCAAGCGACTTAACGTCGACTTTCTCAGCAAGTTCCCATGTCACGATTTCCAGGCCATCAGAAATTGGACTCTCGATCGGAACAGAGGTCACGGCCAACTCTTGCTCGTCGAGCGTACTGATGAGCCAACTCGTTATTGGAATCGTTTCACTCATAGTCATCTCTACGCGGCCCGAGACGAAGGATGGGCTTCGAGTAATGCTTCCGCAATTCTTCCAAAAGGTTCGCAGAGATCGATCTGAGGACTCGCGGCTCGCCACTGTTCCGCAAATCGCTTGGCATCCTCGCGATACTCGCTGAGCGTCGCAAGTTGGTAGTCTTCAAAGGAAAACCGGTGGAGTCGTTCTTCGCTGATGGCAGGTCTCACGTTTAGCGACTTCGTATCGCCCGATTCATCGGACGCGTCGACGAGAATGGTGGCTTCGTCGCTTATATTCCGAAGCGACAAAACGGACGACGCATCGGTGAAAACGAGGGACGGTTTCGATTTGGATTTTGCGATCAGAGCACGTGCAATTTGTTCCCCGCAAACAAATTCATCGAGCGTTGGCCCGTAAAGTATAGACTGTGACTTCTTGGGAATAAGCGGCAAAGAACAGTGGAACTCAAGTGGCCGTGCCGAAGCATTTACGATCAATAATCCGCCAAGATATCCATGTTCGGGATGAAGGCGGACCGTCACAAATCCGAAGCAATTTCGATCGGGATTCGAGCCCATGGGCGTTTTCTAGTTACCGGTACCGTGAATTTCAAGTGGCTTGTACCGTCTAGGATCGGCTTCTTGTGGAAGTCGCTCGACGACTCCGCGTGCCTTCGGATAGGCCAACGCAATCGTTAATCTCAACTATAGTGAAAATTGAAACTAGATGCTCGACTTTTGCTATCGGTCCCGACTATACTGATAGCTCGCATTTGTATGGTTGGCTTGCTTCGATGGAATTTGATATGCCCAACGAAAATTCGCACTATTCTCCGGTCTTCCGCATCGACGTTTCGGCGGACCCAGCAAATTCTCCTGCCGTTCAGGGAGACGCCGGTTTGGCTATGGTGACGCTGATGCGTCAGATGATCGCCTTACAGGAACGTCAAAATCAAATGCTTGAACAGCTTGTTCAGCATGCTTCGCAAGGGCAGAAGGCTCGAACGAACGAGTTGCAACAATGGAAAGACGCAAATCCGCGTCTGTCGCGTGCCTGCAGATCGGCGGCTGAAACATTAGCCAAAGTTCAGACGCAGTTTCTTGAGAACATGACGGAAGAGATTACGGATAACGAAGAATGCTTGATTGACGGCGACTTTATGCTCAACGAATTTGTGGATCGCTTCGGTCCTCGGATGGCGCACTTGAACGGTGTCCTTCAGATGCTAGCACAACTTGGCACTGGGCAACCAAACCAAGCTGTTTAAGCTGTGTGCGGACGTTTTACTCTTAAAACGCCACTCGGGACTTGGCTCTTTAAGATATTTGGCGAAGAGTTTCCGCTTGAACTTCCGCCCGTTATTCCACGGTACAACATTGCCCCAACACAAAACGTTTTGGTGGTTAGCCGAGATGTAGGATCTTCACTGCGGGTCTCGGCTGTGCGTTGGGGGCTTGTCCCGTCCTGGGCCAGCCAAATTCCTAAGGGCCCTCCGATCATTAACGCTCGATCGGAGACGATCGAAACCAAGCCGTCATTTCGCGATTCGTTCCAATGTAATCGCTGTATTGTTCTGGCCGACGGCTATTACGAATGGCAGGTTGTGGGAAATCGTAACAAACGACCCTTCTGGATTCACCGTTCGGATGAACAGCCTTTTTTGATGGCGGGATTGTTGAGCGAGAATCGTCGGCTCCTTGCAAGTCAAACTGTCTACTCGACGGCGATCGTGACGAAGCCGAGTCTTGGCGAACTTGCGAAGGTTCACGATCGCATGCCGCTAATCCTCGCGAATTCGAACCACCTCCTTCAGTGGCTCAGCAACGATCGACTATCCACCGCTTCATTCTTCGATCTTTGTCAGGAGGATCTGGCCGGTTACTTGAAACTTCGCCCCGTGTCGAATCGAGTGGGGAAAGTTACGACCGATGATCCAAGTTGCTTAATTCCGATTTCAATTCTTCATCAGAGAACTTTGGACATCGAAGAACCGGTTGTGGTGGATATTTTGGCCAAGAATCCGGAACAGCCGGTGCCTGACACAGGAAAAACACCGAACCCTTCCCAGAAGTGATTTGACGGTTGTATCGACAATGCCGGCAAAGTGACGGCTGAAGATGGATCGGAGGCTCCGTTTGCATAAATTATTCTCGCAGGCATGGTGATATGGGTTTGACCATCGTGATTGGTGACCTAGCCTTCAATGTCCGATCAACTACTAGTGATGCGACCGTTCGAAATCCTACCAGAGAAGAAACATGATCCGGCTATTCAAGAATATTCGCCAATTCCTAAAGGCTGAAGATGGACCTACCGCTGTCGAATACGCGGTCATGCTCTCCTTGATTATCGTCATTTGTCTTAGCGCTGTGAAGAGCATCGGGACCCGAACAAGCAGCACGTTCACGGCAGTAGCATCCCAAATCGCAGGCCCCGGCGCCTAACAAACAACGCTTTTCCAGAGCAAAATATGTCGACGCTGTATGCAGAACAGCGTCGATGAGAGTCCCGTCTCTCTCCGGTCAGTGATTTCGAGCAATCCAAACTGACCGAGTGGAATGCCGAAGCACATACTGGGAGACGCTTCCAAGAAGCATTCTGGCGATGCCACTTCTTCCACGATCACCAAGCACGATCAGATCAGGCTTACTACGATCGGTCCACTCGACAATCTTCTCCGCGACGTGATCGGCTTCAATCGCATTCGTCGTAGCATGAATGAGCTGCTTTCGAAGGTTTCGCGAGGCCGATTCAGCGGCGAGCGTTGCATTGTGAATGATGGCCTCATGCTTGTCGAATGGGTTCTCAAAAAAACCGGGCTCCGCGATTCGATGGCGAGGAACGATCGTAAGGACCTCGACTTCAGAACTCTTTGCCCACTGAAATTTGCTAAATTGATGAATGGCAGCCTCCGAATACTTGGACTCATCATAGGCGATGGTAATCTTGAGCATCGCCTCGGGATCGTGCGAAGGCGAGGAAGGTCGGACGACAAGGACTGATTTGGATGAGTGCGTTGCCACAAAGTCGGAAGTACTTCCAATTAGAATGCGATCAACCTGTGTATGACCTTTCGAGCCGACCACAATCAAATCCGTTTGGGTTTCTTCGGCCATGGTGACAATGGAATGACCAGCATGGCCTTGTTTCGAAAGGTGCTGAACCGTCGCATCCAGCCCTTGAAGTAGGGCAGCTACGTCACTGAATGCTTGTTCATTGAGCACTTTTTGCCCAGCAACATATTTGGAATACCAAAGATCTGTCGTCGCCGTCATCGGAACATCGGGCAGTGCGGTTACCGTTAGGACGGATAGTATGATCGGATCGCGATGCGGAAGCCGTCGAATGAACTTCGCAGCTTCCATGGCGGACTCGGATCCATCGATGGCAAGTAGAACCTTCATGTCGCACTTTCTTCATGCAGAGTAAGCAATCGTTAGATGCTTGTACTGCAAAATCTATTCCGAATCCTCTCCGAAAGTTGGGTTGTTGATCGAATTTGATTGGCCCAAGCACATAGCTAGACGTGCTGCGATCAAAAAAGTGGCAAAAGCGTAGTACAGCCGTCCTCG
>JANOAI010000192.1:0-16780 GCA_031411055.1 Pirellulaceae bacterium
CTCGCCTCTCCTCCTGGCTGCCATACTCAATCTCTTCGTATTTCTCGGGTGTAAGCTCTGCAATGATAAAGTCGCCGGTCTCACTCAGGATATAATACAAATCGCCAACTTTGTTAAGAAAACATGTTCCATGGGTTAGTCGGCGATCACCTCCCCCAGTCGGTGCAAACGTTTCCCACATGCGTTCGCCATCGCTTGCACGGGCACAAATCAGCGGACCTAGGTCGCAATCTGCCCCGTATAAATACTCTCCATCAAAGACTGTTGTACCATTCGCGGCATAGATAGCTTGTTTGGGTTTTCCTCTCCATAATTCCTTAACCCCTGGCTTGGACGTATCTAATTGGAGCATCGCAGACACGCCACCGATCCCGCTGAGGTACATACGATTTCCTTGGATGGCGGGGGGAATGATCGACATTTCATATTTGGGTGCCAGCGGATATCTCCAAAGAATCGTACCTGTGGTCGGATCGAGTCCGTGAACAGCCTTGGGCTCCCAAACAATTAACTGTTCTTGATTTGCAGCACGAACCAAAGTCGGAGGACAATAGCCAATATCGTTGCCCGAGAGAGCGCGCCAACGTTCTTGCCCAGTCAGTTTGTCCAACGCCACGATGAGACTTCCTGGTCCGCCCGCGAGGACATAGAGCAATTCTCCATGAATAACAGGCGAGGCCGAGTAGCCCCAGATGGGCGACTCCGTCTTGTAGTCATCTTTTAAATGACGGTCCCAAACTACTTTTCCCGAGCGAGCATCAAGGCACAGCAAGTCCCCTTCAGCACCAAGCGAATACACGTTCGAACCATCGATCGTCGGGGTTGCGCGAGGGCCGCTCGGGTATGAGAGTGAATAATCACATTTATACGCAGCTTCCCAGACCTCTTTCCCCGTCGTTGCGTCTAAGCAACGGACACGTTCCGAGCCAGTCAATCCCACACGAGCACCCGGATTGTTTAGAACCTCACCCGATGTTTTCAGATAGTCTGAAACGTAAACGCTTCCCCCAACGACGGACGGACCTGAATATCCAAGACTGACCGGGGCGGACCAAAGCTTTTTAAGTCCATTGGGTGGGATGGAACGAATCGTCCCATTTTCTGCATAGGCCCCGGTTCTTGTTGGTCCATTCCAATGCGGCCAATCGTCACCGCGGCTTGCATTCTCAGCGTCAAAAGCAAAGATTGATACTGCGAACACGATGGCCATTCGACTGCCAAACGATTGTCTCAAACTCAGCATAATGGTTCCTCAAGATCGAAATTGATTCGTCAGAAGTCGTTGATTCTAACGGAAAATCGAGCTCGAAACGAGTCGATACGAAACGCCGTGGCAAAACGGACTCTCTCACGTTTTGCGATCTGAAATGGGTAAAAATATCGGGTGGAAAGCTGGCGCCAATCGTGAAAATCCAATCGAACTGCGGTGCCCCCTTTTTCGCAATCGACGGACTTGAGCTAGGATAGGGGCCAGTTTTCGCCTATTCGCCCTGGAGCATTTCGACCCTCATGACCATGTCAGATCCAGTCCCTGTCGATCGTACTTCCGGAACGGACGATCAGCGTATTGATCGTATTGTGCCGCTTCCGCCACCCGAGCATCTGATCCGTTTCTTTCCGATCGCGGGTTCGCCGACGGAGTATCTGGTTCAAGAAACGCGGCGTCAGATTGTCCGTATGCTTTCTGGCGAGAGCGATCGGTTGCTAGTTGTGATAGGCCCCTGTTCGATTCACGACCCAAAAGCCGCCATGGAATACGCGTCGCTTCTAGTCAACGAACGTCAAAAACACGCGGCCGATCTTGAGATCTTAATGCGTGTATACTTTGAAAAGCCGCGCACGACCGTCGGCTGGAAGGGATTGATCAATGACCCCTATCTCGACGAAAGCTACCGAATCGATGAAGGATTGCGCATTGCACGCGATGTTCTCGTTCAAATCAATCGCCTAGGAATGCCGTGCGCATCCGAATTCCTCGATGTCATTTCGCCTCAGTATATTGGCGATCTAATTTGCTGGGGCGCGATCGGTGCACGTACCACGGAATCCCAGGTGCATCGTGAGTTGGCATCGGGGCTTTCGGCCCCAGTCGGCTTTAAGAACGGAACCGATGGAAACGTGAAGATTGCTATTGATGCCATTCAAGCCGCATCACAGCCACATCATTTCCTTTCGATTCACAAGAACGGCCAAGTTGCCACCGTCCACACCCATGGCAATCAGGATTGTCACGTCATTCTTCGTGGTGGCAAGACTCCCAATTACGACGCTTCTTCGGTCGAAGCAGCCGTAAAAGAACTTACCGCCGCGAAGGCGATCCCACGCGTTATGATTGATTGCTCGCACGCCAATAGCGACAAAGACCCGAATCGACAAAAGGATGTTTGCCATGACCTTGCTTCGCAAATTTCCTCTGGAAGTAAATCGATCTTTGGCGTCATGGTGGAAAGCCACCTAAAAGCGGGGAGTCAAAAGCTAATCCAAACGCCCGACAAGATTGCTGCGCTCGAATATGGAAAAAGCGTAACCGATGGCTGCCTTGGCTGGGACGATAGCGCGAAATTGCTGAACGAATTAGCCATCGCCGTACGTCAGCGACGAAAGACGGTTGGTTCTTGTTAGGGCAAAATCCCGCGGGCTCGCCCCGCGAATCATTCGGTTTTTAGCGAACGCCATTGATGGCATTGGAACCAGGGTAGCGAAAAGCCAAAACATCCGCAGGGCAAGCCTGCGGGATTCGAGGATGAATTCTTTCAGCGGTTGTTAGTTAAAATCCCAACCATCCGCGGGGCAAGCCCTCGGGATTCAAAAGATTCGATCCCCTTAAAGCCCGGGACCTGGAAGTCCCTCATACAACGAAATCAACAGCCCACAAAGTCTTGCGGGTTCACAGCGAATGCTTTGACCTTGCTGTATAATTGGACCTGCGTTCAGGCGTCAACGACGCGATTCAGTACGATTGAGAAGTCTGTTCAGAGTTTAGCTTGTCACCCATTGTTCGTTCTCTCCGGAGTTCTAAGAGATGCATTTGTTTGTTCGCTTAAGTTTGCTCGCTACTGTCTTGGCGGCCGTTTGTTCGCCAACGCTTGCCCAGGTCGATTCAACTAAGAAAGATGGCAAGCTTTACGAGTTGCGATTCTATACAACCAACCCTGGTAAGCTTGACGACCTTCATGCTCGATTCCGCGATCATACGATGAAGCTTTTCGAAAAGCATGGTATCGAGAACATAATCTATTGGACCGTGTCGGAAGGAGATGCGAAAAGCAATGATGACAAGGACAATTTGCTCATTTACATCATTGCTCACAAAGATGAAGCGGCAAAAGACGCATCGTGGGCAACTTTCCGCGCCGATCCGGAATGGAAGGCAGTCGCAGCGAAGTCGGAAGAAAATGGAAAGATCTTAGCAAAGCCGCCGCGTGCTATTTTTATGCGGGAAACGGAGTTTTCTGCGGCTGACGAGCCGGTCAACAATGCATCGAGCACGGTATCGCGACTATGGGAGCTGCGGCAATACAACGATGGCCCCGAGCGAGTCCCATTCACCGTCGACAGATTTGGCTCAGGTGAAAATGCAATCTTCACCAAGCATGGTATGCAAACCGTAAAATTTTGGACTGCCACCGATAAAAGTGCATTTGTCTATCTCTTGGCGCACAAGGACAAAGCTGCATCGGATGCTTCTTGGAAAGGTTTTAAGAGCGAGTTTCCTGAATTCATGAAAAAGTATCGCGACGCACATCCCAATCTACCCGCAGGCCGCGGCAATGGGAACGAAGTTCGATTTCTCATTCCAACCGATTACTCACCGCGAAAGTGATAAACAAAACGACGTCTTACTCGAGGTAGGTGCTCCAGCTAGCAGCCGTTTGATAGTCTTGAACGAGCTGCTTAGCGTGCTTTGAGTCGAGCTTTTCTTCCGAGACGCGTTGCAAAATTCGACGCTCGAATTGGGCTACCAGATCATTGGGTTCGTAGCGTGCGAAGCGGACCATATCGCGAATGCGGCTCCCTTCAACCATGTTCGAGATTTCCCATTCATCATTATCGTTTACGATGACTTGAGCTTCATTCGGGATCCCAAAAAGATTGTGGAAACTCCCCATCACTTCTTGATAGGCTCCCACCAGGAAAATGCCTAAATAATAATCCTCGCCATTCTTCCACTCTGGCAACTCAATCGTCTCTTTCACGTCGCGAAGGTCAACAAAGCGATCGATTTTGCCGTCGGAGTCGCAGGTGACATCGACTAGCGTCGCGATATCGTTAATCGGTTCATTGAGCCGGTGAAGCGGCATAATTGGAAAGAGTTGGCCAATTGCCCAAGAATCGGGTGCCGATCGAAAAAGAGAAAAATTGCACAAGTATTTCGACGAGAGAACCGTCTTCACTTCTTCGAATTCTTCGTTCGGTGACCGGGCGTGCTGGGCTTCTTTCAATGCCCGATCGCAGATCGACCAAAAAAGGACTTCGCCTTTTGCGCGATCTTCGAGACTAATCAATCCCAAGTTGAATTGAGTGTGAAGTTCATCCTTATGCTCCAGCGCATCGTGATGATACTCGACGTAGTTCTTTCCATTGATATCGTCGTAGAGAAATTTGAGTTCGGTGATAACCTGAGGATCATCCTCGTCAATCGTAACCTCGGGCTGGTCGTCGGCAAAGGTTTCGATCTCGTCACGAATCGAGACGACCAGCATCGAATGATACGCAGTCATCATGCGTCCACTCTCGGTAACCAGGTTCGGATGTGGCACCTCTTCCTCATCGCAGACCGAGAGTACTTGGTAGACCGCATCGTTTGCAAACTCTTGAACGGTATAGTTCATCGACGACTCAAATACAGTTTTGGAACCATCGTAGTCGACTCCGAGCCCACCACCAATGTCGAGGAACTCAACTTTGAGCCCAAGTTTCCAAATTTTCGAATAGACGCGAGCCGCTTCCTTCATCGCATTTTTAACGCGTTTGATATCGGTGATTTGCGAACCAATGTGAAAATGTAGCAAGCGGAGTTCGGCTTGTTTTTTTTGCTCGGTGAGCAGCCGAATGCATTGCATCAACTCCGACGTTGTGAGGCCAAATTTCGCCGATTCGCCCCCTGAGGATGCCCACTTTCCGGAACCGCGTGAGTAGAGTTTCACTCGCAAGCCAATTCCTGGGCACACCCCCGTCTCTTCCGCCACGCGTAAGAGAAGCTTTAGCTCGTTGAGTTTTTCAATAACAACAATGACGTTCTTACCGGATTCAACGGCAAGATTCGCAAGTCGCAGGAAGGATTCGTCTTTAAAACCATTGCAGATGAGGAGGGAATTGGGGACTTGATCTTGCGCGACGGCGGCAAAAAGTTCTGCTTTCGAACCACACTCGAGCCCGACACGGCATTCGGTTCCGGACTTCAAGAATTCGTCGACGACTTCACGACGCGGGTTGACCTTCATCGGGAAAACCGGGAAGTGCTGCCCCTTGAATTCGTATGCGGAAATTGCCGATTGGTAGGCGCTGGTCAGTTTTTTGAGTTGATGCGTTAGGATCTGAGGAAAGCGAATGACCAGTGGCGATGTCATGCCACGCTTTTGAACGAGTTCGTCAACCAGCTCCTTAAGATCAATTTTCCCCGGAGCGCCTGGGATGGGAGAGACTTCGACGTTACCGTGCGAGCCTACGGAAAAATAGTCAGCCCCCCAGTTTTCGATTCCGTATGTTTGTTGGATTTTTAGCAGCGTCGCTTCATTCATCGTCAAGCAGGCGGTCCTTGCAATTTGAAAAGGGCTCGGTTCGGCTGGCGGATTATAAAGGATGACGCTTGAAGCGAACAGTAAAGGCTGACCAGCTAAAACCTTCAAGAATCGGCTTTCGAATCTCTCGTGGCCCAATTCTTGGTCGATGGTTTGACTTTCACCTGACGCACGGACCAATTTGTTCTATAAAAACTTGTCAGTGTTTGTATGATGGAATCATGAACCCGGACCTCCCTTTCCAGATCCAACTTGTCGACGAGGCGATTGATGTTTCGACCTTGCTTAAAGAGGCTCATCGCGCGGATTGCGGCGCCGTTTTGCTTTTCTTGGGAACAACACGCGAGTGGACCGGTTCGGAGCGGACGATTCAACTCGAATATGAGGCCTATCGCGAGATGGCGATCCAGGAACTCCGTCGGCTGGCTGAGCAGGCCTTGGTTACATATGAAGTGAAGCGGATCGCGATTACCCATCGACTTGGTATCGTCTCGCTTAGCGAAGCCAGTGTCGCGATTGCGGTGAGTTCGCCACATCGCAAAGCAGCTTTCCTAGCGGGTGAATGGTTGATTGATCGACTCAAGGAAGTGGTTCCAATCTGGAAAAGGGATTTTTCCGGGGACGGCTCGACATCATGGAAGCATCCAATCGAGCGGAGTCAAACAACGTGAAAGAGCTTGTCGATCAGTTTGGTAGAGTCCATCGCTCGTTGCGAATTAGCGTTACCGACCGATGCAATATTCGCTGTCAATATTGCATGCCTGATGGACCGATTGCATTTCTTCCGCGTACTGATTTGCTCACCTACGAGGAAATCTCTAGATTCGTAGACTTAGTGTCGAAAGCGGGCGTTTGTCGAATTCGATTGACTGGCGGCGAGCCTCTCGTTCGGGCCGATCTCCATCGCATGGTTGCCATGCTGAAGGCGAACACTCGAATCGAATCGCTTGCCATTACGACAAACGCCATGCTACTCTCGGATCAAATCGCATTGTTGAAAGAAGCCGGACTGGATCAGATAAACATTTCGCTCGACACGCTCCACGAAGATACGTTCCAATCGCTTTCCCGACGCAAAGGGCTCGACCAGGTTCTCGCTGGAATTGAAGCGGCGATGAATCACGGCTACCGGCCACGTTTGAATGCCGTTCTGGTCCGCGGACTGAACGAGGACGACGCCATTGCATTGGTTGAATTCGCTACGGCCCGCGATCTAACGATGCGATTTATTGAATTCATGCCATTGGATTTTGATCATCAATGGAACGGGACTCAATTGATTTCGGGGGACGATTTACGGATCCGTTTGGAACAGCGATTTGGAAAGCTTCGACCTATTGTGCGTAAGGATTCAGCCCGACCGTCCCAAGAATACGAGATTGTCGCCACGGGTGGTCGAGTAGGATTTATCGATTCTGTAACAGCGCCCTTCTGCAGTGCATGCGATCGGCTACGCCTCACGGCCGATGGAAAGATAAGAAACTGCTTGTTTGGAAAAGAAGAGTGGGATGTTCGGAACGCATTACGGCACGGCCAAGAATCGGAAATCGCGTCGATTGTTGAAGAATGTGTCCAACGTAAGTACGCCGGACATGGCATTGGCGAACCAGGATTTGTTCCGCCTGAGCGCGCTATGTATCAGATCGGTGGATAAACATGGAACGAATCTACTTGGATCACGCAGCGACGAGCTGGCCAAAACCGAGAGGTGTTCTCGAAGCGTTTGTTGATTTTCAATCGACTTGTGGAGCCGCAGGCGGACGTGGAGCGTACGCTTCAGCGCAAACGGCGAACACCATCATTGCGAATGTGCGAGCCAAGTTAGCTCGGCTTGTCCATGCTAAATCGCCGAGTCATATCGCATTAACACACAACGGGACAGCTTCATTAAATCTGGCCATCTCTAGCTTTCTCAAGCCCGGCGATCACGTCATTACGACTGCGGCGGAGCACAATAGCGTCTTGCGTCCCTTGATGCGACTAAGAAATAATGGAACGATCGAGCTAACGGTTGTTGGAGTGAGTCCAGTCGGCGAAGTTTCAGTCCATGACATTCAAGCTTCGCTCCAGTCGAATACCCAGCTTGTTGCCGTAACACATGCTTCCAATGTCACCGGTTGCGTTCAATCACTCGAAGGCGTTTCGGAAATATGCCGTCGAGCCAAAGTTCGATTGCTCGTCGACGCGGCTCAAACCATCGGCTACGTTCCAATCGACGTGCAAATGATGGGCATCGATTTTCTCGCTGTTCCGGGGCATAAAGGTGCGTGTGGGCTTTTGGGAACGGGAATGCTCTACGCATCTCCGGAAGCGGCCAATGAAATGGAAATGCCTTGGCCGGGAGGGACGGGTACGGACAGTGCCGATCTCGAAGGGCCGTTCCGATGGCCTGATGGATTTGAAGCCGGCAATTTGAATGTGCCGTCGCTGGCCGGTTGGAACGCTGGTTTAGACTGGCTTGCCTTGGCCGATATCGAGAGTCATCAAACGCAATCCGATTTCTTTCGTGAGCGATTGTGGTCCATTCTTCGTAAATCCTCGTTGGGTGAAGTGATCGGAAGTCATGAGTCGAAAAGATATGTACCGGTTGTTAGCGTGCTTTGTCATCAAATGCATTGCAGCGATGTATCGGCCATACTCGACAGTACCTTCCGAATCGAAACGCGGTCCGGGCTTCATTGCGCCGGAGCAATTCACAAACACATTGGAAGTGAGCCCTTGGGTGGCACACTCCGATTTAGTCTTGGCCACACCACCACGAACTCCGATCTCGACGCACTCGAAATGGCGTGTCATGAAATAAAACAAAGCGGTATCGTTGGCTAGCTGGACAGCGTCACTTTGAATTAGCCGAAGGGCGTTAGCCCAATGCCATCTACTTTCACCCTCCCGCGAAGAGCGGGAGGGTCGATGGCAAGGTACGAGCCAGCGGGGAGGGTGAGATTTCGAATGTTTCGTGACCTTATTCCCTCCCCTCGTCGTCGTTCCTCCTCCTCGACCCTCCCAAAAGGGAGGGTGAAGTTAGGAAAGTAGATGGCATTGGGCGCTAGCTGCGGTTCTTGCACTGAAAACCGTGGCTGATGCCAAAACGGCTAGTGGTTTCGAAAACGTCACGAATCATTGCGAATAGGACTCATAGTCGCGCCGTCCAGTTAGATTAGCTCGCGAATGAATTCGCCTTCGTTGATGGTTGGCCGTTCGGGACGTCCCTTGTGAAGGTAAGTCAATTCCATATTGCTCAATCCAAGAAGATGCAGAATGGATGCATGCAAGTCATGGATGTGGACGCGTTTCTCGGTAGCACGTAAGCCAAGTTCATCGGTGGCACCGATCGTTTGGCCCCCTTTCACTCCTCCGCCAGCCATCCACATCGTGAAGCCCGTTGGGTTGTGATCGCGACCATTCCCCTTTTCCGACATCGGAGTACGACCAAATTCGCCTCCCCAAATAACCAATGTTTCATCCAGCATGCCTGTACGTTTTAGATCTTTCAAGAGCCCGGCAATGGGCTTGTCCGTTTGGCCACAGAGCTGAGTATGGTTGGCTTCTATGCCGCTGTGCGCATCCCACTTACTGCCAGCACCATGATACAACTGCACAAAGCGAACGCCGCTTTCAGTCATACGACGAGCCAACAAGCAGAGTCTTCCAAAGACGGCCGTCTCCTTGTCGTTCATGCCGTAAAGGTCTTTTGTTTCTTGTGTTTCTTGCGAAAGATCCACGACGTCAGGAGCCGCAGCTTGCATCCGAAAGGCGAGCTCATATCCTTTGATGCGAGCTTCAAGTTCCGATTGTTCAGGATGTTCTTGAGCATAGCTGTGATTCAACTGATTCAAAAAATCGAGCTTAGAAAGCTGTCGCTCTTTCGTGACATACTCCGGTGGATAAAGATTTGGAATCGGATTGTTGCCTTCCTCAAGCCGAATTCCTTGGTAGGCAGCAGGCATGAAGCCAGCACTCCAGTTGCGTGGCCCGTTCACGACCGACGAACGATTGTCTTGCATCACCACGAAAGATGGTAGGTCCGCGTTCTCACTACCGAGGCCGTAGCTCACCCAAGCTCCTAACGAAGGTCGACCACCGATGATCGAACAAGTATTCATTTGGCAAACCCCAGCCGAGTGATTGATCCCTTCACCATAACAGGATCGAATCACCGCGATGTCGTCAACACACTCGGCAACATTCGGTAGCCAATCCGATACCCAAGTTCCCGCTTCGCCATGCTGCTTCCATTTACGCTTGCACTCTAGCAATGGCGAACGGAATTCACCCATGGCGGTAATAACTTCGCCAAAGCTTTCAGGAATCGGCTTGCCAGCCAATTCGTTGATAAGCGGTTTGGGATCAAAAAGATCAATGTGGCTGGGTCCCCCTTCCATGAACAGGAAGATGACGCGTTTCGCCGTCGGTGCGAAATGAGGAGCTCGCTCGGCAGCCCCCAATACTTGCTTGACGTCTTTGGAATACGCCGTCTGTTTTCCTGCTAGCATTCCGGCTAATGCGATGGCACCAAAACCGCCGCCGCTAAGTGTAAGGAATTCACGACGTGATCGAGGAATATGAATATGTTGCATTGGACTATTGGCTTGATTCAGGTTTGGAAAGTTCGGTTAGGAGATCTTCTGAATTTAAAGTTACCGCTCCCGCGAGCGGGCATGAGTCTCTATGCATCGTTCACCGTCCCACCTTCACCCTCCTCTTGGGAGGGTCGAAGCCGAGGAACGAGGCTTCGGGGAGGGTGCGAGTAGCGTTAGTAACCGTTGCCCTCCCCTCGCTGCGCTCGACCCTCCCGTAAGCGGGAGGGTGAAGTTGTGTCGAGACCAATGTACAAGCGGGATCTATGAGATTCCCTGCTATCTCACTTGTCGAAAAGTGGAAAGTTGGGTTTGCGTTTCTGTCTCGATCGGTTTCGAAAATTTGGATGTGCGCTTTCGATAAACTTGGGGTAAAGATAATTCTAATCGACGTACATGAATTCGTTAGAATTCATCATTGCATGGCAAAGATCGATGAAGGCGGTGTACTCTGGTGGATGCTCAGCTGCTTTCGAATCCTTCTTAGAATCGGAATCTGGCTTCGCATCCTTTTCGATTTCAGCATTCGCGAGCTCGTCGGAGAGATGGCTCGCCGAAGCCGAACTGTCGTGCATGACGCCTGGTTCCGCTTCAAATCGCCAATATCCAATCGTATCGTTCGTAACGATCTCGGAGGTAAGCAACAGTCGACTCTCGGGGACGAGAGTCTTTGAAATTCGAATATCGTCGATCAGGCCGTCAAAGACAGCTTGGCTTTTCGCGCCACAACCACCGATCGTAAGAGGGATGTCATTTTCGAGATCCGTCATCATGTCGTGCTCGACGCGGGCAACTTGAAGTGGATCGTCGTCGTTGGAAAGATCTTTCAAGTAAAAAGTCACATGTCCAGGTTTCGACTCAGTTGCCGGCTCAACGGCTGCCGCGCCAAAATAGGGCTTATTCAAATCGACCGACTGGTCTGAAAATACGGCGGCTTCGCCAAGTGTTCCATCCTGACGTTTTCCCCACATCACTAAGACAAGAGTCTGCGGCTTTCGCCGCGACCCCTTTCCCGTCACGCCAAACGACCAACCGGGTTCTTTGGATTTGCCTGACCATTTTGAAACCAATGTTCGCACGGTTGCATCCTCCCGCACCGATCGAATTTGGAAATAGGTTTCGACGCTCCATGGCTGCTTCGAAAACGAGTTCGCAGTCTTTACCATCAATGGCGGCGTCGACTTTTCTTGCGACACGTATACGGCTTGACCATCACGATATGGGATCTTCCCAAGTTGCCTTTGCGGACGACGAGCCAGCATGTTCGCTTCATCGCGCTCGCGCAAACGGGACTCTTGACTTGCTAGGAAATCGCGGCAAGCAGACAATTCCGCTTGAGTCGGTGTCCGAGAGTAAGCCAATTGAAAGGCGGCGGTAATACGATCATTGGATGTAGCATGTTCGTTCCAAATGGATTCGGTCATTAAACCCGCATACCGGAGCATCTCTGAACTATTGAATAGCAGCAAAGCCTGCACTGGAGTTGTCGTTGTGTTCCGCGACGACTCGCTCGAGAAAAATTGAGGTAGATCAAAAACATCCAAAAGTGGATCGCGAGCATTGCGCATGACGCGCGTATATATCGATCGCCGCGGTACGTCAGGTAATACTCCTACACCACCTTCGATACGATGCTCAACGCTCCCTTGGCGATCTTCCAGCGGCAGTGAAAGCAGGTCTGCATGTCGAAGCAGCCCGGACGCGATCAAGATCGAATCGCGGATCTGCTCGGCATCCAATCGTCGCGTATCGCCGCGCCAATAAAATTGATTGCTTGGATCGATCGTTTGGAAATCATTGAACTTAGGATGCTTCGTAGATTGCCGATACGTCGAGGAAGTTACGATACGGCGATGCAGCTTCTTTAAACTCCAACCATCTTCTACAAAGCTGGAGGCGAGCCAATCTAAAAGTTCGGGATGGGTTGGTTTCCCTCCTAACCTTCCGAAATCGCTGGCGTTCGCGGCCAAGCCACGTCCGAAATGATACTGCCACACCCGATTGACCATCACACGGGATGCGAGTGGATTGTCTGGTTGTGTCAACCAGCGAGCCAAAGCCGAACGCCGACCAGTCGTTGGCAGATTGTCGATCGGGCGAATTTCAGCATCGCTGGAATCGATTAACGTCGGGAAACCCGGCAGGACAGGCTTCTTGGCTCGTTTAGGTATGAAAATATCGGGGGCTGTCGGGCCCACATCGGCGACCGTCATGGCGACTTTGAGCGGCGTGGGCTTCTTTTTGGATTTCTCAGCTAGTTCTTTTCGCAGCGAAATCAACGTTTCCTTGGCGTCGCCCTTGACCTTCGTATCAATCCGTTCATGTTCGTAAACAATTTGTCGGTAAGCGATCTCGAAAAGTTGTTTCTCGTACGGGGTTCGGTCGGCTTCGTCTTTTAGCAAGACGGCCTGAATATCCGGTGGGAATTTCGAGATTCCGTCTTTGGTCCCGTCCTCAATGAGCTTCTCTTCGATTTCTTGAATCTGTGCGCGGAGCTCGACGGTTTCCGACTCCCATTCCGCCAATTGACGTGCATATAAATCCTGTTCGCTTCGATTCGAAACGACTGTTTGAGTCGATACGACCGGGGCAAAGAAAGCTTGCAGCCGGAAATAATCGCGTTGCAAGAGCGGATCAAATTTGTGATCGTGGCATTTTGCGCACTGCAACCCAAGACCAAGAAAGACATCGCTTGTTGTATCGGTGATATCGTTCAGGATATTTTGCCATTGTGTTTTCGCGTCGCGATTGTTGTATTCGTAAATCCAATGCCGCATATAGCCAGTTGCAATCTGAGCTTGCAGGTCGTGAGGAAATAACTCGTCGCCCGCTAGCTGTTCCTGGACAAAGCGATCATAGGGCTTATCGTTATTAAACGAATCAATGACATAGTCGCGATATCTCCACGCGTTGGGACGATAGTGATCGATTCGATAACCATCGGAATCCGCGTAGCGGACGAGATCAAGCCAATGGCGTGCCCATCGCTCGCCATAACGCGGACTAGCGAGCAATTCTTCGACGATTGTTTCATAGGCTTCGGTGGACGTGTCTTTAACAAAGCTTTGTACTTGCGCATTGGTTGGCGGGATACCAATCAAATCGTAGAACAGACGACGGATGAGACTTATACGATCCGCTTCGGGTGCTGGAGTGAGTTTTGCCGAAGCCATCGATTGGTAGGTGAACGCATCAATCGGATTCTTTTGCCAAGCAATCTTGTCAGCACTCAATGCGGCATCGTTGCTAAGAATCGATCCGACATCTGGGACTGACGGCTTCTTCAGTGGTTGAATTGCCCACCAAGCGCGATCTTCTTCGGTGAATCGATCTTTGGCTTCGCGGACAGCCGGTCCGTCTTCGCTTCCCGGCCAAGGCATGCCAAGCTCGACCCAACGTACCAGAATCTCTATTTGCTCTTTCGATAGTTTCTCATCGGGGGGCATTTCGAGCGATTCATAACGTATCGCTTCGACGATCATGCTTTCGGCCGCTTTGCTTTCGACCGCCGCAGCCCCTGATTCGCCTCCGGTTAAAATCGCATTTCGTGAATCGAGTCGAAGTCCACCCTTCGCTTCTTTCTCTCCATGACAATTCCAGCACTTTTCTGCCAGCAAAGGCCGGACGTGCGATTCAAAGAATCGAGCCTGTTCGTCTGGGATTTTTGCTTTGGTGTCTTCCGCCGCCATCGGAACGTGCGAAAGAACGATGCTGCACGCGATCGAAGCTAGCCAAAATGCAGAACTCTTATGCGAAGCAATCATAGAACGTCGAGCAAACTTGGGAGGACTGTTGCTTGAAAACATATGCGGTGGGAATAAGGCCTTTGAGAACTCGTGTGGAACGATTTCTTCGGCGTTTCAATCAATCTTTATCGATTCGACCAAGGATCCATTCTCGGGGAACTCCATTGGGCCATCGCTGTCTCGAGTCATAAGAATTCGTGACGCAATCTCCTAGTAAATGATACCCTAAAGCCGGTCTGAGGGCGATGGATTCTTCGCCATGAGGGCCTCGGTAGTATCCATCTCTGAGAATATCTACCTTTTGAATGCTTAGGCCCCCTTTCGATACGAAAATCCCAATAGGATCAACATCGGAAACTTTGCAAGAAAAATCCGTAACCCGTTGAAATGAAAGAGCTTTCATTCCCAAGCTTGCCACCATCCGACCATCAACAAAGGCAACGGTGATCACTGGCGAGGCGTTTGTCGATCGCCCTTGCGTCTCGCCTGCATTTAATGCAGGGGGACGTTTGAACCCGCCGCCTCGGTGAGTCGAATCGAGGTTGATGACAGCCATTACAGCTGTTTCGTCACCCCTCGAAATTTCGACCGTGAATTCCGTCGGCTCATGCGGGAAATCGTTTAACTGAATGGATAGGCCAATATCGCGTACGATTGAAGGCCATCGGCTTTCAGAAGCAATCATCGAATAGTCATCGAGTATGGGCGATGGATGCGGTTTCCGTTCGAGGCCCGTTTGCGGCCAAAGACTTAAATTCGAATAAAGATAATATTGATGCGGTTGAAGCGCTTCGTTGGAAAGTTCTTCCCATTCCGCAACCAGAATTGCTTGATCAAGAAACTGGCGTATTGATTTTTCTGCACGATCTCCGTTTACCCAAACGTCGCCATCGATAATACGGATCGATTCATTTGGCAGGCCAATGATTCGCTTCACTTCGAGTCGCCCTGAGTTTGGCTCTTCAATCACCACGCAATCGTAGCGAGCGAGTTTCGTAGTCTCGTCAATCGCGACGACCCGAACAACATCGCTCTCGATCGTTTGTAGGATCATCGCTTGACTCCAACAGCGAGGGCAGTGAATCTCGTTTGGGTCAGCGATCGTATCGGCAGCGAGGAAAAAGCAATGCTTGTAGGTTTGGCACTCACACTGGAGTCGCTGACCATGATAACGTGGCTCCATCGAGCTGCCGGCGATGGGTAGGCGACGCGACTCGGGGGCGCTTCGAAGCTTCGAATTGCAACCCGAAAACGCCAATGCAAGCAAAAGCAACCCGCAAAGTAGGCCAGAGTCCGCAAACTTTACCCAGGTCGCCGAAGTGGTTTGCGAGTGATAACTTGGATTCACCGAGCGGACTTCTCCGAAAACTCTAGCAGCAAACCATTCGAGAGAATGGTAACGCGTTAGACAACATCTTGCGAGTCGAGGGAGTTGAATCCGTGCCTCGTCTATCCATTATTGTACCGCATATTTCGAGCGACGCTTCGTTGGAAACCACGATCCTGTCGGTGCTTGAGAATCGCCCCAAAGGAATTGAATTGATTGTCGTTCATAGCGGCAATTATGAAGATCCCTACGATCTTGACGAAGATGAGCTCCGCTTAGTCAGAGCCCATTCGTCGAACGATGTCGTTGGGTTGATCAACAATGCGATCCGCTACTCATCTGGGAACGTCGTTCAGACCTTGCTCCCAGGTATGCGAGTCGACTCAAACTGGACTTCTTCCGCTTTGGCTTGGTTCCATGACGCAACCATTGCGGCCGTTTCGCCGTCTTCGCTCTGCGGAAAAAATGCGGCCAACGAGCTTCATGGCTTGGACGTTCGATGTTTACCACGACGCATATGGTCGACGAAAGCGCGACGCGGCGAAGAAATTTGTGCGACGTTAGCTGGCGGCTTCTACCGGCGCACGGTACTCGATGCACTGCAAGGTTGGCTTGAACCATCGTCTCGAGAAGGGGCGGAAGCCGAGATGGCGATGGCGATTCATGCACTCGGTTTTCGAACGGTTGCCGAACCGGCTTCACAGTTGATTGACGAGTCATCGGTTACGGAAGGCGAAGTCGGGGGCTATGCTCAAGGGCACATGGCTGGACAAATCGCAATGGCGTACTCGCAAGTGACCGGCGTGAACTTGGTCAAGGACTCGCTTGCCGCTCGGCTTGGACATTTGGCCGGCGGGCTTATGAAGCCTAGTTCCGTAGCGGAACGATTGGGATGGGTGTTCGGCATGACCGATCGAAATATGGTCGCCGCGATTCGCACGCGTCTCGAACTAGCAAAGAAGAACATGATTCGGATGCGAGAAGACGCCCCGCAATCGGCAACGCGACGCGCTGCTTAGTTCGACAGTCCCAAACGTGCTCGATGGAGAGCTGTTTAAATCCCACACAACGCGCAAGCTAGTGGCTCTCCTGGGATTTCAAACGTCAAGCCACTCGCTAACGCGTTTTGACGTTGCACAATTGAGACCCGAAGGGTCGTTACAACCAATGCCGGGGCTGATAAGCCCCGGTTCGGATATCTTGTGGCAATCAAGCCCCGAGGGGGCGACACAATGCATTTTGTACCGCCCCTTTGGGCAACGCCGTAGCGGATTTTGAAAGCGGAAACAATTGGGTTTGCAAGCAAATGAGCATAAATGAGATAAGCCAGACTCCCCCAATTCTCAAACTGAAAACGATTCAGCCCGAATGGAGTCTGGCTTATGAACA
>JANOAI010000193.1:0-3960 GCA_031411055.1 Pirellulaceae bacterium
CGAAGAACAAGTCGGGTTGTAGATAGATCTGTCCGTCCGTAATCGAAATCACATTCGTTGGAATGTACGCCGAGACTTCACCTTCGAGTGTTTCAATGATTGGGAAGCTGGTAATCGAACCGCCGCCCAAAGCCTTGGAGAGCTTGACCGAACGCTCCAGGAGACGACTATGGCAATAAAACACGTCACCCGGGAAAGCTTCGCGTCCTGGCGGACGACGCATGAGGAGACTCAACTGGCGATAGGCGACTGCTTGCTTGCTCAAGTCATCGTAAACAACTAACGCATGACCACCGTTGTACATCACATGCTCGGCCATAGCAGTCCCAGCATAGGGTGCAATGTATTGCAATGGTGCAGGTGTCGAAGCTCCCGAGACGATGACCGTCGTGTAGTCCATGGCGCCGTGCTTTTCCAAAGCATCAATCACCAAGGCGACCGACGAATCCTTTTGTCCGATAGCGATGTAAAAACATTGTACGCCCGTATCTTTTTGATTGATGATCGCGTCGAGAGCCACGGCCGTCTTACCGGTCTTGCGGTCACCGATGATCAGTTCGCGTTGTCCGCGTCCGACGGGCGTCATAGCATCGATCGCTTTGATCCCAGTCTGCATTGGTTCGTGAACCGGTTGTCGCTCAGCAATCCCAGCGGCAATCAGCTCGACCGGCCGGGTCGTCGACGCATTGACGGGCCCCTTCCCATCAAGAGGATTTCCTAGTGGATCGAGCACGCGACCACGGACGGCATCACCAGCTGGAACCGAAAGCAATCGACCGAGTGACTTGACTTCGTCGCCCTCCGAAATGGAAAGGTAGTCACCAAGGATAATGACCCCAACTGACTTTTCTTCCAGATTGAACGCCAAGCCGGTAACGCCGCTTGGGAATTCCACCATTTCGCCAGCCATCACATTGGAGAGCCCGTAAACCCGTGCGATACCGTCACCGACTTCGAGTACGGTACCGACTTCGCGAACGTCGACTTGACTGCCAAAGTTTTGGATTTCAGCTTGAATTACGGATGCGATTTCGTCTGAATTAAATTTCATGAATCGACTCGTCTCGTGGACGTTACAAAAATAGGTCTAGTTTGAATTGGACAAATTGAATGAACTGTTGGATTTAAGCGATAAGAGACGACAGTTTCTCTCGCATACTTTGTTCGGCATTGAGCTTGGTAGTTTTTCGCATCTGTTCGAGCTGGTTATCAACACTTCCATCAAAGACTGTATCACCCACACGAACTACCAAGCCGCCGAGGATGGATGGGTCTTCTTTGGTCGTCAACGAGATGTCCGCTTTCAGCAATTGAGCGAGTCGATCTCGCAAACCATTGACAGCGTTTCCATCCAGGGGCGTGGCGGAAGTCACGAGGACCTGCAATCGTCCCTGAACTTGATCGCGCATCTTCAAAACCGCTTGCAAAATACTTGGCAACATCGGTAACCGACGGCGTCGAGCGACAATCTTCAGCGACTTAACCAGACTCGGATCTGCAACCCGACCAAAGGCTCGGTCGATTAAATTGATTTTGTCTTCCACGGAACGCTTTGGATCAGCGAACACCGCCGCCAAAGTGGGCTGCTTTGCCAAGACATCCAAAACCAAAGACTTCAGTTGCTCAACCACCACGTCGACTTTGCCTTCAGCTTCGGCCGCCGCCAAAATTGCCTTGGCATAAACCTGACCGACATGCAAAGACTCGTCGTCGAAGACTGTTTCAATGGCAATGGTTTCAGACATGAATGACACTCCGTTAGTTGCGGCTAGGCATGTGCTGAAGGGCATCGGCGATCAACTGCTGATGATCGTTTTGATTCAGTTCACGACCGACAACGCGGCGAGCAAGACCAAAGGCCATATCGGTACTCTTACCCGCGATTTCGGAAAGAGCCGCTTGCTTGGCCGTTTCGATTTCTGAGAGTGCGCGTTCGCGTTGGCGAGCCGCATCGGCCTGGGCTTCTGCCAAAACTCGCTGGGCGGTGCCCTCTGCGACTTTGCGAGCTTCCGACACAATATCGGTCGCCTGAGCGTGAGCCGCTTCGAGCTTGGATTGATATTCTTTCATGGTTGCGGCAGCGGTTTCCGATGCCTTCTTGGCGTCTTCCAAAGCCTTCGCAATCAAAGCCTCCCGCTTGGCCAAACCTTCCGAGATTGGCTTCCAAGCGAAGATCCCAAGAACCGCTAGGAGCATCAAGAACACAACCAATGAGAAGATCGCGCCATCGGCACGAAACTCCATGGGATTCGCTTGCATCGAGCCAGCAAACGCGTGAGTCGGATCATGATGCGAATGCGCATCATGCCCAGTTTCCTCATGCGAAATTTCAGTCGCTTCCGCAGCGATCTCATCCTTCAACGAAGCTTTTTTAGCGTCGTCGGCGATCAACAACTGACCAAAGACCAGCATGAAGCCAGCCGCGAGCAGCCTGAAGCTCGAACTAATACTGATACGAACCATCGAACTCTATCTCCGAAAAACTCACCAAGCCATCGAATCAACCAAACCGACACGGCCCAGTGATCACGATTCGTCACCTAACGCGACGACTAAGCTGGTGGAGCTTGTAGAAGACCAACGATAATTGCGAACAACGCCGCACCTTCGATAAGGGCTGCTGCCAAAATCATGTTGATCTGGATCGTACCTGCGGCTTCTGGCTGGCGAGCGATCGACTCAACCGCACCCTTGGCAAGTAGACCGATACCAATACCAGCACCGATAACTGCTAGGCCGGCACCGATTGCTCCTGGAATCACCATCTGAATATTCTCCACTGACCGGACATGCCGGTTTGAAAACGGGAAACAAAAATCTTAGTCAAAGTAAACGAAGCTCGTCGGCTCTCCGACGCCTGCTTAGTGATGATGCATCGAACTTCCGATAAACAACGCCGCCAAGAAGGTAAAAACCGCAGCCTGCAAAAAGGCAACGAATAGTTCCAAAACACTCAACGCGGTCATCCCCAAGACCGACGCGCTCGCCAATGCCGTCCAAGCACCCGTGCTCATCGCATAGGCATGAACACCCACCGCTAAGCCCATAATCCCAAGCAAAACTGCGTGCCCAGCGACCATGTTCGCGAGCAACCGGATTGCAAGAATGGCATGCTTGATAAAAAGCGAAGCAAACTCAATCACCCACAGCAACGGAACAACCCAGCACGCAAGGTACCACGGCAACCCCAACTGAGGACAAACATTCTTCAAATAACCAACAAAACCAAAGGCCTTCATCCCCATAAATGTCCCGACGACAAAAATGATGATAGCAAGAACACCTGTCGTCGCGAGCGAAGCGGTCGGCGACCCAAGCCACGGAACCATCCCAGCCAGGTTCAAACCGAAGATAAAGACGAAAAAGGTCCACAGCATTGGCATAAACCGGTTCGCGTCATGCTCGCCCATCGCTG
Organism: Pirellulaceae bacterium; assembly: GCA_031411055.1. GTDB lineage: Bacteria > Planctomycetota > Planctomycetia > Pirellulales > Pirellulaceae > JAIYDQ01. The sequence continues at coordinate 3,416 of JANOAI010000193.1, forward strand.
GAACAACCACCTGATTACGAACGAAAAGCAGAATCCCTTCCAGGCAATTCCATAACTTCCCTTTCGGCGGATGCCCACTGGCAATCTTGCGTCCCAGCCATGCCAAGACAACCACCAACAACAACGCCACAGCCACCTGAATGATCATGAACTTCGAAATACAGAAGCCCGATTCGGGCTCGTACGCGTTCCGCAACTCACCAAACGGTTGCGGAATCAAAATCTTCCCATCGAGCGATTTATTGTAGAAGGCGAGCTTTTCCTCAGACCACTTCGCGCTAGGCGACTTCTCCAAATAACTCGCCAGGAACGCCGGATCATTGGTCGAAGCCTTGGCTTCCGACCACTGGCTGGCAACACCCTGCGACTGAAGCTTGTCGTAAAACCAAGCAAAAGGCTCCTTGCTTTCATTCTGCGCCAAATAGTCTTTGACCGGATCCGAAGCCTGAGATTTCGTTTTTGCCGCCCACTTCGCAGCCCGCGACTGCAGTTGTGCCACCTGACTGTCAAGATATGCGTCGAGCGGCCATCCAGCGTTTCTGTGC
>JANOAI010000194.1:0-1815 GCA_031411055.1 Pirellulaceae bacterium
TTCCTCAAAGTCAGCGTTGATGTGACCGCAATCTGATCATTGTCATTGCAACGTTTCTTCAATTTGAATTTTGCTAAGCAATGATCTCAGCGATGGGAGATATGTGTTCGACGCCGACAAGCTTCTGGTCGAGACCGCTGTAGAAATAGCTAAGCCGATTTGGATCGAGGCCTAGTTGATTCAAAATCGTGGCATGCAACCGTTTGACGTGCATCGGTTGCTCTACGGCGACGGAGCCAAGTTCATCAGTCGTGCCAACACTGACACCACCTTTAATTCCACCACCAGCCATCCACATCGTGAATCCGTATGAATTGTGGTCGCGACCAGTACCTTCGGCATATTCGGCCGTCGGCTGACGTCCGAACTCTCCACCCCAAATGACCAGCGTCGAATCAAGCAGACCTCGTTGCTTCAAATCGGCAAGCAAAGCGGCAATCGGCTGATCGGTTTCTCCGGCGTGGAGATTATGGTTTTTTTCGAGATCGCCGTGGGCATCCCAGTTGTCATCGTTGTGTGCCCCGCCGGAGTACAGCTGAATAAAACGAACACCGCGCTCGACCAATCGCCTTGCCAACAAACATCGCTTCCCAAAGTCCTGCGTCTTCGCATCATGCACACCGTACATGTCAAGCGTCGCTTCGGTCTCGGTGTTTAAATCCATGGCTTCCGGTGCTGAGAGTTGCATCTTGAACGCCAGTTCATAGCTGGCAATGCGGGCCGCTAAATCGGAGTTGCCACCCCGAGTTTGCGCATGAATTTTGTTTGCTTCGTTGATCGAACCAATTAGATCGCGTTGCAATTCCCGCGTGACTCCTGCCGGCGGCTGAAGATCGAGGATGGGGGCTCCTTGCGTTCGAAGGATGGTTCCTTGATAGGAAGCCGGCATGTAACCGCTCGACCAATTCTTGGCCCCACTGATGGGGCCACCACTGGGGTCGAGCATCACGACGTAACCTGGCAAATCTTCGTTAACACTCCCTAATCCATAATTGATCCAGGAACCAAGCGATGGCGATCCAGACAGCACCTTTCCCGAATTCATCATCAACATGGCCGATCCATGGATTGGCGATTCTGCTTGAAGTGAATGCATGAAGGCAATATCGTCGACATGTTTGGCAACATTCGGAAAGAGTTCGCTTACCCATTTACCGCATTCACCATACTGCTGAAACTTCCAGCGCGGTTCTACGATCCTGCCTTTGTTGCGATGCCCGCCTCGTCCGAATGTCTTGACTTCGACTGACTGATTGTCTCGACCAATCATGTCAGGTTTGTAGTCGAAAGTATCGATATGACTTGGACCGCCATACATGAAAAGAAAGATGACGGACTTGGCTTTCGGAGCAAACATCGGTGGTTTGGCCGCTAGCGGATTTTTGTGGAGCGTCGTTGAATCCGGTGCAGACGCGGAAGAGCCAAAGAAACCGTCTTGTCCAAGCATGGCGCTGAGAGCCACGGCTCCAAAGCCGGCGCCAGTTTGCCATACGAACTCGCGACGCGTGCGACCGCAAAATTGTGAGCGATTGTGAGGATTGAGGTGTTGCATAAAAGTCATTCTCGTGATTCTAAGTTCTTGGAGCTAAACTCGAAACTGTAACCCCTCACCCTCCAACCCTGGCCTGATGAAAATGTCGGAAGATAGAGAGCTTGGAGAAATTTTTGAAAGCAAAAGCCATACGAATTATCGCTCCCTTCTCCCCGGTACTCCGGGGAGAAGGGCTGGGGATGAGGGGGCATTGTTTCCAAGCGATTCGACCCCTCACCCCCCGTCCCCCTCTCCCCAGAAGACTGGGGAGAGGGGGGGCAAGA
>JANOAI010000195.1:0-22678 GCA_031411055.1 Pirellulaceae bacterium
GAACGGCCCTTCGGGTGCTTTGCACAATTGACTCCTGACCCCATAACCCAACCCTAAATCTAAAACTTGACGCTCCACTTGGGAGCGAAAGGTGGCCATGGGTTATTCAAATTTTCGGTTGAAGATCTCCGACGCAATAAAGGCCATCTTCAAGGATTGAGGATCGCGCAGCATTCGCAGAAGTTGTTGATTGTCGACGGCAGTGCTTCGCGATTCGACCACGCTCGGCTGATTCGAAGCATTGGCTTGAGATACACGCTGACTGGCTGGGTTCTTGCTTTGAGAAACGGAAGCTTGGTTGCTTTTGGAGGGTTGGCCTTGCTTGTTTTTTGAATTATTTGGCTTGGAAGTTGGTTGTTTGGGTGTCGATATGTTGGCTTGTTTACCAAAAACTTCTTGCCGATGGGCCTCGCGCTCACGATCAGCTTTCTCGATGCTGCTTTCAGGACGCGAAGAGAGGATCTGTTTTGGAGTCGCGGGTGCTTGAGGCGTTTTTGGTGGAGCACTTTGGGCAACGGGTCGCGGTGGTGGAGCGGGTGCTGTTGGCGGCGGTGACTTTGGCCCTTCAGCCCGCTTTCGGGCTTCACGGCGCTGAGCAGCTTGTCGCAAAAAATCGTTGAGATCACCTGACATGATGCGTCCCTATGTCCCTGCTCGATTCGATGACGAGTTGCCCTGACCACCCGTGCCAGCAATCGATTGACGCATTTCGGTATCGGCAGAAACATTCTTCAGTTTGTAGTAGTCAAGAATGCCCAAATTGCCTTCTCGGAAAGCGGCGGCAATCGCAGCCGGTACTTCGGCTTCCGCCTCGACGACAGCCGCGCGGCTTTGTTCGATCTTTGCGATCATCTCTTGTTCGGCGGCAACGGCTTGAGCACGTCGTCCTTCAGCTTGTGCGCGTGCAACTTGTGTGTCCGCTTCGGCGCGGTCCGCTTGGAGTCGAGCCCCAATGTTGTCACCGACATCGATATCCGCGATATCGATGGAAACGATCTCAAATGCGGTTTGATCGTCAAGCCTTCTCGCGAGCACCGCTTTTGAAATCACGTCGGGGTTTTCGAGAACTGCCTTATGAGATTCTGAAGAGCCGATAGCACTCACAATTCCTTCGCCGACGCGCGCAATGATCGTTTCTTCCGTCGCACCACCTATCAGTCGTTGTAGGTTGGCCCGTACGGTAACACGCGCTTTAATCCGCAATTGGATTCCATCTTTCGCGATTGCATCGAGGGTTGGTTGCGAAGCTGTATGAGGGGGACAGTCGATGACCTTGGGATACACGCTCGTTTGCACAGCTTCGAGAACATCTCGGCCCGCAAGATCGATGGCTGCCGCCTGACGGAAAGAAAGGTCAATGTGTTTTGATTTTTTGGCAGCGATCAAAGCGCGAATTACTTGAGGCACATTTCCACGCGCAAGAAAATGAGCTTCGAGCGCTTTGCTCGTCAAATCGGGATCATCGATTCCGGCTTGGACAGCCATGATCTTACCTTTGACGATCATTCGAGAATCCACTCGACGAAACCACATTCCGAACAAGTCCCAAATTCCGACGCCAGCCCCCGTCAACACAGATTGAATCCAAAGGGAGAAAAAGTTTGAGATGATCGAAAGCGCTATCATCGCAAAGACGATGACGGCGACGGCAATCGCGACTAACAACTGTGGCGGGAGGGCAGCAAATACAAATAGACTCATTGGGATGCCTCTTCGAAGATATGTCCATCGTGGCGGAAACAACTTAACTAGAATGATAGCAGAAAACGTTTTGGCCTGCGGAAGAACGCAGACTTAAGGTCGGAGCGATCTAGACGGCGTTCCGGCGGTTTTGTAGAACCGAACAGTACATTTCATACAATTCTAAACTCGAGCTCGGATATGTTCTTCCATGAAAATAGCTTTGGTCAGCTCGCAACGAATCTGGGGAGGAGGCGAGCAATTGCTTTTTACCCTAGGGACGGAGTTGGAAAGGCTTGGGAAATCAATCGTTTGGATTGTTTCGGAAGACTCCGAGCTAAGTCGTCGGCTGGCCGAAAACGGCTCCGACCGAATGACCTATCGAGGGCGGCACCCTTCGCCATCGAGTCTGATGCAGCTTCGAGGTGAGCTCAAGGCACGTCAAATTGAGGTTCTTCACGCCAATGAAACGCACGCGATTTCGCTTTGCGGTGTCATGACGCTTGGGCAAAGGGCAAAACCTTGGATTGTCGGAGTAAAACACACGATTTTTCCAATTCGTTCTGCGATGCGCTATAACTGGATTGTGGATCGATTGGTTTGCGTTTCACGGGCGGTTCGCGAGGTAAGTCTGGATGCTGGCATTCTCGATGACAAGCTAGCTGTTGTCCGAGCGGGTGTTGATATTCCAGAATATGATCGTCGCGAAGCCCGAAACAAGGTTTGCGAAGAGCTGATGGTGTCTCCCGAACTTCCGTTGCTCTGTGGCGTAGGCAGCCTGATTCCATGCAAAGGTTACGATACACTCATTGATGCGGCCGCACAGCTTCGGACTCGCATTGGCGATTTTCGTCTGGCAATCTGCGGCGAGGGTTCGATGCGTTCGAAACTCGAAAGTCAGATCGCAAGGCTCGGCTTGCAAGATCAAGTTAAACTCACAGGATTTATTCGCGATCCGAATCTTTGGATTGCGGCCGCCGATGTTTTTGTGCATCCGTCCCGAAGCGAGGGGCTGCCGCTGGTTTCCTTAGCGGCCCAGAAGCTTGGAACACCGATGGTAGCTTCCGAAGTCGGCGGCCTACGTGAAGTGATGCGATGCAAATACACATCGCGATTGCTAGGCTGGGTGATGCAAGCGGATTCTTCTTCGCACCTGACTGAACTGATGGTCGACGCGCTCAACAACACTGAAAAACGCCGCGAGCGCATTAAAGCCGCGCGTCAAGCATTCGATACAGGTTTTTCGGTCTCGAAGATGGTGAACGGCTTTCTCCGAGTATACGAAGAAGGAGCCACCTCAAGCAATCAAACTTCGTTCACTCGACATTCAAGAGTGGCTTAGTTCGCCAAGTCTTATTGAATGCTCGATGAAGCTTCATGCTCAATGAAGCTCGCTCAGCAGGCAACTTCAACACGCCGTAAGGTAAATTCCTTGTCTGGCATGCACCGGGCTCAAGGTCAACGAAGCGAAATGCGCTCTCAATCAACAGCCCGAATGGGCGACGGGGAAGAGATGTTCTTGTATACCGTCTTCCGGGATAAGGCAGTGGATGTGGTGGAAGCTGTGGTCGCTATGGAGCCAGCCGCTTTAGTTCGGTGAGTCGAGCTTGGGCTTGGGGGGCGAGTTGATGAGTGGCATGATCGTCGAGGACGATTTGGTAAAACTTCTTTGCGACTTTGATCGCTTCAGCTTTGGGGATTCCGGATAGTTTCCCAATCAAGACTTCGCTGCAACGGCCAGCCTCGAAAGCGGCTCGGCATTGCCAGTTCTTAACATCGTTCGAAGCCTTTTTCTCACCGAAGCCGTAAATGACTTTTTCGAATTCTTGGACAGCTTCGCCGAATTCTTTCTCACCAAAGTGCAATTCACCCATCATGAATCGAGAGCGAGCTCCAATTTCATTTCGGTTGTTTTCGGCCACTTCCTCGTACAGTTTGAGGGCGTCGGTTAGCTTGCCCGTCGATTGAGCCACAAAGGCTTTTTCGTATTTCGCGAACGGGGCGAAATCAGAATCGGGGAATTTCTTGAGCATGGCATCCAGCCATTCATTGGACTCTTTCCACTTTTTCAATTCGCGAGCCGATTGCGCACCGTGGAGATAGGTGAGCGTTCGAACTTGTAGGCTGACCTTTTCTGCATCTGCCTTGTCGCTAGATTCAAGCGCTTGACGAGCTTGTTTGTACAAATCAAACGCGAGCGCATGATTGTCTGTCTTCGTGACAGATTCAGCTTGCATGAAACCCGCTTCCAAGGCCAACACGCTCTTGGGAACCGTTTCCAGTTGTTTGGCGAACTGGGCTGCTGCTTTCGCAAAATCTTGCAATTGAAAATACGACCAGCCTAGTTTGTAAAGCGACTTTTCAAGCAAGGCTTTGTCGGTCGTCTGGTTGATGGCTTTCGAGTAATAGGCGGTCGCTTTGTCATAGCTACCGTCTTCGTACGCTTGCTGTCCCATGTGGTATTCGGCTTCGGCCGCTAAAGGGCTTTGGGGGAAAGTGTTCGAAAGCTTCTTGAATAGACCCATCGCTTCTGCCGTTTGCTTCTGTTCCTTCATGGCCCAGGCATACTCGTAAAGAATTTTGTCCATATCGTCGAGATTCGGAAACTCTTTGAGCAATCGATCAAACGAAGCCGAGGCTTTGGCGTAGTCATTGGTTTCTAGGTAACTCAGTCCGAGCTCGTAAAGCGACTTGGATAGAGGGATTTTGGATTTCGGGTCGTTGACAACCTTTTCTAAAATTGCGATCGATTCCTTTGGTTTGTTTAGATTGCGAAAGCAGATGGCTTTGGCCAAAATGGCTTCCGATGCAACCGATTCCTGATTGTCTTCACTCGTTAACGGTTCGAGCAATTGGATCGCTTCTTTATAACTCTCTTGTTGCATTAGTACCCAGGCCTTGCCATAGGTGGCTAGGTCTTTAAGCGATTTGTCTTTATTGGAATCGAGGACACGCTGATAACTGGCGAGTGCCCCTTTGAAATCGCCTGACGCAGCCGACAATTGCCCGATACGAAACTCAGCTTGATTCGCAAATCGTGACTGAGGGTATTCCTTGCGAAGTCGATCGAGCGTCGAACGAGCGTCCTCGGTCTTTCCCGCTTTGAGTTGTGCTTGCGATAGAATCAGTAACGCTTCGTCGGCTGATGCCCATTTCGTGGAAGCTTCAATGCTCCGACGAATGGCTTTTTCGGATTCATCAAACTTCTCTTGCTTGAGCAAGCCAGCTCCAATCAAGTAATAACCTTCTGCTTGGACCTCTGGCACTTTCGAAGCTGCGACTAATTTCGTCATTCGGGAGTTGAGTTTGTCGTAGATGTTGCCCATGTAGTAAGCATGGCCCAGCCGCAATTCCCAAGTTTCGGCTGAGGGATTGTCCTTTTGCGATTTCAGGAGCTGTTCTAAAGACGTAGCTGCCTCCTCGTGTTGCCCCAGCTGCATGGTTGATTCGGCAACGATATAGGCAACATCGGGTGCGAGTGGGTCTTGCGGATATTGTTTAGCGAAGGCTTCTCCCCAACGCATGGCGTCAGCCAGGGCCCCGGCTTGCATCGAGGCGAAGGCGGCGTTGTAAACGGCGCGCGGCGCAACGGGGTCTTTGTTATGGTCGACGGCGATTTGCTCGAATAGCAACTTGGATTCTGCCTGCCCGTTCGGAGTGGATGCTAAGGCTTCGGCCAAATCCATCTTCAACGAAGCCAATTTGGGACTCTTGTTGGACCAGCTGATTGCATCGCGAGCCGTGGATACGGCTTCAGCCGGTTTTCCTTGAAGAATGGCGATTTGGCAGAGTAGATGTGCTGCTTCACCCGACGTTTCATTATGGAGCGGCAATAGGCGGACAAAAAACGCTTTCGCTTCGTCGTACTTCTTCTCACGCATGAGCGTTTGGCCAGCTGCGAGCGAGGAGCCGGCTGCATACTGCGATTTGGGAAAGCGATCGCTTAACTGTTGATAGATCTCCGAAGACTCGGCGTATTTGCCATCTTTAGCAAGGGCATACCCATAGCGATATAGAATGTAATCCTGTAATTCGCCTTCTTTGGATTCGGCGAGCTGCTTGAGAAGCGAGGCTGCGTCGCGAGCTCGGTCGGCACTCAAATAGCGTTCTGCCAATCGCAAACGCGTATCACGACTCAAACGATGCTTGCCATAGTTCTTTAAAAAGCTTTCATACGATTCGATCGCCAGTTTGGGTTGATTTTGATCTTCGTAGACAACGCCGAGCGCAAAGATCGCATCGGGGCGCAATTCCGATTTGGCCATCGATTCCTGTTCGGACAATCGTCGATAGAGATTGGCGGCTTTGTCCAACCGACCGAGTTGATACTCGGCATCCCCGGCATAGTACAAAGCGAGATCGGCGTAGCTCCCATCGGAGTATTTTTCAAGAAAAGTCCCGAAGACTTTCGACGCTTCGGTGAGTTTCTTTTTCTTCTGATCACCGTCGGCTTGAACGCCGCTATCGTAGAGAGCTTGACCAAGTTTCACGAGACTTTCTTCACGGACTTCGAGTTTCTCATCTTTAAGCGCTTCTCGCAAATATTGAATGGCTTTGTCATAGTCCGGTTTTTCGATTTGGAGGTAGCAAATGCCTAGGTAGTGTCGGGCTTTCGATGCGAGCGTATCGTCAGGGAAACTCTTGAGAAATTTTTTCCACGCTTCAATGGCTTGGGGATAGACGGCGTTGTTCTGGAAATTGGCCGCGTCGGTGTAGGCGTTCAAAACGGCTTGGGCAGCCTTTTGAGCTTCTGTGAGTTTCGGAGGCGGTGTCTGTGGTTTTGCCGGCGGAGCTTTCTGTGTCTGCCCGACGGTCGTCCCCGAAAGCGCACAAAAAAATCCAATCATGACCAGGCTGGTCCAATGTCGTAGCAAACGTCCGCTAAGATCCACGCTTTTCTGTCCTTGTTTACTTGATCTGATGCACCCCGAACGGTTCAATGTACATCAGTTTCCCGGTTGAATTCCAGGTCGGTGTCACTTCTAAGCTCGGAATATGCTCCTCGAAGGTGGAAAATTCGATTATCCTACGGTCAAAGCTGTTGTTCTCGTTCGTTTCGCTCTCGGTCTGATGGCTTTCCGAAATTGCTCGAGTCGGAAGGTGATGACTCGGGTGATTGATGCGATGTGAAAATCCCACCTGCCAATCTGACTCGTCGAAAAAGCTATGCATATTCTGGTAACTGGTGGCTCTGGCTTTATTGGTTCGCATTTGGTTGAACGCTTGCTGCAACGTGGTGATCAAGTCACGATTATCGACGATCTCAGCACGGGGCGAGTTAGTAACCTTGCGCATCTTGCCGACAACCCCCAGCTTGAGATCGTTGAGTCCGATTTGGGAAATCCGGTGCTTGTCCAGAAATACTGCGCACAAGTCGATCAAGTTTATCATTTGGCCGCCGCCGTCGGAGTCGCTTTGATCGCCAAACGACCCTACGAGTCGATTCATCGGAACATCTACCCGACCCAAGTTTTGCTCGACGCCCTCTCCCGAGAACTCGATCGAGGACGCCGCGTTCCGTTTTTCTTAGCCAGCTCGAGCGAAGTTTACGGGAAGAATCCTAAGAGTGTTTGGTCTGAAGAAGATGACTTGGTTTTTGGGGCTACCACGAAGCCACGTTGGAGCTATGGCGTCAGTAAGTCGATCGATGAATTTTTAGCCTTGGCGTTGGTAAAAGAACGCAACCTGCCGGTGGTGATCGCAAGGTTTTTCAACGTCGTTGGGCCAAGGCAAACCGGCGCTTATGGAATGGTCCTGCCGCGTTTTGTGCAAGCGGCTATGACTGGCAAGTCATTAATGGTCCATGACGATGGGCAGCAGCAACGTTGCTTTGCTCACGTTCACGATGTTGCTGAAGCAATCATGCGGCTAGTGGATACCCCTTCGTCGTACGGTCGTGTTTACAACGTTGGCTCCAACCAGCCACTCACGATGTTACAACTCGCGAATCTTGTTCGCGAGATTGTCAATCCGAATGCGGAGATTGAATTTCAATCCTATACCGACGCTTATGATCAAGATTTTGAAGACATCCGCCGACGCGTCCCCGATTTGACCCGAATTCGCGAGACAATCAACTATTCGCCCACCAAGAATATCGAAGTCATCATTCGCGACGTTTGGAACGAATTCCTCTCACACTCTGGCCACTGAAAGTAAAAGTGACATGAAGCGTCGAATGGTTCTTCAAAAGCTCTCCCGCTAGCAAGACTCGCGACCTCGCCCGCATGCGGGACCAGGTCATAAAAACAATCGGATATCATGTTCCAGCCAACGTCTTAAAATCGCGCACGGCAATTTAGACTATTTGAAATACCTTTGCTTCCGATTACCACCCGTGGTTTCTCGACCCCATGAATCTCGACCGGCAACCATTTCGCTTTCTGTTTTGTCCGTCGGGAACTTCAGGGGATATTCATCCGTACATCGCGGTTGGAATTGAACTCAATAATCGTGGCCACGAAGTCTTGGTGTTAACCAACTCGTTGTATGAGGATATCGTTGAGAAGCATGGGTTGAAATTTGTTCCCATTGGTGAACCTATCGAATTGCAACAAATTCGAAGTGAGTCCCAGATTCACAATTCGCATACGTCATGGAAAATCGCCATGAAGTGGGGGGCCATTGGTACGATGTACTCGGCATATGAGCAGATCAAATCGCATTATATAGAAGGCCGAACCGTTGTTGGTGCACCTGTATGGAGTTTGGGTGCTCGCATTGCACGCGACGCTTTGCATGTGCCGCTCGTAAGCCTGATCATGAATCCTTTTATACTCAGGTCGACGATCCTGCCTCCCATCACGCCGGGTATGTATATGCCGGATTGGATGCCGCGATGGATGAAGCTTGAGCAATATTGGTTTGGGGACACCTTCTTCGTCGAGCCATTGATCGGCAAAGAAGTGAATGCTTTTCGTGCCGAGCTAGGGCTTCCCCGAATCCGTCGCTACATGAATCGATGGTGGTTTTCACCGGATCGGGTTCTGGGATTGTTTCACGAGCTTTATGTGCCGAGGCCACCCGACTGGCCGTGCCAAGTGCAATTCGTTGGGCACACGCTCTGGGATCCGGCAGGCGACTCTGACCTCAATGCGACCGTACAACATTTCCTCAATAGCGGCTCGCCACCGGTTTGCTTTGTTCCGGGAACAGTTGGTCCCGATTCAGAAGCGTATTATTCGATCGCGACGGAGGCCTGCCGCACACTCGGCTTGCGGGGGCTGATCCTCGACAAGGCGGATCCGAAGCTGGTAGGATCGCTTCCTTCGTTCATGAAGCAAGTCAACTACTCGCCCCTTCGCGACGTTCTCCCGAAGTGTCGAGCCATTGTCCATAGCGGCTGCATGGGGACGTCAGCTCAGGCCCTATGGGCCGGGCTGCCGCACGTCGTCAATCCGAGGGTAAATGACCAGCCTGACTTGGCTCGGCGACTTGAACGACTTGGAGTTGCGAAGACGCTTCGGATACGAAAATTCCGCCGTGAGCACCTTGTCGAGCAGCTTCGGAGCGTTTTGTCGGATAATAACCTGAAAATGCGTTGCGATGAAGTTCGCAAGCACGTCGTCGCGTATCCGCCAGCCGCCGTGACGATCGCCGATTGCTTCGAAAAACAGGCCGCGATCGGCCTCAGCGGCGATTAGGGCAGTTCTTTGGGTACGTTCTCGATTAGAATAGTCCTTTTCTCAAAAAGCACCGTTGCTGGCCAGAATAGTTGACAATCACCAATCAACTATGGCAGAAAACGCGTGCTCACGGTGAGTACTCGACTATCAACGACTCAGGTTTTTTGAATAACAACCATGCTTTCTACTAGCTTTACTCGATGTCGGTTTTGCCTTGTGATGCAAGCCGCTTCAACGTTCTTGGTATGCCTCGTGCTTAGTTCTTCCGTTTTCGCACAGACCGGAGATACCCCAGAGAAAATTCGTCAGTCGGTTGTCTTGGCCGGCGAGAATTATCGGGCGGGCAAGGTTGATGAAGCAACCAAGGGGCTTAACGATGCAACGGCCCGTCTCCAAAAACTCTTGAATTCGAATCCCGACGCCAAGACCCTTAAGTCGCTTAAGACCTTGCATGATGGATTGGCAACGGCTTATCAAAAACTCGAACTTGACGGGGTCGTTCTGGAACCACTTCCTGCCTGGGACAAGTTAATGCTGCAGGCCAAATCGAAATCGAAGCCAGGATCCGAACCCGCGAAGACCACTGTCTCCCCAGCCGACCAAGTCAACTTTGCTACCGATGTGGCACCAATGCTTGTTTCAAAATGCGGGCGTTGTCACGTGACGGATATGAAGGGGGGATTTGGAATGATCAACTTGGCGGCCCTCATGAAAGGGAGCAAAGATGGCGTGGTCATCCTAGCGCGGGATGCGGATCACAGCCGCATTGTCGAAGTCATTGAGAGTGGGGATATGCCACGTGGTGGTGGTAAAGTGGCGCCTGGCGACCTTGAAAAACTCAAAAAGTGGATCAACCAAGGGGCGACTTTTGATCCGCGTCAGGCCACGATCGGATTAGCAACCCTAGCAGGAAATGCCAAACCCGAAGCTTTAGGCAATCGCATGCAAGAAGTAGCGATTAAGAAAGCCACCGGCAAAGAGAAAGTAAGTTTTGCGAGAGATGTTGCGCCGATTTTGGTCGCAACCTGCGTTGGCTGCCATTACAACGCACAGCAACTCCAAGGGCAGCTCAACATGAATACGTTTGAACAACTATGGAAAGGGGGCGAAAGCGGTTCCATGATTCAGCCGGGCATGGCCGAAGACAGTTTGCTCATCAAAATGCTCCGCGGTACGAACGGGAAGAGGATGCCTCAAGGAAGGCCAGCATTAAAGAGCGACGAAATCGATAAGATCGCGATGTGGATCAATGAAGGCGCACCATTTGATGGCTACTCGACAGATGCTCGGATGGAGAATGTGGCAACGCAGGCCTGGGCCGCATCGGCAACTCCAGAGGAAATGACGGCTCGGCGTAAGCAACGCGCCATGGAGAAATGGAAAACCGCCTTCAGTAAGGTCGAACCGTCGCAAACGTCTGACAAAGATTTTGTGGTGATAGGTGACATCGGTGAGCGAGGCGTCGAACAAGTTTTAGCGAGTACCCAAGCTGCGTTCGAAAAGGTTCGGAAGGCGATCAAAATTGGCCCAGACGATTCACTCGCAAAGGGTGGCGTAACGATCTTTGCAATCAAGAATCGGTACGATTACGGAGAGTTTGGCAAGATGAACGAATCGCGGGCCTTACCTATCCAATGGACAAGTCATTGGAGACGCGCTGTCGTCGACGTCTATATTGTTTTGCTTTACGATTCGAAGGATCCGAAAGTCAATGAAGCCAATCTCACACAGCAGTTGGCAAGTCTTTGGATGTCATCCAACAAAGGGACTCCCAATTGGTTTGCTGATGGCTTTGGACGGGCTGTTTTGGCAATGATTGGTGGACGCTCAGAACCTAAGATCAAGGCTTGGGACCAGCAGCTTCCAATCGCCATGAATGGTTTAGCTAGCTCGAAAGATCTGATCGAAAACAAGCTGAATGAAGAAGATGCCGCCATCTTAGGATATGCCTTTGTGCGCAAGATGATCGACAGTTCCGGACGCAAGCCCTTCGATACGTTCATGCGGGCGATCGAGAAGTCTCATGATTTCGACGATGCTTTCAAGGTTTCGCTCGGTCCCTTGGAAGCAACGATCGCGGCCACGTTCGGCCGACCGAGCAAGGCAAAAGGGAAGGGAAAGGGAGATCGCTAACGTTCGGTCACACCGATAAATAAACAGGAGTTCAAAGTTCTTCCTATTGAGCCAGAGGCGCTAGCCGATTCCGGGACAAGATCGGCTAGCGCCTCAGGCTCAAGAAGTCTTCGGAATGAATTCCGCAGACGTCGTTTGTCAACTTGAGCTTCTTCTGCGTTCAAACGCGTTTTTCTCAAAAATCTTCTACGATTTTGGCAGGGTTTTATAGGCAGATTGCTTTGGAAGGCTTGTATCTTTCCATCCGAGGATTCTTTCTAAAGTAAAGACCCCGATTGAAACGAAACTAAGTCTTGGACAGCTTGGTATGTCTCTGACACCTACCGCACTTAGTGCGAGGCGCGGAGGCCTTCCATCGGCTGGCCAATGGTTGGGGGGAATTTATTCGTAGCCAAGCTCTCTCAAAGAGTTTTGCTATCATCGTGCTGAAGGTTGCTGCGCTCGCAGGGAACCATCGGCAAGGATGTAATTCTGTCTAAGCATTTGGCCAATCGGTCGGAAGATCGCCCATGCTTTCCATGCACGCTTACGTGACTGAGAGCCGTCTTTGGGGTGCGGTAAGGTTACGTGAAGAGTGAGGCGTGGAAGAGTTATGCCAAGGTCATGTCGGTTCCTTGAACGGATTCAAGGTGCGCTCATGGTACGTCCAAAAAAAGAGATGCCCTGACCCAGTTGTTTCTGGGCTGAAGGCTTTGATAATCAATCGTAGATTCAACATGGATGTTGCGTCTGTGAAAGAAGCGAAGCCGCAAACGGTAATTTATTGCCGCTCAGCTTAAGAACAGTACGGGGCCCGTTGTGTCGAGACGCAGGCTCGTTGAGTTTGTTTGTCTCGCATCCCTAGTAACGAAGGTAACGGAGAAATCGAATATGAAGGTGTTCACCACAGGACAGGTCGCGAAGATCTGTAAGGTGGCCCCGCGAACCGTTAGCAAATGGTTCGACTCCGGCCGACTCAAGGGGTACCGCATCCCGGGTTCACAAGACCGACGAATCCCCCGCGAGTATCTAATCAAATTCCTCAAAGAGCATGGTATGCCTTTGGGTGATTTGGAAGATGAGGCCATGGCCAAGGTTCTGATCGTAGCTCAAGATCAGGTCCTAATCGAAAATCTCAAGCGGGAACTCCCGGTTGAGAGGAGCTTTAAAGTTTCGGTCGCAGCCAGTGGTTTCGAAGCCGGCATCCAAGCCGAAAGCTTCCACCCTGATTGCATGATCGTTGACTTCTCGATCGGAAAATTGGAAGCCTTGCAGATTTGCCAAAATCTTCGCAAGAACCCTGACTTTGCCGAGATCACTCTGATCGCGTTGCTGCCTGATGATGGCAACACGATGAGCTTTGATCGTTCGAGTATCAACGAAACGTTCAAGAAGCCGTTTGACGCCCGCTTGCTGGCCGAACGACTTCGAACATTGATCGGTGCCAAGAAGGAATTGGTCTAACCAATCTCCTTTACCCGCATCCTCAAAAATCAAAACCCTCGACGGTTTCACCACCGTTCGAGGGTTTTTGTTTTTACAGCCCCTTGAGTATTATTCCCCTTTCCATCACCATGGTCGCCCCGCGTTTTCGCGATTCAGCCCGGACGGAATGGCTCTCGGTCGAATCGTTTGTCTCGGGAACAATCGACGGAAGGTCAAGCCTTCTGCCAAAAAACTAAAATCTAAATTCATATCGAGTGCGACATCATGAATCGACTTTTTGTAAACGAAATCCAAGCTCAAACTCAAGTCGATGAAATTTATCGAGTTTCCGATAAACAGCAGAGAGCCAACCGTCAGGGAAATCTCTATCTGCTAATGCAACTCGGTGATCGCACCGGCATTATCTCAGGCCTTCGCTGGAATGCCGACGCCCGGTTATACGAGTCGTTTCAGAAGGGCGACTATATTCGGGTTCAAGCCGCCGCTCAGCTCCATAATGGTTTGCTCCAATTGATCGTCAGTCAGCTCCAAGTCGTCGATCCGGCAACGATCGATCTGGCCGACTTTGATCGCTTGGATCTCGTCAAGGTCGATCAGCTTTGGAGCGAACTCAATTCGTTGATCGATTCGCTACAAAATCCGGAACTCCAAGCCATCGCCATGGCCTTCTACAATGATCCGGCCATCGAGTCTAAGTTTCGGATTGCTCCGGCGGGTGTCAAAGCTCACCATGCCTTTCCTGGCGGACTCCTGACTCACGTGATCGACATGATCAAACTGAGCGAGTTGATCGCTTCTCGATATCCACAAATCGATCGCGATCTGCTAATTGTCGGAGCCTTGCTGCACGACATTGGCAAGCTTGAAGAGCTATCGCTAGCGGGCGAACTGAACTATACCGACCCCGGTCAAATGGTCGGGCATCTTGTTCAAGGGGTTCAAATGCTGGATCGCAAAATCATCGAGGCCGAACAAAGCCTCAACCAGGCCATCGCCAAAGAAACACAATGGCGTTTGCAACATATGATCGTAAGCCACCATGGGACGCTCGATCATGGTTCCCCTCGCGTCCCAATGACCCTCGAAGCTCTCGCCTTGCATCACATCGACGATTTGGACGCCAAGCTCAATATGGCCACCGAGTTCATCCGAGCCGATCGAAACAACGACAGCGACTGGACTTCGTTTCACACGCTGCTCGGACGTAAGCTCTACAAGCCATCCGACAAGAACTAGCCGATAGCGTCCGACCGCACCCTAAGCAACTCATGAGCCTGAGACGCTAGCCGATTTCTAAGACCAAAGATCGGCGAGCGTCCGATGCCACTGAATTTCCGCACGTAGGTCAGTCTCTCCGAGACTGACACCTCGACTTTGTCGAGGATTTCACGAGTCTCAGAGAGACTCGGCTACGTGAGTCGCTCAAAGTCAGTGGCACTGAGCGCTAGCCGATTTTTCGCTCGGAAGATCAATTAGAAGTCGTCCCCATTTGGCAAGCCTGTTGTTCGTTGACTTCAGCCCTCAGACTTCATTCCTTGGATCCCAACTACTTCCGGTTCCCGTTCTCGAAGTCGTCGCAATTGTCCGCAGGCAGCTTGAATCTCATCCCCTTTGCGTTGGCGGAACGTCGCAACTAATCCACCATCCAGCAAAATCTTCCGAAAGCGAAGAATGGTTTCCGGACTCGGCGTTTTGTATGGTAAACCAGGCACTGGGTTGTATGGAATGACGTTGAGTATCGCGACGCGACCGCGAAGCAAATGAACCAGTTGATCCGCACACTCGCGTGTATCGTTGATCCCGCCAAGCAAGACATACTCAAAAGTAAGTCGTCGTCCGGTCGCTTCAAAGTAGCGCTCGGAAGCCGCCATAATCTTTTCGATTCCAATCTTCCGATTGGTCGGCACAATCTGAGTCCGCAGTTGATCATTCGGCGCATGTAAACTGATGGCCAGTTGATAAGGTGATTCTGATTCCGCCAGACGATCAATGGCCGGTGGCAATCCAACCGTGCTGATGGTAATCCGTCGCGGACTAATCCCTAAACCGATTTGGGCATCACGAGCCACATTAAGAGCATCTAAAACGTTCGGTAGGTTGGCAAGTGGTTCACCCATCCCCATCATCACGATATGGCTTAGTCGTTCTTCGGCTGGCAGAAGGATTTGCAACCGCAGTATCTGTTCAACGATTTCCGATTTGGTCAGATTGCGATCGACTCCATCCATGCCACTGGCACAGAATACGCATCCCATCGCGCAGCCAACTTGGCTACTGATGCAAATCGATCGTCTGTCGCCATCGCGAAGCAAGACGCATTCGATTCGGCCGCCGTCGGCAAGCTCAACCAAAAGTTTTTCTGTCCCGTCACTGGCCGCTTGGTGGACAACGGTCTTGGCGGTGAAGATCGTGAACTCGGCGGCCAGCAAGGCCCTTAAATCTTTCGGCAAGTCCGTCATGTCGTCAAACGACTGTGCCCGCCGCTGATGAATCCACTTGAGTGTTTGTTTGGCCCGGAATTTGGTCTTTCCGTGCGCGACCATCCAATCCGAGAGCTTTTCGAGGTCAAATTCAAGAATGGTCGGTTTAGTCGTGGTTTCTTCAGCAGTCATGGAAACAGTATGACTGACGACCTGCTTGAGGCAAGTGCAATGCGGAATAGGGCCGTCCTTCGCCCCAATTAGGTCCATTTCCTCCCTTCGCCCTTGGGGGAGAAGGGCATTGGTCTCTAAGCATTTTTCCCCATTCCAACCCTCAACCTTCTTCTTGGGAGGGTCGAAGGCGAGGGACAAGGCTTCGGGGTGGGTGCGAGTATCGTTAGTAACAGCTGCCCTCCCCTCGCTGCGCTCGACCCTCCCGCCAGCGGGCGGGTGAATATTTGCAAAGACCAATGAGATAAGGCAAAGTGAATCGTGGTGCCGTTTCACCACCGAGTCGTGCAGTTACACCACCGAGTTGTGCCGTTTCACCACCGAGTTGTGCAGTTGCACCGCCGAGTCGTGCGGTTACTGTTTTGCCCCGATGACGCTGACGGATTGACCGTCGGTCAGCGATTCACCACGAATGGTGACGACAACATCGGACGGCTGTAGGCCCGATTTAATCTCGACCTCAGGACCGGCCTTTAAACCAAGCTCGATAGGGCGATGCGCTATCTTACCGTCGGTCACAACGCAGCAATAAATCGCTCCATCTTTCTTGTTGACCGCTGTAATCGGCAAAACAAGGACGTCGGTTCGTTTGTCGAGCAAAATCGTGATCGACGCGTACATACCGGGCCGCAGTAACTTATCTGGATTTGGTAGATCCATCTCCGTGCGCATCGAACGATTGTTCGAATCCAATGACCAAGCACATCGCAAGAGCTTGGTTTTCATCGGTGGTCGGTTGAGCGATTGAATCGTGATCGTGGCTTCGTCGCCATTTTTTTCATCGGCGTCGATATAACCAGCTTCCATCTCCGGAACATCAACGCGGACTCGCATCATGTCCGTCCGAGCCACCGTCATCAATGGTGCTCCTTGCACGCTAGCGGATTGGACGAAATGGCCGGAGTCGATGTGTCGCGTCGTGACAACGCCATCGAAAGGGGCTTTGATCGCGAGATATCCGACCATTGTTTTGGTATGCGCCAGGTTCGCTTCAGCCACGCGGACTCGGGCTTCAGCCGCCACGACATCGGCTTGGGCTTTACTCATCATCGCTTGGCTTTGTGTCTTCGAAGCTTCGGCCGATTTAATTTTGGCTTCAACTTCGGCAATCGAGGCTTCGGAAGCTTTCAATTGAGCAGTCGTCTCTTCTGCCAGCTTGGTCGTAACGGATCCGGTCTTAGCAAGCTGTTGAATGCGGCCTGATTCGGATTTGATTTGTTCAAGCATCGCCAAGACGCGTCCTCGGCCGGCAATCGCTTCTTGAATGTTAGCCTCCGCCGACGCTACTCCCGCTTCGGCAGCTTGGATGCTCGATTTGGCCTGACCCAGTTCGGCTTGCGCTTGCGCGACGAGGGCTTCACGTTGTTTCAGTTCGTCATTCATCTCGGGAACCGACAGTTTGATCAGCACTTGCCCTTTCGTGACCATTGAACCAATATCGACCGCAACCGATTCGACGTAACCGCTTAGCTTTGACGTTAAAGGCGTTTCCTCATAAGCCAGAATGCGACCCGGTTGCGTTGTCGTGAGATTTAACGATTTGATCGTGGCCGGAGCGGCAGCCACCTTATCGGGTGTCGATGTCTGGGCCAGCAGAGAACTGGTATTCCCTAGCAATAGCAGCGCACTCAAATAATTCGGGTGGAAACGCA
Organism: Pirellulaceae bacterium; assembly: GCA_031411055.1. Lineage (GTDB taxonomy): Bacteria > Planctomycetota > Planctomycetia > Pirellulales > Pirellulaceae > JAIYDQ01. Next base: position 17,167 of record JANOAI010000195.1, read on the forward strand.
TTTTCATGTTATCGATGCTTGAAAGTGTGGGCTGTTTTGGTCATCAGGATCGAGCGAAGCAGACTGATATCGGCTCGTTCGAGTCATGGCATAAACACTAGGGAGAAGGAATAACGTCGCGATCGTAGCTGCAATCAAGCCGCCGATCACTGCGATTCCAAGGGGGGCATTTTGTTGGCCGGATTCACCTAAGCCCAACGCCATTGGCAGCATCCCCGCGATCATGGCACAGGTTGTCATGACGATGGCTCGTAAGCGACCGGTGGCTCCGAGTTTCGCTGCTTGGAGGGCTGATGCGCCCTTTCGGGATTCATGCTCCGCGAAGGTGAGCAATAAAATCGCATTGGCCATGGCCACGCCAATCGCCATCATCGCTCCAATAAACGACTGAACATTGATGGTTGTCTTCGTTAGCCAAAGCATGAGCAACACTCCGGTGAGCACGGCCGGGACGGTGGACAGGGCAGCGGTGGCCAATCGTACGGATTGGAAGTTCGCTGTCAGCAACAGAAAAACGGCAATCATCGAAAGGAGAATACCCATCGACAATCCAGAACGCATTTCTCGCATGATTGGAATTTGCCCTCGCAGCTGAACTTCAGCTCCTTTGGGTGGTGCTCCCGCTCGTTCGATCGCCGCAGCGACTTCTTTGGAAATCATCCCGAGATCGTCGCTGGCGATATTGGCTGTGAGCGTGATTTGTCGCTTCATGTTGTACCGATCATATTGCCCCGGCATGCTCGAATTGGTGATATCCGCGACATCGCGGAGGAGGACTTGATGCCCGTCTTTTTCCGAAAGTGGAATGTTTTGAAGGTCCTCAATCGATCGAATTGTTTCCGAATCGTATGGCGATCGCAAAACTTGTCGTGGAATTTCGACCTGAACTTGATAGGCAATACCACTCTTCGGATCGGCCCAATAATTGGGAACGACAAAGCGACTGGACGACGCAGCCGTCACCAAGGAACGCGAGACATCGGCTGGCGTTAATCCAGCTAAACCAGCCTTTTCGCGGTTCACGTTGACTTGAATCGAGGGATAGTCGGTCGACTGACCGATGTGCAGATCGCGGAGATTCGGAATCTTTGCCAATTCGGCTTTGATTTTTTCGGCGTGTGCTCGATTGTCAGGCAGGCTGGAGCCGGTGACGGCGACTTCAACCGGCGTTGTTGAACCGAAGCTCATCACTTCGTTAATAATGTCGGAGGGCTCGAACGAAAAGCGAACATCCGGAATCTTGCTTGTTAACCGTGTGCGAAGCCGTTCCTTGAGTTCGCGATCCGAGATCTTAAAATCGTCCTTGAAATCGATATACAGGACCGCTTCCTCGGGACCACGCGACCAATGATAAACCGCGATGACGGGAAAGTTTGAGTGAATCAAGCCAAGATAGCCTAGCGTTAGCTCGATGTTCTCTTCGCCCACTTCTTGTTTGATTTCCTCCAGTGCTTGCTTGACATACTTTTCCGTTCTGACGATTTGCGTACCGTCCGGGGCACGCATTCGCAAGCGGATTTGACCTGCATCCACCGTCGGAAAAATGCTTTCGCCAAGTCTACTGCTGAGCGACCAAATCGCCCCGATGGCGACGATGAGATAAAGAGGGATGATGATCCATCGCAACGCTAAGATCGGTGCTAAGAGCGACTGATATGTAGTCGCGAACATGGGACCCCTCACCCCCGGCCCCTCTCCCCGAAGACGGGGCGAGGGGAGTGAAGTTGGTTTGCGAAGCAGCCAAACGCAAAGGACCGGAACCAAGGTACTTGATAAAAAATACGAGGCGATCATCGCGAAGCCAACAGCAAGCGAAAGTGGCACGAAGAGAGCTCGGGCCGAGCCATGCATGAAGAAGGATGCCACGAAGACTGCGAGAATACACAGCATGGCTAGCAAGCGCGGAATGAGCGTGATCGAGGCTCCGTCGCGGACGGCTTGGGCCGGAGTTTTTCCTTGACGGAGCTGCGTTTGAATGTTTTCAATCTCGACCGTCGATTCATCGACGAGAATCCCCACTGCCAGTGCCAAGCCCCCCAAAGTCATGAGATTGATCGTTTGATCCGTTAGCCACAAACCGAGTACGGCTGCCATGAGAGCCAACGGAATGGTAATGACGACGATGATCGCGCTTCGCCAATCGCGAAGAAAGAGTATGACCATCAAACCGACCAAGGCTGCTCCGAGCAAACCTTCGATAAACACCGACTTGACGGCTCGAGTCACATACGGCGACTGATCAAACTCAAAGCTTACATCGATCCCTTCGCCGTCGGCACCCAGCGCTTCTTTAAATTTGGGAATGGCTTTTTTGATATTGTGAATGACGCTTAAAGTGGAAGCATCGGCGCGCTTGTTCGCCAAGATATAGACCGCGCGTCGACCGTTGGCTAAAGCGAAACCTGCCGGTGCATCCGATGAGTCTTTGACATCACCAATATCGCGAATATAAACTGGATTTTCGCCCATTCGAATCGGAATGGAACCTAGTTCCGCCACATCCTTTACAACGGAATTGGTAGCCACAATCGGAAATTTATCACCGACCACAATATTCCCCGAGGGACTAATGGTGTTTCCTTTGGTGACCGCAGTAATGACCTCTTCCGGCGACATACCATACGACCGCAATCGACGAGGATCGGCCGTGATCACTGCCGTGCGCGCACTTCCTCCAAATGGCGGAGGAGCGGAAACGCCTGGTAGGCTTGAGAACATGGGCCTCACTTTGAATAGCGCAATATCTTGGATCTCGGCGATGCTACGCGTCGCACTCGACATCACCAGATATCCGACGGGGACGCTTCCCGTATCAAAGCGCATTACAAACGGGGATACCGTTCCGGGTGGCATAAAGGCTTGCGAGCGATTGACGTAGTTGATCGTCTCGGCCATCGCTTGGGCCATATCGGTCCCTGGATGGAAGTACAACTTCATCAGTGCCGTCCCTTGCACGTTCTTCGATTCGACGTGATGAATGCCGCTAATGTAGAGGAAGTGGTATTCGTAGTAGTTCGTTAAAAAGCCTTCCATCTGGGCAGGGTCCATGCCGCCATAGGGTTGGCAAACATAGATGATGGGGAGATCAAGCGATGGAAAGATGTCGACATCCATCCCGCGCGGAAGACCCTCGGGGTACTTCCATCCGATCTGCTCGAACGCCGATCGACCGACGGCCAAAAAACTGCCGAGCGCGATTGCGATGCTAAGAACGACAATCGTCCATGGGCGTCGAAGAGCAAAACGAATCAGATTCATGAAGGCATTAGTCGGAAGGAAGAAACTACATCAAACGAACTCTGTCAGGCCAAGATAGCGCAACCGCCTGCGAGGCTGGAGTCCAGGCTTTAGCCGCAATCGATCTATATTTGTCATCTTGTGAAATCGCCTAAAGGCTATACTCCAACGAGCTCAATTAGACAGCGAAAATAAGCTTGGTAAACCTTGTTCGTTGTGCCGGTGGAGATCCACGATTCTAGTTGGATCGGTGGAATGCTGTGTACCGATTAAACCGCTTCGCCGATTGTTTTAAAAAAGAGTTACGAATTTTTCGTCATGACATCCTTTCTGAACAACTAGGCCGGTACGATGCGATTTCGAATGAGCCAAATTTTGCTGGCTTTTGCTTGTCTAGCCTATTTGGGTTGCGCATCGGTCGATAAGCAAAACCGCGGCTTGAGAACGAAGGCGAGCCTGGCAAGAACGGCTAGCGAGAAAAGTTTTGAAGTGGGAGCGGAGGTTGCTAGCCGCTCACGCTTCGTTCTCGGAGAGAACGGCGACACTGGCGGAAAGACCGGCGACACTGGCGGAAAGAACGGCGACACTGGCGGAGAGACCGGCGACACTGGCGGAGAGACCGGCGACACTGGCGGAGAGAACGGCGACACTGGCCAGCTGGTTGTAGTGGCTGACGAAACTTCGGTAGTTCCAGCGAGTGCGTCGATCGTGGCAGTCCCTCCGCCACTGCCTATCGTTCAAAACGCTCAACCGATTGTTACGCCAGCAGGCGAAATTGCCGGTGTCGAAGCACCAGCGAATCAACCGGTGTTGACCGTTGCATTCGATACGACTCAGCTCCAGCAGGTTCCAAAATCCAATGCCTGGTCGATCGATCTGGCGACGGCGTTGGAGCTGACTTCGGGACAAAACCCGCAAGTCAATTTTGCTCGCGAAAGGATTCGTGAATCCTATGCTCGACTTGATGCGGCGAATTCGCTTTGGTTGCCATCGCTTCGGGCTGGGGTCAATTACAACAAACACGAAGGGCGCATTCAGGATGTGGCTGGGAGCATAATCGAAACCAGCCGAAATTCGCTTTACAACGGTTTGGGTGCACAAGCTGTCGGAGCTGGTTCGCCTGCCGTACCGGGTGTTCTTATGAACTTCCACATGCGGGACAGCTTATTTCAGCCACGTATTGCCGGTCAAATGATGGGTGCTTCGCGTCAAGCCAGCCAAGTTGCTGCCAATGATGCACTTCTCGAGACCGCGATTGCTTACTGCGATTTGCTCGAAGCCAGTCAGCTTCAGGTCATTGCGGATGATACGAATGAGCATATGTCCCAGCTCGCCAAGATTACCGCCGACTACGCTCAAGCAGGGGAAGGGCTTCCGGCCGACGCAGATCGTTCGGCGGCCGAACTGGCCGTTCGTCGAATCGAAGTGCAACGCGCCGTCGAACAGGTTCGCATTCGAAGTGTTCGCTTAGCTCGACAGCTAAGCAACGACCCGCAAGTAGTGTTAACGCCGACTGAACCATTCTTGGCACCGGTTGAGTTGATCGAGAAAGATGTCGAAGTAGCGTCGTTAGTCGCTCAAGGCTTGTCGTCGCGTCCCGAATTGACCGAGCAAAAGTATCTTGTCGGCGAAGCGATCGAACGCTTGCGACGCGAGCAGTTCGCTCCGTTGGTGCCCAGCGTGCTGCTAGGATTAAGCTATGGTGGCAACGGTGGTGGCTTGGGAAGCAGTTTTCAAAACTATGGCGATCGGATGGATTTTGATGCCGCGGCTTTCTGGGAAGTTCGAAATATGGGGGCCGGAGAACGGGCCGCTCGCTGTGAAGCCCAAAGTCGCGTCAGACAAGCTCGATTTCGCCAAGTCCAAGCCCTCGATCGGGTCGCGGCGGAAATCGTCGAAGCCAACACGCAAGTTCAAGCCAAACGCGATCAAATACCCTTGGCGGAATCAGCCATTGCGGCCGCGCGGGATTCTTATCGCCGCAATCAAGAACGCATCATGAATGCGCAAGGCTTGCCGATTGAAGTTCTTCAATCGATCATTGCTTTAGATCAAGCACAACGGCTCTATGCATCCACGGTTGCGGACTACAACCGAGCTCAATTCCGCCTCCACCGTGCCCTCGGCTTCGCCGTCGTTGATGCGTCATGAATGCGTCATGAATGCGTCATGAATGCGTCATGAATGCGTCATGAATTTCGCGATTCACTCTCCTGAAATGAAGTCATCCGATTTTGCTTCACCCTCCTTTTCAAGGAGGGTCGAGCGCAGCGAG
>JANOAI010000196.1:0-3993 GCA_031411055.1 Pirellulaceae bacterium
GCCATCCATGTGGTATTCAACATAACCAATCATCATTTCATCGTAGGTTTGTGGTCCCCAACGGACAGTCCGATTCGGATCCGGGTTAGCTAGATTTCCGGTACTGTTATCGTACCAAGCCGTTGCTCTCAGCGTCGTCCCTTTTGGAAACGTCATCGGCTCGGCCAGCCGATACGATAGTTGCCAATTGAAATCGTAGCGAGGGATATCGAGAAGCAGCTTGGTCTCACCGTTTGACAAAATGGCCTCGTACTTAAAGGCCTTGCCTCGAAGGTGCATGTGCGGAAAAAATGCGAGGATCGTCGCATCGTTCGGTAAGACTTGTTTGGCAACAACTTCATGATTGGAATCATTCGGTGGGATCGCAAGCCTCGGTTGTGCGATTCCCGTCACGTCGAGAAGGTGCTGCGGTGCTTCGTCCAAAAATTGCAAGCCGATCATAGGACGATCTTCGGTGGCCGTTCCATTGGGCGTGTAGTGAATTTGAAATTTCAGCCGCGAGCCAACGGGCAGGATTTTTCCGTAGCCTTCGTTGAATTGAAGTGCATCGTAGCCTGGAGCGTATGCGGCGAAGAATCCGCTCGCTTCGTCCTCGTCCTCGTCGCGTGACCGGCCTTTGCTTCCTTCGGGAACGATAAAGACGAGTATATGATGGACAACTTGCCGGGCGGTTGGGCGAACTTCGATTGCCCTCACGTATTTGGTTTCCGTCAATCCCGTTTCAACGAAGACGTTTTGATAAGCCATCGTGCCTGTGGCTTTTACCGCAACGGGTTTCGATACTTGGATAATGTGATCGGGCTTTCCAATTTGCCAATCGGTGGTGAATGTTCTTGGCAATGGCGCATCATTCGATTTGCCTTCGACGAGTCCTCCGTCAAGCCAGGCCATGAGATCCGATTTTTCCGTTTTTGAAAGGGAACAATCATTGATGAATGGACTTGCAATTCCCTCTTTCGGTGAAGCAGCGAACCAGGGTGGCATCACCCCTTTTTCGATTACTTGCCGAATGGCACCCGCTTGAGAAGAGACTTCGAGGTAGTTGGTCAGCCCAAACGGGGCGGCGCCACCTTCGCGATGGCAGTCAAGGCATCGATTCTGAATAATGCGTGAAACTCGGTTGTGGTAGGTCAACGCTGCACCGACGACCGGGGCGGATGCGAGATTCAGGGGGCAACCCGGCGCGGACGTTGCTGCCACTACTACCGGCTCGCCCGCAATCGTAGAGACGATTGCTTTCTTGAGATAACTATTTCGCGGTGCGTCAGTTGAATAGCCAAATCCATATTGATCATCGACGGCTCCTCGATACGTCATCGTCCTTTTTGAATCGAGTACAAAGGCGTCGGTGGTTTTCATCGCACCAACAGCCATGGCAATCGAACCGTCGCCGTCACGCACATATCGCCCTCGAAAGCCGTGGGTTTTGATAGCTTGTTCGATATCCTCCCGTTTGTCGCTGGCGGTTGGATTGACAAACAAGAATGCAACACCTTGGCTCAAAGCTTCTTTTTCGAGCGAGGCAAGGGTTGGAGCATACTTCTTACAGACCGGACAGGTCGTGTTGGTGAACGCAATGACTAGGGCTTTATGGTTTGCGAATTCACTCAGTTTGAATTCCTCGCCATGGAAATCGGTAAGCGTTAAGTCGACAACCATCTGTCCAATGCGATGTTCGCCTGGCGGCAACCGTTGTGTTCCTTCACGCAACTCAGAAGTTGATTCCGCATTTGTTGGGGCGATACTTTTCGCCGGGGCGGATTCTGGTCTTGGGCGATCGTTTGCTTCGGGTTGGGTTTTGCCTTGCAGGCCAGCGAATCCCTTTTTACGAATGGTTTCCGTCGCCTCGTCAAGGGTTACCTTGTCATCACCATCGCTATTCAAGAAGGCAAAAATCCTTGAGCCAACTTCTTCCTCGGAAAGCGTGTTGTCACCATTTTTATCGAGTTCTTTAAATCTGGCCGACAATTCACCGGTGGCTCCTTTGAGCTTTTCTCGAAGCTTATCGCGAGTCTGAGCTTGAACAAGGGTTGCTCCAACGACTATCAAGCAGCTCAAGCATGCGAAGAGTTTCCAGTTCATTTTCATTATTCCTTTGCGTGTACTCGAAATGCTTTAGATTTTTTTGGGCGGTTTAAAAAAGTCGCTCGGGTGAAAAGCGTTGTAAACAGTGTTGCTCGTGAGGTTATCGAATCCAATTCTCGGCGGAAGCACCAAACCAATTCTTGATTACATCGCGACGTTGACTTGCAAGATTTTCTCGTGAAAGAAATTGATAGGGCTCGTCGAGATGGCCTTCGGGTTGATAAAGGGTTTCGTCAGGCGTTCGCGTCTCAACTAGCGTGAACGTTGTTTCAATCGTCGAACCGTCAGGTAAAGCTCGATTCAGAATCAATTGCCGAACAGCCTTAGTTTCTCGGTCGATTTCGATGGTGGCTTCCGTAATCCGGTGAAAGGTCGCTCGTTTGGGCTTTGCGATGACAATGTAACTCGTATCCGTCGATTCGCGTCGAGAGAGAGTCCATTTCGTCTGGACGGTCTCAAGTAGCGATTCCACTTCGAGACTATGAAGATCACAAATCTGTTCAAGTGATCGGCCAATTTCGTCAGCTCGAATTTGTAGGCCTCGCTTCCGGCCCAAGGTCAACCATACCGTCCCTTCGTCGTTGCGTCCCCAAGCCCAAGATCGCTTCGCATTGTTTACGTCGACCCAAAAGCGGTTCCCTTGCGTCCAAATTCGCACGTCATGCCAATAGGAGAACTCTTTGGACGGAGGCTCGATACTATCCGACGACGAGCATAATGTGCGTTTTGATGTTACTACATAGCATCTTTCAATCACCAATGCATGAGCTGATCGAGCGGCTTTGACGATGTTCGTAGCGCTGGCGTAAGCCATGGAATCCCATCGCCCAAACGTGAAGGCGAGGGCAATCGATGCAGCGGTTGCAATGAGCCAAGCCGTTCTCAACCAGACACGACGATTGGTCGAAAGAGTCGGTTTTTCAAGTTTCACTTTGCTTTCAAGCTCGACATCCGAATCCAGCCCGCTATTGCGAAGAACGCGTGTCAACAGTTCGTCGCATTGCATGCTCCTTGCCGTTGAATCCAAGCATGAAGCAACGAGTCGATCCACTTCGTGATCTTGTTTCGGCGATTCGTTTGGTAGAGGCATCGGTTGGTTCATCAATTCCATTCCACGTTTTTGCAACGAAGTTTGAGCGACATTAGCTTCCCCGCAAAAGTTTGGACATTTTCTCTCGCGCACGGTAAAGCAGGACGCCAACGTTGTTTTCGGTTATCGCGAGCGAATCGGCGATTTCTGTTTGGCTCATTCCTAAGCTTTTCAATTCCAGTACCGCTCGCTGTGCAAAGGGAAGGCGTTTCAAGGCTGTTTCGATGGTCTGCTCTAATTCTCGATTCATTACAATTTGGAGCGGTTCCTGGCCGCGTCCGTCAGGAACTGCGTTGATTGCCGAGCCGCCATCGTCGGTCAATGACTCGAGCAAAGTCGGTTCGTTTTTCCGATGACGGTCGATGGCGGCGTTGGTAATGGACCGAAGAAGCAATCTCCAACCATCGGCTAACAAATCGTACTTGTCGCGTTTTGCCAGTAGTCGGCAGAAACAATCGTGGACGAGATCTTCGGCGGTATGCTCGTCCGAGCACAATGTCCGAGCAAATACGAGGGCTTTCGGAAGCGAATTCCGAACCCATCGCTCAAGCTCATTATTTCTTTGCTCGGGCGTTTCCGCCATTCAATCTCCTAACTCAAACAACGGGTAGAGGAGCAAGCCATTACGTTCATTTTCGAGATTTTTTTTCTATCTCGATTCTAGTCGCCCTTGTTTTACAACAGTTTATGGCGGATTTGACGTAAGATGCTAGCTGGACAGCGCCAGGTCTGCGCTGGAGTCCAGGCTTTAGCCGCTTTTGGCGCATCCAAGGTGCTCGGCGCCTAAAGGCTGTACTCCAACGTGTTTGCGACGAATT
>JANOAI010000197.1:0-32398 GCA_031411055.1 Pirellulaceae bacterium
CAAAAGCCGGAACGGCCCTTCGGGTGCTTTGCACTTTTGGTACCTGACCCCGTTTTCCGAATGGCTATATGAAAAATGAAAATGCTCTAGTCGATGCCGAACTGTTTGTTCCCAGAGAATGGACGAGCAACAAAACAAGAATGAAGAAAGCCGGGATTCCCAAATCAAATTGGAAATACCGAACCCGTCATGAGATTTTTCTCGAGATGCTCCAACGCCATCGTTCGAGTCTTCCGCATCAATGGGTAACCGGTGACGATGAACTCGGCAGACCTTTAGAATTTCGCAGAAAATTAACCGCCCGAGGCGAGCAATATGTCTTGGCGGTTCCGTGTAACACTAAGATCAACATCCGAGAAATAGATTTGACGATTTCGATTTTTCCAAAGACGAAGGACTTGTAGTTCGTAACGCGATTGAGAATAGTCTTGAGTTGCATCTGGAGGTCGTTGTCTCGAGGATTGAAGTCGTGAGCAACAACAGTCTACGGAACATGCCTCCAAGGCATCACAAACCTACTAACCGATAGAACAGATTCACTGTCAACTTTTTGTGGGGAACTCCAGTTTAATATCTTGCAACTTGTGGATCGATTTCGATGCTCCAAGCATCAATTCCACCTTGCATGCTCTGGGCGTTCGGGAAACCGTTTTTTCGGAGCCAAGAAACGACTTGCAGCGAACGACGACCGTGATGACAGTGCACAACAAGGTGTTTATCTGGCCAATCTTCCAGTTTGGACATTTCGTCTTGCCAGCGGCTCATGGGCATAAGGACAGCCCCATCAATGGACGCGGCCGCAAACTCTTCGTCTTCGCGACAATCGATCAATACTAGTTCATCGCGATTTTTCAACCACTTTTGCACCGTTTGGACGTCGACTTCGATCGGGGTTGGGCTTTCGCTGGCTTGAGACATCAATGATCTATTCTGGTTTCTGAATGTTCTGATAAAGTATCGGTACGGTCGGGAGAAGGGGTCGGGTACCGATAGCGAGAAACACCCGAAGGGCCGTTTCGGCTTTTGGTACCTGACCTCTTTGGGCTTTAGAAATAGGCTTTCACCTTGCCGTTTTGACTTGTTTGTATTTCACAGGATAGATTACCACCATCGACTTTGAAACTATGGAATCCGTTGAGACAGCTTCAAAATCCCCGATTGCCGGAAAACGGGTGGCTTTCGTCGGCAAGTTGGGCGGTTTATCTCGTCGTGAAGCGGCTCAATTAGTTCGCGATCAGGGAGGTACACCGGTCGAGCGGAATAGCACGAACGTCGATTGCGTCGTAGTGGGGGCTGAACAGTTACCTCTCGATGCCCAAGAGTTGGCTCGGCAAGAGTCGATGCGAGAAATGGCCGCCGATGGTGTGCTGGAAATTATCGCGGAATCAGAATTTTGGCGACGGTTAGGGTTGATCGAAACGCAACATCAGATCAAACAACTCTATACGCCAGCCATGTTAGCTGACTTATTGAAGATTTCGATCGCAACGGTTCGTCGTTGGCATCGACTAGGGCTCATCGAGCCCAAGCACGTCGTACACCGATTACCCTATTTTGATTTTCAAGAAGTGCAATCGGCACGTCAGGTAGCGACGTGGATCGATCAGGGTGCGAAGCCTGGCGATATACAGCGTCAATTGCAACTCTTCGCGGCGCTTGTCCCGAACGGACAACGTTCGTTAACGCAGCTGGATATCATCGTTGAAGGGCGACAACTACTCTTACGTCAGGGCGAAGGGCTGGTCGAAGCGGGTGGACAGCGTCGAATCGATTTTGACGCTTTCGAGGTCGAGGAAGAGGAGCCGACGTTCAATGACGCGCCGCGTCCTATTCTTAAGCTTTCTGAGCACCAAGAGGCAATCGAGTTTGATGCTGGAGTCGCGTTGACACAACAGCAGATGCTTGACCGCGCTTTGGAGCTCGAAACCAATGGACGGCTCAGAGAAGCGATCGAATGGTATCGAATTGTCTTGGGACGATTCGAGGTTACCGCCGAACTGCATTTTCAGTTAGCCGAGTTGCTATACCGTGAAGGCGAGGTCGAAGCGGCCCGGGAACGCTACTACGCGGCTATCGAATTGGACGATGATTTCGTGGAGGCAAGGGCCAATCTTGGTTGCGTACTGCATGAAACCGGACGATCGGATTTGGCGATCGCGGCTTTTCGTGGCGCCTTAGCACAGTACGAAGGCTATGCCGACGTGCACTACCACTTAGCACGCGTACTTGATGACAACCATCATCGAGCCGAGGCGACGTTTCATTGGCAACGTTTTGCCGAGCTGGCACCACAAAGCCCCTGGATTTACGAAGCGCAAGCACGATTGGGCGAAGAAAACTACACCGTGTCAAGCAAAGATTGAATCGATTGTCGCCCGTCGCTCCGCGGCGGTAGCGTGCGTATTGAGACGATTTGGCTATATCCGTTCCCCCTTATTCGTCTCGTGCTTAATAAAATCACCGCCGATCCGTGAGCGTAGCGTGGGTTTCGGGAGTTCACGCTTCGTTCTCGGAGAGAACGGCGACACTCAAAGGCTGGCGACACTGAAAGAACGGCGACACTGGCACGCTGGCTCGCCCCCCTTTTCTATATGTTCGGCATTGAAGACATACCGTTTGAAGGACGCGTTATCCAGGAAATCCTTCCTTTGGGCAGATTTTGTGGGAGCCGAACTAGGAAAACGGGCGCAGTTTGCTGTATCGGGCTGCTCACTTCCTATAAAACTTGTGTATCATATTTTGGTTGTCCCCTGTGATTTAAATCGCAAGGTAATACGACAGTCGTGATCCTCAATGACTTCCCGACCCAGCCCCTTATTTCTTATAGGCCAATTGACATGCCCACCGAACCAAGTCGTCGAAATTTCATCAAACAAACTTCTGTTACAGCCGGCGGTATCGCCCTAGCAACTTCCATCGCTCGATCGGCCTATGCGGCTGGTAGCGACGAGATTCGCTTAGCACTTATCGGATGCGGCGGCCGCGGTACGGGTGCCGCCGATAATATTATGCAGACCAAGGGGAACGTGAAGCTGATCGCTGTGGCCGATCCTTTCGAGAAGAAAGCCACGGATGCGATCGGTCAACTCGAAAAGAAACACAAGAAAGATAACAAGGTCGACGTCAAGCCCGAAAATATTTTCACGGGACTCGATGGCTACAAGAAAGCCATTGATACCGACTGCGACCTAGTCATCATTGCGACTCCGCCAGGCTTCAAACCACAGCAGTTTGACTACGCTGTTCAAAAGGGGAAGCACGTGTTTATGGAGAAACCGGTCGCGTCCGACGCGGCTGGTGTGCGTCGTGTTCTCAAGGCTGTCGAAGAGTCGAAGACCAAGAATTTAATGGTGGGCATCGGTCTTCAACGTCGTCACGAACCTCGCTACATGGAAACGATCCAACGCATTCACGACGGAGCTATTGGTGATGTAATTTGCCAGCAGGTGTATTGGAATGGTGGCGGAATCTGGCATCGACCTCGCCAAGAGGGGATGACTGAAATGGCGTATCAGACCAATAACTGGTACCACTTCACTTGGTTGTCCGGCGATCAGATTTGCGAACAACACATTCATAACCTGGATGTTGCCTGTTGGGTGAAAGGTGCCTTCCCGGTGGAATGCAACGGCATGGGAGGTGGTGAACAACGAATGGGTGGTGATCGTCGGCTGTCTCAGATTTTCGATCATACTTTCTGCGAATACACATTCGCCGATGGCTCAAAGATGTTTAGTCAAGGTCGACACCTGGAAGGTGGCTGGTCCAAAGTTGGTGAATTCGTTCACGGGACCAACGGAAGCGCCGATCCTTCGGGTGAGATCTTTGGCCCGAATGCTTGGAAGACCAGTGCCGCTAAGTTGAATGGCCACCAACAAGAGCAACACGATCTCATTGAATCGCTGATGGCAGGCAAGATTTATAACGAAGGCGAGTACGGAGCCTACTCCACGCTGACCGCCATCCTGGGGCGAGAAGCCTGCTACTCGGGTAAGGTCGTGAAATGGGATGAACTTCTCGCTAAGGGACGCGATCTCTGCCCAGGCATCGATGAATACACCTTGGATACGCCACCTCCAACGCTGCCGGATGAACAAGGCTACTACACTGTGGCAACGCCAGGCAAGTACAGCCCGTTTCCGAAAGCCTAGTCCCTCGCTTTTCCAAGCGGTAAATATGTTAAACTTTGACTCCCAGGTTTTTGCCTGGGAGTTTTTCTTTGATACTCAAAAGCCCCTAGGCGGTCGTCCCACTTTCCATCGGTGTTTTCCTATCCCATTGAGCCTGAGGCGCTAGCAGATTTTTCTTCCTCGTAAATCGGCTAGCGCCTCAGGCTCAAGGAATAGAGGCGATAACGAGATAGGATAGTGGGACGATCTCCTCGATACGTCGCTGACACCGACTGGGCCTCGAGAGCCGTTTCCGTCCTACATACCTACCGATTCACTATGCTTGATTTATTCGACAAGATCCAAGATGCATCCAAATTCATCCAAGAAAAATGGGGCAAGAAACCAGATGCTGGGATCGTTCTCGGGACGGGCTTAGGGCCCTTAGTTTCAAAAATCAAAGTCGACGTTGCCATGGACTATGGTGATATCCCTCATTTTTTGAAATCGACGGCGACTAGCCATCGTGGCCGATTAGTATGCGGCGAGCTATGCGGTCTCAACGTGATGGCCATGGAAGGTCGCTTTCACATGTACGAAGGCTACCCGCTGAAACTCATAACACTCCCCGTCCGTGTTATGAAAGCCATGGGTGCAGAACTACTGGTTGTATCCAATGCTTGCGGTGGGATGAATCCATACTTCAAGCCGGGCGATATTATGTTAATCGATGACCAGATCAACTTGTTGGGTGACAATCCCTTGATCGGCATCAATGATGATCGACTAGGCCCGCGCTTTCCGGACATGTCCCATCCTTACGATCGAGAGTTGATTGCCGCGGCCATGGAATCGGCTCGCAAAAATAACATCGTGGCTCATCAAGGAGTGTTTGTCGCGGTTTCTGGGCCGAACCTCGAAACAGCGGCTGAGTATCGCTTTTTGCGAATGATCGGTGCCGACGTCGTTGGGATGTCGACAGTGCCCGAAGTCATCGTCGCGGTGCACAGCGGACTTCGAACCGTTGGTTTCTCGGTCATCACCGATATGTGTTTGCCCGATGCGCTCGAAGCGGCCAACGTTCAAAAAATTATTGCAACAGCAAACGATGCTGAGCCAAGACTAACGACCCTTGTGACAGGCGTCCTAGAATTCGAACGGAAGCGATTGAAGCGATAACTGCCGGTATCTGGGGAGTATGCCAGTGCAGCCTGCGCATCGACAACAAGCTTCACAACGGTGGACCTGTGCACCGTTCTCATTTCTTATCGATTTGGCTTCCTCAGATTAAAGATATCTATTCGTTCATGGACGTCCGAGAATCGCGAATGAGAAGTTTCTCGGCTCAATGAGCACTCTTGCAAGCCTTCGAACTATTCGAAGTTGTCTCTTTCGGCCTGGAGATGATCGGTGATCCAGGTGATCTATTTGTGATGGCAGTAGCGATTGTACTACAATCGGAGCAACAAATTCAGATTCAAGATCCGGTCGCCGATAACGAAACAAGCCTTTCTCTCATGACGCGGCGTACTCTTCAGTATTAGCGTCATTTTCGAATTGGTTTGTTTCCGGCATGGATGCCTTGTCCCATGTCAGTCGCTACGATTTTGCGTGCCCGACTGACCAGAAAAGGTTATCCCAATTATGCGGTCCAAATCGGCTCTTCTTCTCGCTGTTGCTCTCGGTTGCGGTACGGTCGCGGCGTTTGCTGCGACGCAGGTCATCAAAGATCAGGGTACCGCTCCATCGGTTGCGATGGTCGAAATACTTGTCGCCTCTAAGGATATTGCTGGTACGATCAAAATCGGACCTGATCGGTTTCATTTGGAAAAATGGCCGCAAGACCGATTGCCTCAGGGCGCCATTCGCGACATGAAGACCGTTGAAGGCAAGTACACCAATCAACGCCTCTTTCAAGGCGAACCCTTGCTTGAACGCAAGGTAAACCTTACGAATGAAAGCATTGCTCAGCGAATCCCCGAAGGATTCAAAGTCTTTGATCTTCCGGTAGATTCCACGAACGGCGGCGTCGGCTACATCCAGCCGGGTCATCGCATCGATATACACGGTTTTTTCGAGAAGGGCGGCAAGCTGCGGGAAAGCAAAAGCATTATGGTGATGGAAAATGTCGAAGTTTTGATGGTCGACGGCGTGGCCGTGCGAGATCAAGATGAGGGGCACAATAAGAAAGCAGCAACGATGCAGTTGTTGATCCGGTCAAGCCAGTTCGAAGCCCTCAACACCGCTCGATATCTTGGAAAACTTAACGTTTCGCTGCGGCCGACCCAGGAAGTCGGGGACACGGAAGTCGAAACCGACAACGGTGATGCCTTTCTCGATTGGGTGAGAACGGCGGTTAACGATGAAGGTAGCGCTCCAAAGCCGGTTGTTGTGGCCGAACGTAAAACCCCAACCCGCAACGTTCCCAAGAATAAAATGCTAGTTATCTCCCCGAACGGAACGGAATCCTACGTTTGGGATAAGGCGGGCGAGATTCCGCGCCGACAAGAAACGGTTGAAGGACAAAACGCTAGCACCGCTCCACTCATCACGGAAGGTTCGCCTGACCCCTCTAACAGTCAAAGTTTAACATCTGGGATGGTCTGGGACGGGAAGCAGTGGACCTACAACCCAAGTGGATTCAAGCCAGTTTACCCAACTGCCGATGACGATAAGACCAAGAAGAAGGGTTCTAACGGCCAGGACGATATTCCGGCCCCGCCCGACGGCCCTGCTTCATAGGTGTCGAATTAGCTAGCAGACCACGCGATACGATCTTCACGGATGAACGATTGCAGCGCGGGTCATTGAAGGCGAATTGCAAGGATGCAGTTATGATGTCATGGCTCGGAAAACAAACTCTCATTAATCGCATTCTCGCGTATACGAGTTTGTCGGCTGCGTTCGGAGTCAGTTTCAGTTCTCCGATTCTCGCTCAAGGGGTCAACGGTGGAGTAGCGATTCCACCAACCGGCACCACGCTGGTATCAAAGAGCAGCGAGAATATCCAGTTGATGATCAACTCAACGCATACCTTGCGTACAGAGGAGGACATCGAACGGGCCAGCGTCCACAATGACGCGATCGTCACAGTTCGCCCGATGGCAAGCAACGAGCTGATGGTTTCGGCAAAGGCGACCGGAGTTACTCAGGTCGATCTCTACGGTCCAGACCGATCTGTTCGTTCGGTTCAAGTAGTCGTCATCGGTGATGCACGTGAACTGGACGCTATTCTGAAATCGGAGTTCCCGATGGCCAATCTCCAACTTCGGCCGATTCAAAACGCATTGATCATTAGCGGCCAAGTCAATTCCGACCAACATGTTGAACAAGCCGTCGCGATTGCGGAACAGTTTTACCCGACCGTGATTAACCGAATTGAAGTGATCGGCGTTCACACGGTAACGCTTCATGCACAGGTGATGGAAATATCTCGAACCAAGTTACGAGCCCTGGGCGTCGACCATGCGATGGGATTCGGCAACGATTTTTATTCCACTTCCGCTGGTGGGACGTTAACAGCGGGCGGAACAACAGTAAGTGCGGTTGGCAACACAGGGCAAGAAACATTCAAACTGGGTATTGTAGATAGCGGAAATCAATTCTTCACGGCGCTTCGATTCCTGCAACAACGCGACTTAGTCAAAGTCATGGCCGATCCAACGCTCGTGGCGATCGATGGACGACCAGCAAGTTTTAACTCGGGCGGTGAATTTCCGATTCTCGTCCCGTCCGGTCTTGGTACAGTTGGTATCGATTTTCGAGAGTACGGAACACGACTCGATTTCGTCGCCAAGGTCCGTGGTGACGGTCGTATCTGGTTAGAAGTGCGACCAACGATCAGTGAAATTGACCCATCGCGAAGTGTCACGATCAACGGCACGACGGTGCCTGGTTTGCGAAGCCGATTCGTCGATACGGCCGTCGAACTTCGCGCCGGACAGACTTTGGCCTTGGCCGGTTTGATCCAGGTTCGAACAGAAGCGCAATCGAACGGGATCCCTTATCTTTGCGATGTACCTTTCTTAGGCGCCCTCTTCCGAAGCAACCGATTGGTCGAGAACGAAGTTGAGCTTCTGATTATGGTGACCCCTGACTTTGCCGGGGCGATGGATCCGCATGAAGTTCCTCCTGGTGGTCCAGGCTTCAACTCGTTCCCGCCATCCGATAAAGAACTCTACTGGCGCGGATACATCGAAACACCGACACCTTGTCCGCCAGGTGGAGTGAGTCCCTCCATGAACATGGGGCTACCAGGAATGATTGAAGGAGTAGGTTATACGATGACTTCAAACGGGGGTGATGTTTCCAATGCCGCGGCAAATTCGCAGCAATTTTCCCCATTGATTGCAAGTCCAGCTGCGTATCGAGTTTCAACGGGTACCAAAGGAGCTGGGCCGCAGAATCCAGCCATGCCGACTCGATAGGTTTCCCGATATAGACTTTGAAAAACAGAACTGTTCAAAAGACGAAAGACACATGAGTAACGTACTTCGATTAGCCCTGGTTGACCCTCGCGATGAATCTCGCGAGAAGCTCAAGTCCATGCTATTGGGTATGGACATGGTATGGCTAGAAGCGGAATGCTCCCGCTACGAATTCTTTGCCGATGTCGCTGCGCAAACTAAACCCGACATCGGCGTGATATGCATGGACTCGTCGCCTGAGAAGGCAATTAGTCTTATCGAGCGATTGCGATCAAATAACCCAGAATGCTGTATTCTTGCACTATCGAATAATACCGATGGTCCAACGATCTTGAAAACAATGCGTGCAGGCGCCAAAGAGTTTTTGACATTACCGATCAACGTGGAAGAATTACTGGCGGCCCTTCAGCGTATCCAAGAGGCTCGATATGGCTCCGGAGATTCGCGAGTTCGGACCTCGAAGATGATCGCTATTGCCGGTGCGACTGGCGGCGTGGGTTGTACTTCTATTGCAGTCAATATCGGATGCAATCTTGCAGCGGACCCCAATAACTCGGTTGCCCTCGTTGACCTTGACTTAGCGCTTGGTGACGCCGATGTTTTCTTGGATTCGATTCCAGACTACAGTCTGCTTGATGTGACAGAAAACGTGTCGCGTCTGGACTTTCAATTACTTCGCAAAAGTTTGACAAAGCACTCGTCGGGACTTTATCTGCTACCTCGACCAGTTCAATTGCAGGACCTCGCGGCCATCAATCCAGAAAGCCTTCGTCGCGTGATTGGACTTCTCCGAGCTTCATTTACGCATGTCGTCATCGATACTTCAAAGTCGTTCACCGAAGTTGACTTAACGGCCATGGAGTTGGTCAATGAAATTGCATTGATCGTTCAGCTCGACTTGCCTTGCCTTCGAAATATGGTTCGGCTGCTGATGAGCTTCCAAGAGATGGACAACATTCGCGACAAAGTGAAAGTTGTCGTCAACAGAATGGGGCTGGAAAGCGGTCAAATCAGCCTGAAGAAGGCTCGCGAAACGATTGGAAGAGACGTCTTCCATCAGATTCCGAATGACTATCGTACCATGGTTGAGATGCGCAATAATGGCGTTCCGCTGATTGAGCAAGCTCCTAAAGCTCCGATCACGCAATCCATTATGCAACTTACCGACATGCTCGTTGGGAATGTTGCAACGGTAGAACAAAGTGATGAGGATAAAGATAAGTCAGTTGCCAATAACGCAGGCTGGCTTTCCTTCTGGCCTGGCAAAGGCAAACCCAAAGCGGCCGCAAAGCCGTAGCTCGAATGTCGCTAGGCAGATTGTAGAACATTTGTCATCAGATGCTCTACCTCGCATTCCCCATTTCATGCGAAGTAAGTCGACTTGGGTACGAATCGGACCATACAGCGTCTACAACAACGCTCATCCGATGGACCTCAAAGCCAATTTCACGGTGCCTTGATTTCACCCGCATCGTCCTTGCATTGCGATAACCCAGCGACCGCCCAGGCCGTTCCCGCCGTTGAAAGAAATTGGTGCTCTCCATGGGGATCGCCATTCTCGAAATAGCTTTGCACCTTATTCTCTAAATGGGATTCGACAAGCCAAGAACCGTCTTTGAGCTGGGTCTTTAAAAGATAGTCTCGAGCATTTTGCAACGCGGGATTTTCGCTAGGTAAACCGTATTTTCTGAGAAGGTATAGCGTTTGGCCCGTGGAGTAGGCATCACTTTCTCTTCCTTCCAATTCAGCCCATCCGCCGTCCTCGCTTTGCTTCGTGAGAATTTCATTTCGAACAAGCTCGATTTGAGGCGATTCAGGCTCGAGCTCGTAAAGTCCCCATAGTCGCCAGAGCCGATCTTGATGATGCTTTAACTTGACTTGTTTGAGCCAATCCTCGGCTCTGGCACGAGCTTTCTGAACGTCGTCGCGTTGCATGACGGACGCATACTTCTCCATCCCAACTAACACCAGAATCGTGTCACCGATTTCGGAAGCTTGAATAGGTGCACGTCGACAGGATGCAATCCAGCGACCATCTTGAATCGAAGGCTTTGCAAGCGGATCCTGCTTGGTAAGTTTCTGCACGCCTTGGATCTGTAGCAGATACGTGACCATCGCCGATGTTACTTCATCCGACGACCGGCCCGCTAAAGACAATGCCCATAGCCCATAGCCAACCGTTGCCGCTCCACCCGGGACGTGGCGACCGGCCAGCATATCGTCGACCCGTTCCGAAAAATAAGTATGCGTCGTATCGGCTTGCGATTCCAACCAATCTCGATCGGGTGTAAACCCAAAGCGATCTGCCTCAAGCATGGCAAGCATCGGAAGGGTTTGATGATGGCAAGAGAAACAGCTCCGATTGTTTTGCCAATTCGTGGCCGCTTTCTTCACCAATGGAAGCCCCAAAGATATGGCCTCCTTTACATCCTCGATTCTTCCCCCAGGCACATCTGCAAACAGAGACGACGACAGAATTGCCATCAAAACTATCGATATCGACCACGCCGTTTTCATTGGATTCAAACTCACTCGTCGGATGAAGCGCGGAAACCCTCCGCAAAAAGGACGCTATTCGAGGGGCCGGACGCCCACGGATCCACTCTGAAATCAAGTCGCAACCATCCGATTTCCTGAACGATGAACGCGATCACGCCACGAAACGCTAGCGATTTCAGTCCTATTCTAGCCGCAAAATATGCCTAATCGGAAAGGTTTGCTCAAACCGCCAAGGAAACTGGTCGATAAAGGAGAAGTGATTTCGTCGCCTTTACAGGAAAAACAGTACGATGGCTTTTTCGAAGCAACGTCAAATCTGGTGTGGATTATTTCTCATCATAGCCTCCAGCTCGGTCGGCTGCACACTCTGCTCGAATCCCTACGATTGCGACTATGTCACGTACGGAAGCCGAACGCCGCGCCATGACATGAAACACGGTCGCGTGGGTTCGGTTCTAAGCGATAGTTCAATGAACGGTCGAGGGCCAGTCGAGAGTATTGATGCAATTGATATGGGCTATGCCGAAGTCCTTGAAGGAACCGATTCAGGACCAATCTTCAATGACGAACCGTTAGAAGATGTGGGCGTTCTTCAAATAGGCCCCTCATCCGGTCCAATCCTGTTAGGGCCAGCCAAGTAGTTTAAAAGCCTTGGTCATCCCTGCCGAATTGCATCAAGCACTCGCAGATTCATCGCTTGTCTTACAGCGAAAAAACTTGCAATCGTACCGCACAACGCAACGACAGCGATCATGATGAATGGGATGTAAAAGTGCGGTTGCACATCGCCTCGCACGATGGCCGGCAACAACGCGATGCCTGCCGCGACGCATCCGATCCCGAGGCCGGCACCAAGCAGCGTTAAGCTTTCATAAAGTATAAGCCTGCCGACGCGTTGATTGCTGAAACCCATCGAGCGCATCAAACTCAATTCCGATCGCCTCTCCATGACCGATCGCAGTTGAACAACGGCCAAGCCAAAACTTCCCAACAACAATCCCAAAGCTCCCAATGATTGAAAAGCTTTGAGATAGGTGTTCTGAACTGCCAACAGGTTTTCGAGTACGACGTTGGTTTCAATCGCATCCATCCCTTCGTCTGCCCAGCCATTTTCGAGTGTCTCGCCAATCGAAATGACTTTCGAAGGATTGTCGGTATAAACCAACCACTGACGATAGCCACTGATGCTTGGAAAGAGCCGCTTAAAGTTCTCCTCGCTAATCAAAAGACTCCCCTGTAAAACCGTATTTTGCAACAGGGCCACCGTCTCGAAATGAATGGGCTTTCCGTCGAAGACGTAGACAAAGCGTTGCCCAATTCCGCCCGTCAAATGCAGCGCCCACATGGCGGTGTTTTGGTCGATGATCACCGGAACCGGGGACTCGACCGAGCCACTCGCGGCGAATTCAAGCGATCGCCACGGTGATACTCTCTGCTTAACGTCTATCGATTGTGTCGGGGCAGGAGCCGTCGCGGCCCATGCGAACGAAGCCGCTTCCACTCGCCCGGAATCGTAGTCTTCCATTCGACGACTTACACCCAAGACTCGCGGTTGCGATGCTTGATAAAGGTTGTTGCAACCAGCGTCATCACCATCGCGAACTCGCATCGGAATAATAGTACTCCCCATGATCAATTCGGCTTTGTCACCTAACGTCTCGCGAACATAGGCTTCATCACTGAGACTCTTCGCCAACGGAAAATTGGACTCGACAAGCCATTGGAATCCACCCGTTCCTTGAACACTTGGAGCAATCTCAAACAGGCTCATTGAAAGAATTAGCAAGGTTGCGACCGCCATGAGCCCGATCGTGAGGACAGATCGCATCGGCTGGCGCCGGATACTTGATGCGGCAAGTTGCGGCATCGAACCCGACGCCAGATTGCCTCGCGAGGTTTCCTTGGATCGGTTAAGCCTATGCCAAACTTCGAGTAACATCGTCGCGAGCCCCAGCATCCCTGCACCAACAAAGGCGCCGCCAGCGGCTTGACCATTCAAGAAACAGCCCACGATCGAAATAGCGATCGTCCCAATCAAAAGCCCCAAGACGAGAAGCGATAATTTGTTCCGCGACGCACGACTTCGCGATAGAACCGGCGCTGTTTGTCCCCGCAACAATTGAATGGTTGTTACTTTGTTGAGCGATCGGACGGCGAACCAAACGGCAACCAATGCTGTTCCCACTCCGGCCAATCCACCCAAAATCAAGCTTCTCGAAGTCATGAAAAATTGCAGAAATGGAGCACCCACGGCACCCACCCACCAAGAACGCAAGAGTTCCAAAACTCCAAATGCATAGCCAATACCTAGTCCAATTCCGACAAGACCGCCGATCGTCGCCAAGAGAAGTCCCTCTAGAAGCAACAATCTTCGTACTTTGGCAGTTGGCCAACCCATCGCCAGTAAACATCCCCATTGACTTGCCCGACGTTCGATACCTAAGCGAAACAAGAGCAAGACCAAAATGAGGGCCGCTAGAATTACAAAGAAGCTCAGCGCCAAAAAAAGGACATCAAACGGGGTCGTTCCACTAGCGGCTTGCAATTGTTGAGCTCGAATCGGAAGAAACCTCCAACCCATATCTTCCATCAAAGGCTGAACGACTGTGAGAAGTTCTTGCCGCAGTGCATCTTCGGATTCGATTGCATCCACCGAGAAACGGACGGAGCTTACCGATCCAAATCGCGAACCGAAAAGCTCTTGCCCCGTCTTGAGCGTCAAAAACAATTTAGGACTCAATCGATGATTGGTCCAATAGTCGTCATCTTCCTTTCGAATCGTTCGCGTCAGTGCAAACGGCAAATCCCAATCGCTGATCGAAGCTTGATCGGTAATACCAGGAACCTCTGGCGTAAGGGCCGTATCGTTGAACGGCGTAGGCGGGTTCTTAAATCGCGGTGGTCGCTGACGACGATAGCCGACTTCCGGCTCCGTAAGAGGCACGATCGCTGCAACTTTACCGGACCACGTTCTCTCGACCTCGGTTCCATCGACGGTCTCCGGCAAGAAATAAGCCAAATCGAGCCGATCACCGACCTTCACTTGTAGCTGATCCGCTAACCACTGATTGATAACGATTTCATTGTCAAGCCATTCCTTCAACGTGGATGTGCCTTCATCCTCGAAGCCCACTGATTTTGCATTGAACAATTTCGGAT
The DNA here is from genome assembly GCA_031411055.1 of Pirellulaceae bacterium. GTDB lineage: Bacteria > Planctomycetota > Planctomycetia > Pirellulales > Pirellulaceae > JAIYDQ01. The sequence goes on from JANOAI010000197.1 coordinate 14,195, forward strand.
CGATCGCTGAAATCGTCGAATAAGGAATCGAGACCTTCGATGGTTTCAAATCATCCTTACTCACTTTCGCCCCTTGTCCCGGTTTCGGAGAGAGCGGCCGGGATGAAGGGGCGGTGTCGAGCGCACTCTCAGACGTCGCCGTTGAGACCTGGATTCCTGAAGTATTTATCTCAATACCATTTGCTAGATAGGTCAGTATGGAACTCGTCGTTGGAGCCGGCCATTTTTTCCGAATCGCTTCGACAACCGAATCCGGAATAAGCATCTGCTCAGTCGTGATGTGATAGTAGTCATAAATAGTCTTACTCTCTGTCGAACTCTCAACTTTCTCCCCTCTCGCCTCATCCGGGAATTTGCGTGTGACGCGCTCTACGCGGTAACCGAGATCTTGTAACGACAGAGGCAGTCGCATGAGCGGTGGCAATGCATTGAGCTTAGCCGCCTTATCTATGTCTGCTGGCGTCCAATCCAAATTCAATTGACAGGCACTATCATTGGGCACCCCATACATCAACGCATTTACCTGGTTGGGTCGATCGAGCGCTTGTTGAATTGCTTTGATCGAAACAAAGGCATTCATCGAAGGACGCTGATTGCTGCGCAAATCGAAACGACCAATCGACCGATTCGGGACAATTTTCGCCACTTCGAGTCCAGGGAGATTGACCGTCTCGGATTCTCGCCGACCAAGCGGGCTATCCGCCGGTACGGCCGCTTGGGATGGGAGCCGAAGCGTTAGCTTATCACCGACTTTCGCGTTCAACTGTTCTGCCAGCGATTGATTAAGCACGATTTCGTCGAGTCCAATTTCCTTGTCAACAAGCAATTCTCCAAACGTCCAGAATCGTTCTGAGATCCCGAGAACCAACGCGTTGCCGGAGCGATGTTCTGGCTTCTTGTCAGTGCCACTTTCGGTTCTTGCAATCGTTGCCTTTGGAAAGAGAATGATCGGAAGTGGTTCGAGGAAATGAGGCCGTGCATGAACTAAGTCACTTGTAACAACCGATTGGTCAAAAAACCTTGGGGCCATCACGATCGAGTCGATCGTCCCCAAGCGATCCGTCGCCAAGAACTTGAGCGAGCCACGTACGCTATCACCCACCAGCAGAGCGCCCACGATAACCGCCGTCGCGACAGCCACTCCCATCGAAACCGGCGTTAACATCCAACGATGGAAACACACGCCTTGCCAAACTAGCTTCCAAAGATTCAAAATTAAAACTTTCCCAATCTAATCCTCAAGACAAAAATACATCTTACCATCATTCTTTCCCATCGCAGCAAAAGTTCGGTGCAGCGAAATCTTTTGAAAAAAACGCCGGCTACAGAGCGGAATGACACGCCGATGTCGCCTTCGGGTTGTGGTTAAACGAAGATTTGCATGTCCGTTTGCGTGCGGGCGATCTGGCTTACCGCGACTTGTTTCGTGGAAGCATGGCGAGCTTTCGCTTTAACCAAAGCGCGTTGCCAATCACGGTGATGTCACTGGCACCCATCGCGAGTGCCGCCCACAATGGTCCACTCACCCCAAGCAAACCGAAGGCGGCAACGGGAATGGCCAAAGCGTTGTAGAAGAAGGCAAAAAACAGGTTTTGTTTGATTGTTCGGAGTGACGCTCGAGCAAGCTGAATCAGCTCAGGGACGGCGGTCACTCGATCGCCTGGTATTACCACGGCCGCAGCCTCCATGGCAACGACCGTGCCAGATGCCAAAGCGACCCCTAGTCCCGACGTCGCCAATGCGGCAGCATCATTCAATCCATCTCCAACCATCACAACTTCGTTGCCAAGCGAGCGGATATGTGCGGCCTTCGTCTCGGGAGTCGCTTCGGAAACAACGTTGTTCGCTTCGATTCCAACTTGGTTGGCAATGGATTCCGCTGACATGCGTCGATCGCCTGTCAACATTGAGACATGCATGCCGAGTTTCTTCAACGCATCAACCGCATCTCTCGCATCGTCACGCAGGCGGTCATTGAGCGTCAGTGTTCCTATAATAACCCCGTCGACTAAAACGCGTGATGATGCATCTTGGTCTCGTTCGATGATGACGGTTAGAAGCTTAAGTCGTCCTTGAACTCCGCGTCCAGGAATCGCAACAAATTCTTCGACCGGAACGAGTGAAAGCCCGCGGGCTTTGGCTTCAAATACAATTGCTTTCCCTATCGGATGCTCGCTCGGCGATTCAACGGAGGCAGCGATTTGCAGAATTTGATCCTGAGTGTGGTTTGACTGAGTCGTTATCGCGGTCACGACGGGCTGCCCGCGAGTAAGCGTCCCCGTCTTGTCGAAAACGATTTGGTTAGCTCGACCGATCCTTTCGAGTGTCGCCGCACTCCTAATAAGGATGCCACGTTGACTTGCAGCCCCCGTACCCACCATCACGGCCATCGGAGTGGCCAACCCCAGCGCGCACGGACATGAGATGATCAATACCGTAACCGCCGAGATCACCCCTTTGGGAAGGTCTCCCGCCAACCACCAACCCATCAAAGTCAACGCAGCAATGATCAGGACGGTCGGAACAAAAACCGAAGCGACCTGGTCCGCCAATCGTTGAATGGGAGCCCGACTGGTTTGCGCTTTCTGAACCAGACTTGCGATTCGTGAAATGGTTGTATTTCGTCCATCGACGGAAGTCTCAATGATTAGAACTCCCGTAGTGTTCATCGAGCCCGCGACGACCGAATCACCTGGCTTCTTATCAACCGGTATCGATTCACCGGTAACAATGGATTGATCAACCGCCGAACGACCGTCAATGACAATTCCGTCAACGCCAATTCGTCCGCCAGGTCGAACGATCATCTTCCAACCCTTTTGTACGTCGGCGCTCGATATCATTTGAGACGAACCATCTTCGGACAAAATCTCGGAGGCTTCCGGCTGCATCCGCATGAGCTCGCGCACCGCCGAGCCCGCTCGGGTGGTTGCTCGCGCTTCAAACCAGTGCCCGAGGCTTACGATTCCCAAAAGACCGGCCGCCTCAGCAAAGTAAGTCGATTGATTGAGGTTCAAAAAAAACACGACTGAAGAGTAGACGAAGGCCGTTGTCGCACCAATCGAGATAAGCGTATCCATATTCGTCGTTCCACGAATCGCCGCCTGCCAAGCCGACTTATAGAATTCGGAACCGGCAAATAGGATGATCACCAAGGAACCGCAAAACATCACCCACGGCATCCAGTCCCCATGCCAATGCATCTGCATGGTTATCCAATGAAGTAGCTCCAGCGGTGCCCAAAGCCCCATTCCGACGATAGCTCGATGCCGCCAGATTCGCTCGTTTGACTGCTGTTGATGTTCTATCTCGCTAAACTCATTCGTTTTTTCATTCGGATTGATGACTTCAGCATTGAATCCCCGCTGTCGAATCACGTCAATAAGCGAGTCCGATTGAAGAGAACGACCTTCGATTTCGGCGGTACCCGCCATAAAACTAACACTTGCTGATTGAACGTCTGTAGTCGCTTCCAATGCTCGTTGAATCGACGCGGCACATCCGGTGCACGTCATCCCCGTGATTCGAAATCGAAGCGTTTCGCCATGCCTCGCTTTCGGCGAAGTCGTCGAATCCGGTTCCATATCCTGTTTAGATTCCACTTTAGGCAACTCAATCGTTCGAAGCTCAGAACATTTTTCAAGCTCGGTGCACCCGTAACGTTATCCATATCCTACGCTTTGCCAAGCAGCCGTAATCCAAAACCTCGGGTTATTAGAAAACTCAGGTCGAACATACACTTTGGCGTTGTATAACCAGCTATTGGTAACTGGCATGCTTCACGAAAGTGTTTAAACGACAAAAGAAGGTGCGCAGGCGATTCTTTCGTTCATCGCCGATTCATTCGGCATCAGAGTCAATTCAAGACTTTAATGATGCTTTTTGATTCAAATCCGTTTCCAACGGCTGAAGTGAATTAACGCAACTAGTCTCGCACCGTCTTGTAGTCAACGGTGTCAAATGCATGCTTTTCGGCTTGGCGACGCGGGTCGGTTGCAGCAATGATCTCACTGACTCCTTTTTGGTTGAAACCTTTAAAGCCATCGTTGCGTTCGAGATTTTCTAAGTGACTGCCAATGGCACCGTCTCTGCGAAAACTATCAGCCTGCTCGTGGGTGATTCGGTTGTTTATTACGAGCTGCTGGATACGTTTCTCCGTCACTTTCCAACGCTCGCCTTCGGTGAACGCTTGTCTCAAAAATGGAAAATCGGTAAAAGGCTTCATGGTTCGAATCCCTGCCTCATCTTCGATCTGCTCGCGCAAAGCGTGGAAATCGAACGTGCCTTCGAGGTGGTGCATTCCTGCGAGATGGACCGCTTCGCCGTGTAGGCCACACCACAAGCCGATCGTCTTGAGCTCCTGGCCGTCACTTAATCCTTGGTGGCTGAAGTCGCCTGCGAGTTCGTCGGGGCTGAGATCGACATCGTTAAACGTAATAATACCGGTTACAGGTTGCTCCATGACCTGGGCACCCCATCCGGCTTCGATTCCGGCATAGAATCGCTCACGACAGAAGAGCCCGAGCTTTTCCCAAAGACTAACCAGCGATTTGAAATGCTTTCGGCTAGAACGATAGGTATGGTGATCGTGATTGGCCCAACCGATGCCCAACGTGTCTTGTCGACTCTTCTGAAATCTCGCCGCTCGGTTACGTTTCTCCCAATAGTTTCGTTCGGCCGCAAAGAAACGGTCACAGGCAAAATCGCGACCGATTTTAGCGATCCCTTCTTCGACGAGTCGCATCGTCTGCTGCATGGCCTCGTCTTCGAATTCGAAATCTCGCGGTCGCGTTTGGAACGATTCGAACACTTCGAGCACATCGCGAACATCGGGACCACCGATCGTGCTGAAGCCGATTCGACCATGCCGTTCGGCAACAGCGAATGTCGCTTTACCAGCAACGGTTTCGATGATTGCATAGCGATAGGGCGACCAAGGTTTCCCCTCTACAACGCGAGATAAGTCATTCGCCGCTAAAAAGTCAGCAACGAAGTCTACTTTGATCGATATCCAAATTTCCTCTTGAGCAATGTCGTTATAAACAGCGATGGTTGGAAACAAACCGCCTGGGTGGCGATAGCCGGTGCAAAGCGTGGTTTTGATCTCGGGGATATCGCTTTCGACCCAACCCGCATCGATGGCAGCCGAAATTCGGCTATTACCCCTGCCAACAAAGACTGTGTCAACAAGATCAACAATTCGCACGCCTGCTCCCTGACGCAATCGAGCTGCGAACGCCGCCGCCCACGGAAGTTGATCGAGTGCCTCGGTCAATGCTGATTTCAACCAAGCAGCCGCGACGGGCTGAGGCTTCCACTCAAAATCGAGCAGCGAGTTGGGAATGCTCTTGGAAACGTCTGCGTCCATGGAGTTGGTCATCCGATCCGGGAAAGTCGACGATTCACGGCAACGCGAATCTTAGTTTTATCGTCGTTGAGATGATACGCAACGGCTATTAGAACGTATCTACTTCCGACCATCGACATTATAATTATGGCTTGAGGAGCGGGATTTTGTAGGCAAGACCAAACCTTGCTACCATCTGTTCTCGTGTAATACCATAGTTCACATTGATGCTCTCGTCAGCCGTGATACCAGCTTTGATATCAGCCGGTGCCTTGCCAATCTTGATCGGCAACGTTTACGCGATAATCTGTTGGATCGGCGTTCCAAAATCGCGCTCGAGTCGCTTACGACCGGGGATTTGCAGCGAGCGGGGGTTGATTCCAAGTTGATGCAATACCGTCGCATGAATATCTGTCACGTAATGTCGATCCTCGACCGCGTGAAAGCCAATTTCGTCGGTTGCTCCATGGGTGACTCCTCCCTTTAAGCCTCCACCGGCCATCCAAATACTAAATCCGTAAGGATGGTGATCGCGACCGTCCGATTTCTGAGAACCCGGCGTCCGGCCAAATTCCGTTGCCCAAACGACGAGCGTTTCATCGAGCAAACCGCGTTGCTTCAAATCGGCAATCAAGGCTGCAATCGGTTGATCAACTTGATGGCAAAGTTTCGAATGGCTTGACTTCAGATTCGCATGCGCATCCCATTGTCCTGCTCCGCCGTTATTGCCGTGATAAACCTGGACGAAGCGAACGCCTTTCTCAACGAGCCTTCGTGCCGCAAGCATCTGGCGACCGAAAGTTTCCGTATCTTTTTGGTTGATTCCATAGTCTTCAAGCGTTTGCTGGGACTCATTGCCAAAGCTCACAATTTCGGGAACGGCCGTTTGCATGCGAAAGGCTAGTTCATAAGCTTTGATTCGAGCTGCGATCGTTGCATCGTTCGGAAACTGGGTTGCTGTCAGCTGATTCAACTTACGTAACAGGCGAAACTCTTCTGTTTGTTCTTCGCGATAGATTTCGCGTGGAGGACGCGAAAATGGCAACGGATCCTTCGGGTCAATCTTCAGCGGCACTCCATCGTGTTGTGGACCTAAATAATTGGCACGATGGACTTCCATGCCACCACAGCAATCGGCGACCGGTGTTCCAAGTACGACGAACTGGGGCAAATTCTCATTCAAAGTTCCCAAGCCATAATGGACCCACGAACCGATGGACGGAAAGAAGCCGTCGATTCGATGCCGACCGGTATGAAACTGGAGCTGAGCCCCGTGATTGCTGTCCTCTGTCCACATCGATCGAACGAGGCATAATTCGTCCGCTTGATGAGCTAGGTGTGGCCACCAATCGCTAATTTCCAAACCGCTCTGACCATGTTTCTTGAAACCCACTTGCATCGGAAAGAGCTCGGTTCTTACGAAGCCGTTGTTGGGATCAAAAGCAACCGCCCGTTCATTTGCCATAAAAGGAGACGTCAATGCATCTGCGAAGGGCGTTTCGGAAATCGTCTTGCCAGCATACTTGTTCAGCGCCGGCTTGGGATCGAACGACTCCATGTGACTTGCCCCACCGATCATGAACAACCAAATGACGCTTTTCGCCCGAGCGACGGGTTGTTCGTGTTGGCTTTCAATCGCACTCGCTTGGTCGCGGTGAAGCATAGCGGTAAGCGCGACACCACCAAATCCGAGGCCCATTTTTCCGAAGAGCTGTCTTCGATCAACCGAAATAGCTTTTCGACTAGGATACATTTCAATTCCCTATTATCGAATCGTGACAAAATCGTGATGATTGAACAGGACAATAGCGAGACTTTGCCTTGCCCGTTCGGATGGCGATTGATTACTTTCCGTTATATTGTTGTCGTCGGAAAATCGCGTCAAATGATCTGGATCGCGCATGAGATTCGTTTGAGATTTCAAAAAGGCCATACATGCTTTTTGTTCCTCGTTGGAAGGAGGGCGAGCCAATGCCGTCAGAAAAAGTCGTTCGATGAACAACTCCGCGTCGGTTTCCGTCTCCGTACCTTCGCAATTCAACGCTTTGAGACTCGCTTCTGCCAATCGATTGGCCAGGTTTCGGGCTAAGCCACTATTGGCCAGTGCTAAAGCCTGCTGGGGAACGAGGCTTGGCTTGCGACGATAACATTCATTGGGACTGGCGGCATCGAACAAGACGAGCATCGGCATTTGCTTTTCGTAGGCGTGTTGAAAATAAAGACTTCGTCGCATATTCTTCTCGCCATCAGCAAAATCAAGGTCAGGACCACAAAACGTCTTTTCCAACGCGTCTGAAACGGCGAGCATACTATCGCGAATCTCTTCGGCATCTAATCGCCGAACGTTTGCTCGCCAATAAGTCGTATTCTCAGGATCCTTGGCGTTATTAGCTTGATAAAAATCGACGTCGTTGGAATCTGAGGCCGTCGCATAGACATCCGAATTGAGAATCAATCGGTGAATATGCTTCATATCCCATCCGTTCGTAATGAGCTCAGCCGATAACCAATTCAAAGCATCAAGCAACTCAGGTCTAGGCGACGACATCCCAAAATCGAAAGTGTTCTCAACCAACGGCGTTCCGAAATGTCGCATCCAGATGTGGTTGATGGCAACTCTTGCAGTTAACGGGTTGTCTGAATGAACAATCCATTTCGCTAACGCCAAACGCCGACCCGAACTTTGATGCGGTAGCTCTTTTCCGATCGGAGTATAGGTCGTGGATTCGACACTTGGCTCGGACGCGAATTGATCGAGAGTCTTTCGAGACTTCGCAAGAGCATCTTTGGAAGGTTTGATGGCTGCTTCACGCTTGGCGGAATCCGTTTCCTTTGAATGCAGCTTCACGGCCGCGTCGTACGCGCGCTGCTGCAACAAGACGTCGTGAGAAGCTTGAGCACGCATGTGCCAAAATTCAGCTTGAGACGCTTTTTTCGCAAGATGAGTCCATTCAAGCCACGGGTTGGAAGGGTTCTCAATATTGAAAAGTGGTCGGACTGACCAACTCGTCTTTGCATTGACACCATGCCTGAACGGCAACCGACCTTCGGGATGGATCGCTGAACCGATCTGATTATCCCGTCGGCACACGTACTTCGAATCAAACTTTGATTGAATTGCGCACCTTGTTTTTTCTGCAGCGTACCTCGCCAAAGTCGATGTTCGATCCGCAATCGCGAAATTCAGTTTCGACGTTGCCAATTCGATTTCAGCTATCCCCCGCGAATCGAACCCGGCTGATCTCGAGTCTGATTGAACCGCACGCTCTTTTTCCAATGCACTGATTTTCGCGTGCAATTGAACAAAGGCCGATTTCTCTACCGCTTCTTTATCCGCAAGTACATTTTGACGAACCAAATCCGAAAGCTCTGGATAGTAGCTTTCTAAGGGAAGTGCGATCGGAACAATCTCGAACGGAATCGAAAAGAAATCGGGAACAGAGGGCTTAACGGGTGAGTCTTTCAACGGATTCTTGTCGTTCCCGCGAACGTAGAGGTACGTCGCTGCGTCAAGGTCTTCATCGTAAGCGCGTGGAATACCGTCTTTGTCGATATTGGCAACTCCGGCTATTTGATCGGTGCGAATTCGGTGCGGTTCGAACACTGCTCGAAACTGATAATACGCGGTCTGCGGGATCGGGTCATACTTGTGGTCGTGACACTTTGCGCAATTCAACGTCAACCCGAGAAACGCTTTGGCAGTATGTTCAACTGTAGCGTCTAACCAAATATTTCGATTGCTTTTGTGAAAATTGCGAGCTAAGAATCCCGTGGCGCGCAGTGTTTCCTGATTCCCAGGTACGAGTTCGTCGGCGGCAAGCATTTCAACGATCATCTGAGCGTATGGTTTGTTTGCATTGAGTGACTCGATGATCCAATCTCGCCAATGCCAGATATGTCGTTGACTCGTTCGCAGTTCATTCTTGTAACCGTCCCAGTCGCTGTAACGCCAGATATCCATCCAGTGACGGCCCCAGCGTTCGCCGTAGCTAGGCTTTGACAAAAGATGATCAATCGCTTGTTGCCTTTTCGCTAAAGAAGAATCTTCGATAAAAAGCTTGAGTTCATCCACTGTTGGTGGAAGGCCAGTCAGGTCAAAAGTTACGCGTCGAAGCCACGCGCTGTCGCTTGCCGTACCCAGCGAACGAACTTGCTTTTCTTCTTGAACGCCACGAACAATTCGATCGATCGGATTTTCTGAAGCATCACGTGTTGCATGGGGCAGTGCTGGCCTCACAATCGGCTGATATGCCCAATGCACACGAGGGGAGGCTAAAAAAGATTCCTGTTCCGGGCCAGGGAGTTTTGCTTCGATCCAGTTGGTAAGCCATTGCGTTTGCTCTTTTGTCAGGGCGGTACCCGCATCTTCGGGTGGCATACGATAGTCGATATCCTGGCTAGTGACTCGTTCGACTAATTTGCAGCCCTTCAAAGTGTCGTTCACGACGATACTTCCCGAGTCACTACCAGCGCGAATGAACTGAATCGCATCCAATCGCAAGCCCGCTTCCGATCGCAACGCGCCGTGACACGAAATGCACTTTTCAGTCAAAAGCGGTTTGATCTGATTTAAATACGGATCCAATGCTTGAGCGATCGACATTTCACCAAGCCAGGCGAACCAACTCGCAAGCACAAATAAACTGAATAGCGGATAGTTCGCTATGACCCTCAACGCACAGTGGACGTTGGTCCGACAAGGGGATCGGAGCATGCTCGTTCCTTCAGGCGGGATGAAAATGGAACAACGAATCGCAAGCCTTCATCATACCAAGAAAACTAGAGCATTTTCATTTTTCATATAGCCATTCGGAAAACGGGATCAGGTACCAAAAGTGCAAAGCACCCGAAGGGCCGTTCCGGCTTTTGGTACCTGACCCCGTTTTCCAAGCCTACGTCGTTCATGAAAATGCTCTAGCCGCCAAATTCGAACCTAAGGAGTTGCATCAACGAGGGGTGAATTCCAAGCCTCCCGATTGATCCGATTCGGCTCGGTTTCTAAACGACCCAATAGTCGACTTTCGCTCCGCGAAAGTTCTGTCTTCTCCTATCTTTCGCGGATAGGTTGTGAATTTATTAAGCACGAGACGAATAAGGGGAGCCGACTTTTGAAACAAAGCCGGGTATTACGGTCGAGTGTCATTGGCGTCCAGATCCAGATCCATCTCAAGGACTTTACGTCGTGGGGTTTTCACTGAACTTGAATCGCTATCGTCGAATACAAGAATTTTAACGATCTTCGAATTGTCCGATGGCAAATCAAAAGCACCTAGAGTCAGAGAATCGTGCCTTGGTTTGACCTCTCCCAGTAGATGCTGCTTTCCCTCCGCGTTTACCGATTCGCAATACAGAGCGGTGCTCGATCTCGCCTTCCCCTTCAAGTCAATCGCCACATGGAGTTGTTTCGCCAATACGTCAAAAACCACATAGCCGGATGGCTCGTCGGAATCACTACCTTTCGGGATTTGAGATGACGGAACAGAAACGAGCCGCAAGGCGTTAGATGATTTTTGATGGCGAGCCAAAACGTTTGCCCGAAACTGTTCGGCATCAAATCCCTGCAAGGCCGTGAAATCGGAGCGGTAATCCTGAAGCAAAAGCGTTGTTCGATATGCGAAAATTGCGCCTAGCACGGCAGCAGCCGTCGCCATGCCCAATGATAGAAACTGGTACTTTGATCGATTCATCGAGTTTGGAGTTACGTGCTGCAATTCATCTTTCAAGAACCCAATTCCTGCGTCACCAGATGAAGAGGCCGATTCAGCGTTCGGCAACACGACATGTGGCAATGGGTTTTTACGAATTGCTCGCAATAGCTGCCCTTTAATTTCCGTGGGAGGCGCAATCGGAGCAAGGGTTGTCGCGAGAGACGCAGCTGCCACATCAATGGTTGCGAGCGTCGTCTTACAACTCTCGCAACCGCTCGCCAAATGTTGAGACACGCGGTTAGCTTCGGTGGGATTGAGCATTCCAAGGGCGTACTCATCTAGGTATTCAACACATTCGTGGCAATTCATTGCTCGACCTCTTGGTTTTTTACACCCGCTATATATTCTCGAAGAATCGTAATGCCGCGTCGGATGGCGGTTTTGGCCGTACCCAGGGGTATCTTAAGAGACTGAGAAATCTCGGTATGCGTACGGCCATCAAAGTATGCAAGAATCAAGGCTTCACGTTGCAGCTCATTCAACTTCAACATAGCATCTCGAAGAACAGTTATCTCTTCGGAACGCTCAAGTTGCTCTTGTGGAGCAAGCGTTGTCGTGTGGCTTAACGCGAAATACCACAGCTCGCTCAAACGCGTTTGGCTAAAAGTTTTTGACGTGTTAGCACGCAATCGGTCGATCGAGCGGCATCGCGCTAATGTCGATAAAAAAGCTTGAATAGAACCTCGTTGGTAATCGTAACGAGATGCCTTCTCCCAAACCTCTAAGAAAACTTCAGAAAGAACTTCACGAGCTTCGACATCGTGTCTTAAGATTCGCAAACATATCGCGTAAAGGGTCGGAGAATAACGATCGTAGAGTACCTCAAACGCCGATTCGTCATTCTTTGCAATCCCGCATAACAATTCAGAATCAGTGAATTCAGTCGACGAATCCGTCTCCTCCAGCAGCCCTCGATGCTCGTGTTCGTCCAGATCGTTGCCGGTGGGACTCATCACTTTCTGGCCGCCAAGTGGTTACTGCCGACTCGTCTCGACGCTGTCGGTGTCAAGCCGTTCTGCGGTAAATCAAATGAAACCACGGTGAAAACAGAATCGGTCATCCAGCAATCAAGATAAGGTTGATGTCCTTGCTTTGTTAAAAAAAACTCAAAACACATGACGCGTTTGTTCGCGTCATATCCAGTAACGAGAACACGAGCAAAATTCTCCTCAATAAATGCTCGACCCACAACGGCTTGGCGATGACCAATCAAGGTAGGGTACGAACGAGCAAGCATGTCCCGGAACTGTTCGATATCTGGAAAGGCTTGTTTGTTCTCTGGCGAGGCAAAAGCATAGCAAGCCCCGAATGATTCCGGCGTAACGTCAGCAAATTGAAGGGCATTGAGCTGATAACAGACCACGTCTTCTGGTCCTAAATTCTTATTCGGGCGAATCGCATCCCGTTTCGTAATCGCAAATGGGTCAATGGATCGAGTATGAACCAGAGCGGCGGCCACCCCAACCATGAGTCCGCACGTCAGGGACAACGCAATGATGGAGCTGGATCCTGGTCGTTTTGCAAGTCCGTCGTAAAAATTCACGTTCTATTTCTTTCGCAATCGATTTGGCCTATCCGTCGAGTTTAGGCATCCATGCCAATCAGGTCAACGAAGTTTCTCATAACATAATTTCTTTAAGAAAAATCGGAATTGTTGAATCTGCGGGCAGGGCCCAACTCGTACATACGTTGTCACGAAGTTCGAGCCAACTCGACCAGCCGTATTAAGCTCGAATGGCGTGGACTTAAGGAAAAAAACTTTGTAGCGGAACGGCGCAAGTCGTCCGGTTCCTCAACATTTTCTCGCAATACACCGGACGGCTTGCGCCGTTCCGCTCCTAAAGTCCACGCCATTCGTATTAAGCTCGGCCGGGAATCTCGAATTATCGCGTCTCAGGAAGTACAAATTTCGCGTCGGTGCATTGTATGGCAACCATGCGAAGAGTATTTCCGTGATCGCCTATTCAAGGAGGGGATGTCCTCCTCTGAGACCGTTTTTCACCTACATGAAGAATATTATGCGTACATCATTGCAAGTCTTCGCGAGGGTTTTCGCCGTGATAACCTCCGCGCTCGCCGGAAGTAGTTTTGCGGCGAATCACCGCGAAGCACCCATTACGGCACTCGATCACAAGGCCGATATCACCGACGTCTATGCTTTTCGTAGCTATGACAGTGGTACGGCAGCGAGAGTGACATTGATTCTGTGTGTTGATCCACTACTCGAGCCAGCCAACGGTCCGAATTGGTCTCCTTTCGATCCGGACGTGCTGTACGAAATAAAGGTAGACAACAATAACGATGCGGTCGCCGATATATCTTTTCAGTTCCGCTTTTCCACCGAGCAGCGTTCGCCTAATCTTTTTCAAGCCTTTGCGGGAGCAGGGACTGGCATCAATGCACCAGCCAATTCCCCGGCACCGGTTCCACCCGGTTCTCCCATTGTCCCCCCTAGGGTAAACTCGTTCTCTTCTACAGGCTTTGGTACGCGACAACCTTACGTTGTCTCGATGGTAAGAAATGGTGCAGCATCTCGTATCGAAGGTAGCGGTCCTTTCTATGCTGTTCCAACGAATGTTGGGCCGCGGACGATGGACTATCAAGCCTTGTTTACTGCGGGAACTTATACGACGACAACACCCAACGTGAAGGTTTTTGCTGGGACTACGGACGACGCGTTTTGGATCGATCTGGGTGGGGCCTTCGATACGCTAAACACTCACATCTCACCCGTTCTCAGCCCCGCGCAAGACGCTGCGGCGCAGAATTTTGCGGCTGACACAGTTTCAGGTTACGCCTGCAATTCCATTGCAATCGAAGTCCCAGTATCGATGCTTACCCGAACCGGCAACGTCGAAGCAGCAACTTCGTCCGCGGCAACGATAGGTGTTTGGGGAACCACATCGCGTCCTCGCGTGACAGTAAGACAATCGCCAACACCACAACAAGGATCAGGAGGTTGGCGTCAAGTTCAGCGCATGGGAAATCCGTTGATCAACGAACTGCTCGTAGGCACCGGATTCAAAGATCGATTTAGCATGGATGAGCCAAAGAACGATTCGCAATTCGCGAACTTCTTCTTGGATCCAACGTTGGCGCGTGTTCTCAATGCAGCAACCGGTGGCGCTGTCGCGATTCCAACTCCGCCTCGAACGGATTTACTTCCGCTGGTGACGTATGCTCCACCGATCGCCGCTTCTGGCACGACGGCGGGGCCTGTAGCAGATCTTCTACGTCTTAACACGGGCGTTCCACCCACTGCAATCGCTAGTGCCAGCCGACTCGGTCTTCTCGCGGGAGATGCAGCCGGCTATCCGAATGGACGACGTGTCTTTGACGATGTAACCGATATTTCGCTCCGAGCGGTTGCTGGCGTACTCAATCCGGCTTTCAACGTATCGCCTAACAATTCGCTGGGTGATGGCGTCAATGTAAATGATACCGCCTATCGCACCACCTTCCCTTACCTTGGTGATTGCCCAAGTGGTCGCGATCGACGTCACGTCGATCCAGGTGAAGCTGGTGGCGGCCCTCCGTAAGCGAAACGCTCCTCGTCCTTTCGGAATTTGTTTGTTCATTGCGTTCTGGTTGTAACCCAGACGCACCTCTTTCAAAATCGCATCGCTATGAACGCCATCCATACTGTTTCGTTAAGCCAAGTCAAGCAACGTTTGGTTCCGATGTCACTTCTTCAACTCATTCTTTGCTCTTCGCTTATGGCAGTGGAACTCGATGTTCCACCGCAACCAGCAAAGTCGCCTGCCGAGCAAAAGATCGAAGTTGCTCGTAAGGCCATTGAACTGAATCCAGAACGTTCGGACGCGCACAATGCACTGGCATTGGCGTTGACAAGACGCGCACGAGAAACGTCCGATCCAGCATTTTATGAGCTTGCAGCCAAAGAAGTTGCCGAGTCGTTGCGCATTGAACCCAATAATTACGATGCGCGTCGCGTCGAAATCTGGATTGCGCTAGGACAACATGAATTTGTGCGGGCCTTGCCTCTTGCACGAGCCTTGAGCAAGAGTCGGCCTGACGATGTGCTTGCCTATGCGATGTTGACAGATGCATGTATCGAAACAGGCAATTACGAAGAAGCTGAAAAAGCGGCTCAATGGGCTCTCGATATGCGACCAGGTGATATCGCAGGTCTTACGCGCGCCGCCTATCTTCGTGAACTCTTTGGTGATATCCAAGGAGCCGTCGACTTGATGCAATCAGCCTACACCAAAACGCCTGAAGCTGAAGTTGAAGATCGTGCTTGGATATTGACTCAGTTTGCTCACCTTCAGCTTATCCATGGTAAGCCAGATGTTGCCAAGAATGCTTTAACGGAAGCGCTTCGTCTATTCCCAAACTACCATTACGCCTTAGGTAACATGGTAAAGGTTTATATCGCTCAAAATCGTTTTGAAGACGCAGTGGTCGCTGCCGAAAGCTTTTACAAAGTCTCACCGCACCCAGAGAACTTGTTCGTCTTGGGCGAGACATTGGCAAAAGCCAGCAAGACGGCAGAGTCTCAAAAGGTTTTTGCTGAGTTCGAGAAAAAGGCTGTGGCTGAATCGAATGGCCCAGACAACGCCAATCGTGAATTAATTTTCTATTACGTCGACTTCGCCAACAAACCGGCGGAAGCGCTTCGCATTGCTAAGATGGAAATCGATCGCCGAAAAGACGTGTTCACCCGCGATAGCTACGCTTGGGCACTCCAAGCAAATGGCGAATTCGAAAGTGCTAATACAGAAATCGAAAAAGCACTTGCCATTGGCATCCGCGATCCTGCAATTCTCTATCGCGCGGGGGTTATCGCAGCCAAAAGCGGGAACACAGTAAACGCTCGACGAAACTTTGGAGAGTCGCTCAAACAAGCCGAATACTCGAGCGTAGTCCACTTGGTTCGCCGCGAACTCGCCAAGCTAACGCGAGTAAGCGAATAAACCAGTTCCAAACGAAACACTTTGTAAACCACTTTCTTATACGCGTGAAGCAATCGAGAATCCCTACGATGAATCTTAACAACAAGCAAACAACCCAGGTCCAATCCCATATGCGAACGTTTCGTACGGTATTGTTCGCCATGCTTGCCGGACTCCAGCTTCACACTGGTGCGTCGGTTCAGGCAGAAATCATTCTTCGTAATATTAATGTCACGTTGAATGCGGCAAATCTGGATATGTATGCTTTGGATCTCGATTCAAACGGATCGACCGACTTCACTTTTAATGCATCGTTCATTCCCGACCCGCAACTCGCTGTTGGATCTGATTTCATCGATTTCCCTTTTGCGAGCAACAATGGAGTAGTAATCGATAGTTTCACGGGAACTGGATCTCCAAACGCAAGTCGATTGAGCATAGGCAATCTTGTATCGGACGCTCAGCTCTATTCGTTGGCGTCGTTTGATCAAGGCAACCTATTCTTTACCGCGGCTGGGAGCCCACCGACTGGAAATTTTGCAAACCAAACTGGCTATGTGGGATTGCGGTTCGACCGACCCGGAGGAGTAAGCTACGGCTTTGCGGAAGTGACTGTTAATGATATCAATGCCGCGGTCAACCCACTGGGACTAACCATTGGTACGGTTGGCTTTAACAACACGCTTGGGGCACCAGCACAGATATCAAGTATTCCCGAGCCAACGAGTTTTGTACTGGTTGTGGCCAGTGTGCTTACAACTCTTTCGTTTCGACGTAAACGAAAAGTTTAGGCTGCGACATGTTTTGGAAAATTTTGCGAAGAAATTTGAAATTGGTGTAAATCAAGTGCAGGGTCGGTTGACTGTTGTTATAGCTAGGCGCAGTTTCTAAACACGTAGTCGCTTCTCTCCGAGACGCGAATCATCTGCGTCTCGGAGAGACGCAGCTACGTGAAAGCTCGTTTAGAAACAAAGCATAGTGTGCGAGGCGATTTTTGCGAGAACGCCTAACTGGACAGCGCTAGGTTGGACTTGATAATCGATCGCAACCCTGTTGGAGTACAGCCTTTAGGCGCCAAGCACCTTGGATGCGCGAAAAGCGGCTAAAGCCTGGACTCCAGCACAACCTGGCGCTGTCCAGCTAATTTCTTGATTGCATGATTTTCCGTTGTCTTTACTCCTAGAATCGAGGTAGTTTCTCTATCATGACTTTATCAATTCAAAATCTCCGAACTTGTTTATTAGCAGTTTTCATTGCAGGCGTGACTGCGATTCATGGTCAATGCGACATCATTGCTTTGACATCGTCTTCACAACTTGTTCGATTTGCGGCCGCCACACCAGGAACCACCAGCGCACCGGTTTCCGTAACCGGACTAAACGTCGGCGACACATTAACCGGAATCGACTTTCGACCATCGAACAGTGTCCTCTACGGATTTGCATTGAATGGTTCTGTGGGTTCTCTCTACACTATCAATCCTAACACTGGCATCGCGACTCCGGTGCCCTCGGCCCTTTCCTCAATTACCGGTTCTTCCATCGGACTTGATTTTAATCCCGTCCCCGATCGTTTGCGAATCGTCAACGATACCGATCAGAATCTACGCGCCAACGTGGATACGGGGACCAACATTACAGACCTCACACTTCAGTATGCTGCCGCTGACCCCAACTTTGGCGCAAATCCAAATGTTTCTGCCGCCGCATACACAAACAGTCGACCGGGAGTCATTGCATCGACTCAACTCTTCGTGATCGACACGACTCTCGACATCCTTGCATTGCAAAACCCGCCCAATAACGGGACTCTCAACACGATTGGTGCTTTGGGGGTAGATGCGGGACCTAATGCAGCTTTCGACATCGATGGAGCGGCCAACATTGGTTATGCAGTCCTTAGCGGGAATACGCTATCGCAGATCAATCTGAATACGGGTGCCGCGACTTCTCTTGGCAATATCGGTATTGGTGGAAGTGTCATCGGACTGACGGTAGAAATTTCCGCGATCCCAGAACCAACGTCGTTCGGACTCGTCGCGAGCGTCATTCTCGTCGGTTGTGCTCGGATAAGACGCAAAAGGATTTCCGCTTAAGATTCGGGATCGCTTCACGCAATTTCGAGCCATTCACCCTCTCCTTGGGAGGGACGAAGCCGAGGAACGAGGCATCGGGGAAGGTGCGAGTAACGTTAGTAACAGTTGCCCTCCCCTCGCTGCGCTCGACCCTCCCGC
>JANOAI010000198.1:0-6341 GCA_031411055.1 Pirellulaceae bacterium
CGGGTTTGCTGATTGGACGAGCGAAGACAACGCTTTGGACCGACATGGCTCACATCGATCCGGAACCTTACAAGCTTGAGCTCGCCGCGATCGATTCCGCTCAGTCAGACGATGTGATTGTCTGTGCGGCCAGCGGATCGATGCGATCAGGCATTTGGGGTGAGTTGCTCTCTTCGGCGGCAAAAAACGTTGGCTGTGCTGGTGTTGTTATCCATGGAGCCGTTCGCGATGTCGAAAAGATGCGAGCCATGAATTTCCCGGTCTATGCGAGTGGGAAATCGCCTTACGATAGCCGCAATCGACAACGGGTTTTCGACTATGACGTGACTATTGCCATGGATGGAGTCCACATCGAGCCATGTGACTTGATTGCGGCCGACGAAGATGGCGTGGTGGTTGTTCCACAGTTGGTTGAAAACCAGGTCGTGCAGCTCGCATGGGATAAAGTGCATGCAGAGAATCGTGTTCGAGACGCAGTTGTCGGCGGAATGTCCGCAACGGAAGCCTTCCATACTTTCGGAGTGCTTTAACTGTACAACGTTCGAAAAGTTACTGAAAGAATTCGAGCAAAACCAAGGTTGTTTGCGGCTGGCTCATAGGGCAAGACCTTAGTTCAAACGCTATTCATATCGGATCCGCGGTCAGTGTATTTGTACCTGCTGAGTCGCGTATCCTGCTTAGCAAACACGAAAAGGAATAGCCACATGAGAAAATCCAAGGTTCTTACCAAAATTCGAGCTGGCCGTGTTGCCCGAATATTTTGCATCGGTTCACCACTTGGCATGACTCCGTCGATGGCTGCCCATTTTCATTATGATGGTATCTGGGTGGACGCAGAGCATCGCGTCTGGGAAGCTCGCGAAGTGGACACGATGATTGGGCGTCACCACGCCGCCGATATCGATTGTATTTGGCGTCCGCCGACAAAGGAAAAGAATGCGCTCAAGCAATGAAATTCACTCCGTTCGGTGACCGAGGCTACGATGGTGCAAGCCGCGATGCAAACTTTTGGTTTGGGGCGTCTAAGGACTATGTCGCACAAGCCAATCGCGAAACGTTTCTCGTCGCGCGGATCGAAACCCAGGAAGCACTCGACGATGTCGACGCGATCGCGGCTGTTCTTGGCACAACCATTGCGGTCAATGCTGGCGGGAAATACGTTGCGTCGCCGACACGTCGCCGCCAAGTTCCGTTGGAGAACTTAGCGGTGCAAACGACGTTCGTTTGGATCCCGAATGGAAACCGTCGGAATCGACTGATACCTTTTTACGATCCAATGGCCCTGATGACAAAGTCGACTGAGAGATTTTTTCCGACGGCTCTAATTGATATGAATGACATCGTTTAGCGGGAAGTTCTCGATCTTCATTCGTTTACCAAATGCGCTGCCGGCATAAATTCGCCGTCGGCCGATTCCACGGTGAATCGGAAACTCGCTCGACTCGACGCAAACTCCACCAAGGCAAAATCCTAAGGCGTTCTTGGTTCCTTCGACACCAAAACCTGAAGGTCTGATATCGACTGCCGAATACGAGCAACGAATGGGTGATTCTCAGAAGTGGACTCAATCGCATCCAGATCAATAAACGCATTGGCGATGGCTTGTGTTGCCTTATCGGATTGCGATTTTTGAAGATAGACTTCGCCGAGGTATCGGTACAGCATCGCCCGCCAGCAACGCTGCGGCGTGCTCTGGGGCCACGATCTAACGAGCGAATCTTGGATAGCGATCGCATCGAGCAGCTGTTGTTCGGCGAGATTGAATCGGCCATCCGATTTTGAAATAGCCGACAGACTGTGCAGGATATGACTTTCCGCGAAAGCGAAAATCGGTGCTTCGGGAAAACGCTTTCGAAGCGGCTCTAATTCCACCAAGGCCCGATGCAGTCGTCGGTCGGCTTCGAAGTTATGCTTACGAGTCAATGTGTCGCGGCGCAGTTTGACGTCGGACAATGCCTCGACGAGCGCGAAGCGGACGGCGGAGTCATCTTCTGACGTGATTAGTTGATTTTCGAGGAGCAGAATTCCCGCGTCGAAGTGCTGTCGCTTCACGTTCGGGTCTGCAACAAGTCTGGATAGCGCGAGTCGTATCCTTGCATTGAGAATTGCAATCGATGAATCCAATCCGACGGATTTGCTTTCGTTCAAATTCGTCGATTTCCGAAAGGGTTCGAGAATTCGACCCGCCACCTCGAGATGATCGATTGCTTGACGTCGTTCTTCTTGAGTCTGAATTCCTGCCTGCCGACGCTGTAGTGGTGGGTCACCAAGCGAAACATGCGCCCGCGCGAGCTCGTGTTTTGCCGCAAGATCGGTTTCCGCTAACAGCTCTGCAGACGCAATCGCTTCCTCGTGTGCTCGATCTGCAGCTTCAAACCGTAACTCCGTGGAGTAAAACCCGCCAAGTTCATTCTGCAATCGAGCTAAGTACCGAAGTTCATCACTTCTGGGAAGTTGCGATTCCAGGCTGCGTTCCCCCAGCAATTCGATACTATGCTTCAAAGTTTCGATTGCGTTTGTCGTTCGGCCAAGTTGATGCTGGATTTGAGCCAATCGAATGCTGGCTTCCGTCATTTGGGTGATGATGTCGGGGCGTGTAGGCGACTGCTTTGAAAGTCGCTCGTACAGTGGCTGTATGCTCTCAAGAACCCTGGCAGCGTTCGGCGAAGGATTCAAAGTGAAGCTCGCTTGATCGATTTCGTCCACTCGGACGTCGCGAATTGCCGATGCCGGTATGGACACAACGTCGACAACGCCATTGAGTGACTGCAAGGCGAGACTGACCGTTTGTTCGGATTGCTGAAGCGCGTCGGAAGTTCGATGATTTGCTGACGATGTGAACCAATACCCAGCGGTGGAAGCAAATGTTGCTATGACAAGACCGACTGCTGCAGCACTCGAAGCAGTTGCCAGTTTTGGGTTGCGTCGACACCAACGAATCGCTCGCTGTACCGATGAGATTCGTCGTGCTTGAATGGGTTCGTCCGCAAGAAACCTGTCAAGATCTTCTCTCAATTCTACCGCCGTCGCGTATCGCAACGTCGGTTCGACATGGATTGCTTTGAGCACAATCGTTTCAAGATCGCTTGATATACGAGGTCGCGCTCGTCGAATCGATTTCGGTTTCGCGTTTTTGATCGAATCCATGAGATGGTGTGGGTCGGACTCCGCAAATGCAGGCTCACCGGTCAGCATTTCATAGAGTGTCAATCCGAGGCTATAGATATCGCATCGTTCGTCAGAAACGCCGCGAAAACGTTCGGGCGCCATGTAACGCATACTGCCACTTAGACTTCGGGTCTCCGTCGGATCATCGCTAGTGTTTCTAGCCAGTCCAAAGTCGGTGATCTGTGCGGTGCCGTCCACTTCAATCAAAATGTTGGCTGGTTTCACGTCACGATGCAATACGTTGCCCGCGTGAGCGTAAGCGAGCGCATCGGCAATTTGCTTGCCGATGTGAGCAACGTCGATGTCGCTCATGGGTGCGGTCCGACCGTGAAGCAGCTTGTCGAGCGCTTGGCCGCCGACCAGTTGCATCACGAGAAAATGCGTCCCATCCTCATTGCCCGTCCCAAAAATGGGAACAATATTTGAGTGGTGCATTGCGGCAGCTGTTTTGGCTTCCAGTTGAAATCTCGCGATGGCTTGATCGTCGAGCAGACTCTGCTTCGGCAGAACTTTGATCGCAACGCGACGACCAAGCGACTCTTGCTCGGCTTCAAAAACGATCCCCATGCCGCCGCGGCCGATTTCCCGGATAAGCGTAAAATCTCCGAACCGTTTTAAATTCCGACCGGCCAACGTGACACTCCCGTCAACGGAAGTTTGTTGTGAGATTTTGAGTTTTTCGACCGACAATACTAACGGAAAAACTTTACGAATTTGGCAACTCAATTCAGGGTGTCGCCGGGCATATTCTTCGACCGTCGGTCGATCTCCCTCCCGGTAACGCGCCAAGAAGTCACTCGCCAAGAGGTCTACGATTTCGTAGCCATCTATCGTTTCATCACTGGAATCGAGATCTATCGCCGTGTCGTTCATCGGTGTCCTACTTGAGCCTGGGATATTTCCCGCTGGAAAATGAAAACTCGGTGATCTGCGAATTTCTACAAAAATTATTCAAGGATTTGGGTCCTTTGCGGTTCAGCTTAATCCAGAATTCCTCGCAACCGCTCAAGCGCCCGCATGTACCGAATACTAGCCGCCTTGGGGGTGATGCCAAGTTCAGCTGCGACTTCCTGATTGGTCAGCTCTTCAAAGTGACGCAAGGCCACAACTTCGCGGTCGATTTCGCTCAAGGATTCCAAAGCCTCTCGGACGCGGCCGATCAATTCGGATTTCATCGCCACTTGGCTGGGAGTCGTTAAATGGGCTATGAAACGCTGAGAAAGACAGTGCCAAGTGCTCTCCGACTCAGCAATGCCTCGTGAACCCGACTCACGCATCACAGAACGTGATTCGGTCCCCATATGCGTTCGATGAATGTCGCTGAGCGTTTGATAGGCGACAAGCCGCAGCCATAGGAAAAGTGAGTTGAAATCACCTTCGATGAAGTGTTTTAGCCGTTGGTTGGCGGCTACATATATATCCTGAACAACATCATCTGGATCCACGCGACCACGTATCTGGTCGTTCAGTCGGAAGTGGACGATTTGCCAAATTCGCGGTTGATGAAACGTAAAAAGCTCAGCGAAACGCGATGTATTGCCATTCTTCAACTCTTGTTCGCTGTTATCGTCCGTCATCGAATTATGCTCGAATTGAATTGGATCACCCTGTTCCGGGAAGCATTTCTTCACGGATCGTCTGATGCCGTGAGTTATCGCCAACCCAAGGCTCAATCTGCGGACGCAAAAAAAAGAAAAGCCGGACCAACGTAACGAGTCTATGAGTTGCGATTCTATCGTCCAGTTGAATTGTTATTGTGCCCGGCTTTAGAGACACCCGCTGACACCGAATTTTTCCGATTTTATCTGTAGATTTTCGGAAACAGCCGGGTTTACATTCCCAGTTCCCTATTTTTTACCCGAACGGCGCGTTTGGGGCTTGAGAGGTTTTCGTGATTATTCGTTCTCAAAAGCCGCACCGAATCCCGAGGAATCGGGTACCAAGTTTGGCGATACTGTTTGTCGTCCTGCTCGTTTTTTGTCCTAACTTTGCAAGGGCTGATCTTATCCCTTATACGTCTCGTTCCGCTTTCGATACGGCTGCCATTTCCCCTGTTTCGGTGCTTGATTTTGAGTCTTTTCCGATAGCCAATGTGAATGCAGGAAACTCATTAGGGGGCGTGACTTTTAGCTATTCGCTCGGAAGCGTGAGCTTGAAAGTAGTTAACAGCCTCTCGACAACATCCGGGACAAAATCGTTAGGGACCGATGACCTCGACAGATTGCAGGATGGCGACAATATCGACTTGAGTTTTGCTGCCCGATCGGGATTCGGCTTATACGTAGTAAGTTCGGATGTTTTGCTGAGTGGGGACGTTGGCCTGCAGGTGAACGGGACCGAAGCGCTTTTGAATACTTCGGCTAGCCCCATCAGTTTAGGTGGTGGCCGGACCGCTTGGTTTCTCGGAGTGCAATCCGATGATGGCACGTCATTTTCGACTGCTAAGCTCACAACGTATGGTGGCGGTGGAGCCTTCAATTACAACCTCGATGATTTCGTAAGTGTTTCTCCCGTTCCTGAACCTTCGTCAGCTTGGTTGCTCGGGTTCGTTGCCGTTGCAGGTTGTCGTCATCGCAACCGCAAAGAACACCTGTCGGATTCTACCTGCTAGTTTAATAGTCTATTTCCTTTCTTCTCTCTAAGAAATCGGCCAGTAACATGAGACGTTCAAATTCGAATCCTTGCTCGTGGCATTGGCAAGCATGTAAGCTGCTTGCCTTCATGGCGGCACTCGCAATGCCGATCGTTCACAATTCGGGTCACGCAGCCGACGTCAATATCTTGTTAGTGATCGCGGATGACATGGGAGCGGAAGTTGCGCCGGGTTACCCGGTGGGGACGAACAAACCACCGATGCCAGTGCTCCAGGGCTTGCAAGCGAATGGAATCACATTTTCTAATGCGTACGCCAATCCAATCTGCTCTCCGACGCGGGCTACATTATTGACTGGCCGCTATGGTTTTCGTACAGGTGTTGAGTTTATCTCACAAGTCAACAACTCGATCGGCGTTGTTGTGACGGAGCCATCGATTCCTCGTGCTCTCAAAAACCAAGTCAACATCTCATCAGCCGCATTTGGGAAGTGGCACATTGGACGACAAAATACCACCTCTCCGCAGACTCCCCAGGATCATCCGATCTTGATGGGCTTTAGCCGATACACCGGTAGTCC
>JANOAI010000199.1:0-36943 GCA_031411055.1 Pirellulaceae bacterium
TGGGGGACGAAGGATATGGCCGTCCTGTGGATTTCCATGGCGGCGTGTATTCCGACTTATACACTTGCATCGAGCATGATCGAGCAAGGGATGGATTGGAAACAAGCCATCTTTACCATCTTGTTGGGCAATATGATTGTCCTTCTACCGATGGTTCTCAATGCACATGCCGGCACAAAGTATGGCATTCCTTTTCCCGTTTATTGTCGTAGTTCATTCGGCATTCTTGGCGCAAATGTTCCTGCTCTTTTGCGAGCCTTAGTTGCGTGCGGTTGGTTTGGAATTCAAACATGGATAGGCGGGCAAGCGATCTACACGCTGCTTGGAAGAGTACTTCCGTGGATCGCTGCTGAACCACCGATCACCGGATTGGGGATTAACGGATGGCAATTGGGATGTTTTTTCTTCTTTTGGTCCCTCAACATGATCGTGATCATGCGCGGGATTGATTCGATTCGATGGCTGCTCAACATTAAAGCCCCATTATTGATAGCGCTCGGCTTGGCTCTCCTTACCTGGGCCTACTTTGCCGCTAAAGGATTTGGCCCGATGTTGTCTCAACCGTCGCAATTCGTCGAAGGCGGTCCGAAAGCAGGACTCTTCTGGGCCGCGTTCTTTCCTGCCTTGACAGCCAACGTTGGTTTTTGGGCCACCCTCTCTTTAAATATCCCCGACTTTAGTCGGTATGCTTACAGTCAACGCGATCAAGTTCTCGGTCAAGCCATTGGGCTTCCAACGACGATGGCTCTTTTTTCGTTCATTGGGTTAGCCGTAACGAGTGCGACGCCGATCATTTTTGGAAGAACGGAATGGGACCCTGTTGTTGTGTTAGGAAAATTCGACAACACGTTCGTTCTCGGACTGTCGATGATTGCACTTTGCATTGCGACGCTAGCAACCAATATTGCCGCAAACGTTGTTGGTCCAGCCAATGACTTTGCTCACTTGGCACCCAATTGGATATCCTTTCGAGTCGGTGGTTGGATAACAGGCGTAATAGGAATCCTGATACAACCATGGCGATTGGTATCGGATCCCAGTGGCTATATCTTCACTTGGTTAATCGCCTATTCGGCGCTACTCGGATCGGTAGGGGGGATCTTGATTGCTGACTATTTTGTCATTCGGAAAACAAAGCTTCTCCTTCCGGATCTTTATCGCCGCCAAGGGATCTACTGGTATACGAATGGATTTCATTTTCCAGCACTGGTCGCACTCGCTGTCGGGATCCTCCCCTGTTTGCCTGGCTTTATCGGCACCATCTATCCGAAAGCGAGCTTAGGTCCATTTTGGATACAATTGTATCACTATGCTTGGTTCATTAGCTTCAGCGTTTCCTTTGTCGTTTACCTTTTGATGGTGAAATCGATTTCTCGTCAACCCAAGTAGTTGCAGCTACCTAACCCTGCACAGGATGATTTAGCTGCCGCTTTCCCCTCGATAGCGAAATAACGCCATCCGCCCAGCGCATTCGGACGTTGGATTTACCAAATCGCATCTTTGGAAGTTATATTTTTCGCCGATGAAATGGAGTTCGACGACTAAGCCGAACCTACTTCCGCCATACAATTGAAGGTCATATGGGGACTGGAATTTCGGATCGGTGTTTTGATGGAAGTCACGAAGAAGGTTGGGGTGATACTGCTGCCCAAGTACACCGAGTTCCCAGGTGCTGGCCATGGTAGCGCAGGCCCTGCGTATGAAATGCAGTCGCTATGGGACTGGCTATTCGCGCAGCAAAAATCAAAGTAATGTCAAACTCCCGACTCGCAAAACTATGGCTTCTTTCCGATCGTTTCCAGGTAAGCGACGATTTCGAAAATTTCGTCTTGCGTGTACTGATCGAGCAGTCCTTTCGGCATCATCGAAATTTTTGACTTGTTCATTTCATCGATATCATCGCGAAGTATAACGCTTGGAGCTTTCGCCTCTTGACTGGAAAGCATGGTGACCGAGTTCTTATCTTCAGCCGTAACGATGCCCGATATCGTCTGACCATCTACGGTGAGGATCAAATGCATCGCGTACTTATCATCGATCTTATGCGACGGTTCAATAATCTCACGGAGGACCGCCACGCGATCGCCTTTCCATTTGGTGAAAAGATCCGTCAGCTCAGGACCGATGATTCCGCCTTGACCTTGGATTTTATGACAACTTGCGCAAGTCGCTTCGGTGAAAAGCTTTTTCCCAATTTCGGTATTTCGACCTCGGAGACCGGCATCCAGCTTGTCTTTTAGGTCCTCCACTTTCCAATTCTGAACGAGCGATCGATTGCTACCAATCGGATCTTTCGGCTTAACAGGATTCTTATTGAATGCTTCGACGTCGTTCACGACGACCATGACGCCGTACATGCGAAGCCAGTGTTGCGGATAGGTGCAAACGTAGGGATACTCACCCGATTCTTTCGGAGCGGTGAAAGTCAGCCGATCTTTCGCGAAAGCTGGAACTCCCGCTGTCGCAAAAAGAACCTTGTCGGATTTAGGAACATAGGGTTTTTTCTGCCAACCACCGTCTGGGCCAGCTAAGGCTCCCGCTTCGGCGACTTCGCGCAATGCACCATTGGCAGTGATAACAAAATTGTGAGGCATAAGGTCTTCGTTCTCCAACACAATCTGCACCTGACGACCAGCTTCTACTACAAAGTATGATTGGTCAAATCGCATTTGTTCTTCAACCGTTTTGAGATGCACCACTTGGACGGTAACCGCTTTCAATTTCGATTTCATGGTTGCGGCTTTGGCTTCCGGCAATTTTACGAGAAGTGTATTGGCTAGCTGCATCGCTTCGATGCTTTCATCGGACGTTCGATCGACGGCCTTCAAAGTCTGAGCGTACGCAAGCAACGAATCAACGACGGCTTCGCTTTGCGCAGCATTAGCGAAATCTGTCGGGATCTTTCCGAGCGTACGGACGGAAGCAGCACGCAAGTCTTTGCTGGTCACGAACGACGAAGCAAGCTTAAAGTTCTCTGCACCGTTGGTGGTAATCGATCCGAGAGCACGCAAGGCCTCACGTTGAACGCCAAGCGATTTGGATTGCTGCAATGCTTTGACCACCGAATCACGCAGTTCATTTCGTTTGGATTCCGTTGGGACTTCGGGGATGGAGATTAGCCAGTCCTCGAGTCGTCCGTCGTTATTGTCCAGGTTGGGCATTGACGACAAGCCATTTCCGATCGAAATCAAACTTGCAAAGCCAGCGATCCGAACGCGACGATCCTTAGATTTTGATGCTTCGATGAGCGTCTCAGATTGGTCTTGAAGGAGTTCAATTGGCTGTGCTAACAAGAGTGCCGTCAATTGCTGTCCTGTCTTTTGTGACTCATCTTGCTCTGATTTTTTTGCAGAAGGCAAGTTGGAGAGAACGGTAAGAACTTCTTTCGCCGGATTACTTTTATTCAGCTCTGAGAGTGCTTTCAACGCATTTTGTCGTTGAGTTGCGGAGATACCTGGCCGAGTGAGAATTGCTCGCTGAACGGGAACGCCCGAAGCGTCGTTCGCCCCCTTGGCTGAAACCAGCAATTCCTTATTAGTTAATCGGCCAAGTTGATATTCAATCGTGCTCGCGGGCTTATCAAAAAAGACTTTGCTCGGCTTCAAAGTGCGCAGCGATTCGTTCAAGGTGTACAGGACCATTTCGTCCGATTCATGTTGAAGAACATCCAGCGCCAAGGAAGCCGCTTGTTCACCTTGGGAAAAGCTCAAGGCTCGAACAGCTTCCAGGCGAACCATCGGATGCTCATCGTGAATTCGCGGTTTGATCAAATCGAGCGAATCGACTATCCGATCCATCCAGAATGAAAGTGCGCGGACGGCTGCGGCGCGTGCTCGATGGTCCTTTCCATTAAGTAGTTTCTGAAGAAGCGTGCGTTCGATCACATTGTGAGTCTGATATACCCACAAAGCTTCGAGCAAATCGTGCTCGTAATCGGAATAGTTGGGGTCGATTTTAGCAACCCACTTTTGCAATTCGGCCGTGACCAACGACGTTGGTCGCTGGGCCAGTTCACGTCGTGCTCGATAACGAGTGTTATTCTCAGTGTCTTTGAGTAAATCAAGGAGAGCTGCAATTGATTCACCGTAAATTTTGGCAGGTTTGCTGAGCGGACGATCCTTGTAGGTCACTCGCCATATTCGGCCGTGAGAATGGTCACGATTTGGGTCGCGAAGGTTATGCTGGAGGTGACCAATCAAAGCGTTATGCCAATCGATAATGTAAAGCGATCCATCGGGACCGAACTGGACATCTACCGGCCGGAAGTTTCCATCGTCGCACGAAATGATGGGAGGCTGTTCCTTCCCTTCAAAGCCAGACCCTTTCTCACTAACCGAGTGATTGAGAACGGCTCGATCGCCTATGCAGTTGGTTACGAGCCAGTTCCCTTGAGCATCCGGTGGGAAATTGTGGCTGGATACGATTTCACAGCCTCCTAGCGGTCGCGTTCGCTTGGGGTAGAAGGTCGGGAATTGGTACTCTGGATCGCCACCAATCAGCTTGGCAACACGTTTGTGTTGTGAACCGCCCGGGTGTTTCATTGGATAAGCAATTCGACCAGTTATCGGCGCAGCCCAATAACTGAATCCTGGCGACGCGTCACCAATAAAGTCTTGTCCCCATCGGTCGAAAACATGTCCCCAAGGATTCGCAAAAGCGAATGAGCAATGCACCGAGAACCGTTCTGATTTGGGATCGTAGCGCCATATGCCCCCTTCCGCCAATCGATGCAGCCCAGTCGTTGACTCGACCTGCGAGTATTTGAATGTCCCCTCTTGGAAGTAAAGGCCTCCATCTGGCCCCCAGCGAAAGGCGGCAAGTCCATGGTGCGAATCGGCAGAGTCAAATCCGACTAATCGACGTTCGCGGAAGTCTTCTTTGTCGTCACCATCGAGGTCTTTGATGAAGAGGACATCGGGCTGCTGGGCTACGAAAACACCGCCATGACCAATTTCAAAACCGGTTGGCTGATGAAGTCCACCGGCAAAAACTTTACAAACGTCAGCTTTTCCATCCTGGTCTTTATCTTCCAAGATAAGCAAACGGTCGTCCATCGGCGATTTCGGCTGCCAGTGGGGATACGAAGGCATGGTCGCAACCCATAAGCGACCTTGGCTATCGAAATTGATCGCAACAGGATTGGCGAGTTCTGGAAACTGCTCCTCCGAAGCAACTAAATTGATTTCGTATCCAGGCGCGAGATGAAACTTCTTTTTTTGCTCTTCGGCATTCAGATAATCCAACGACCCGAGCTTGCCGTTTTTAACGTTGGGATCGTCCTTCGATCCGACATTCGTCTTCGGCACGATGAACGGGAGAGTGTTGCTATCATCGACGGGGCTTGCGATCGACTTCCCGTTGGCCATGGCCCAAATATGCTGATCTCGGTTGGCCGTCATCTGATCAAGTATCTCTCGCTCGCGTTCCATCACTTCGCGATTACGGTAAGTACCATCCGAACCTGCTTCGCCACGGGCACCATAAATCGAAAAACCGTTCACGGCTCGATAGCGATGCCACCAATGAAAATTTTTGTCTTCGACAAGCGTCTTGAGTTTCGAGTCGACTGCGTTTGGTCCGTCTTTGCCAAACAGTTGATCATTCAGGATCTTTCCAAGCTCGGCATAGCCTTTGGCATTGAGATGCGCACCATTACTCGTTAGTCGCTCATTCGAAGCCTCAAACAACTTTTGAGTTGGATGAAAAATGTCCGCGAAGGAAGCACCTGTCGATTTGGCGACAGAAGACATTGCTTGAGTGTACTTCTCCAATCTCGCATTGTGTTCAGCGCCATTAAATAAATTCGGGTCTCCAGTATCTTCAAAGGCAATCGGTGATATAAGGACCAATCGAGGTGCACCCGCGTTGTTGTAACTTTTTTGCTTGGTCTCTTCGACCAGCTTGGTCATGTCAGCGACAAACTGGGCTAATCCTTCTTCGCCTGCAAAGGATTCGTTGTAACCGAAGAACATCATGACCACCGAAGCGGCACTATGTTTTAAATGAACATCGGGTTCGCCAAAGTTTTCTGAACGGATGCGAGTGAACGGCTCATCACCCGGAAAGCATAGATTTCGAACCGACAACTCAAGGGTAGGGAAACGCTGATGCAAAAGTGTCTCCCATTCGTTCTGATGCTGAAGGCCTTCTCCAAGTGCATTTCCGATTAAGCAGATATGGTCACCCTTTTTGAGCACCAATTCGGCACGTGAAACGGCGGTGATGAGGATTAGCGAAAGCGAAAGGCATAGCAAACGAAATATCAACATCAGGAAATCCAGGTCGGGAGGGGAAACAGAACGAAGAGCCGCCTATTGTATCTAGAATTTCCTGCCCGTCAGCTAAGGACCGAGTGCTTCTTCAATTCTTAAACCTGGGGTAGCAAATCATCTTAAGAGTTTCGGCTCACCCTAACAATTGCCAAAAGACTTGATGACTTTCGTTACAAACCGATCCACGTTTCTAAGGGTGAAGAAGCATTCGCCGCACGTGACATTTTGCCTCGCCCGAGATGGCCGCATTAGCGAACAGCGGGAGCGGCGTTGCCAATTTGGCTGCGCAAGAAATTGCAAACTTCGCGAGCACGGGCCCATCCGGACGGCAGCCCTTCAGATTGGCGTGCTTGTTGCCAAACTTGTGGTTTCATTCGTGCTGACGATGGACCAACGTTCAATGGCCAATAGACCGTCGCGGCGTTTATTTTTTTATCGGCGTGCGGAGTCGCGATATCGATGGCTTCGGCTCGCGTTAAGAATTCGTGAGTGGTCGTCGTATCCTCGCAGAGCCATGCCAGCAAAGCGACTTGGATCAATACTGCGACATCACCCGGGTCGCGAACGGAGGCTGTTTGAAAAAAATTCAACGCATGTTTCAGCCCAGGCAACCGGCTCGTAGAAAGCCTCATTTCCCATTGCGCGGCCTGAAACCATGCGCCTTCCTCGGCAGCATCGACAGCAAGGAACTGCTTCAACGCAGCATCGAAACGAGCCATCGTTGCCTCCGAAACAACCCCTGCTCTCTGTATCTCGTGTTCGCCTTGAGCAACATAGACCTCGACTAAAAAAGCATAACCACGTGGATTGAAGGGGTCACCATGGATCATTGCGAGCGCTCGCGGTTCCGTAAGCCCGTCTTGAAATGCGAGTGCTTCTATTTGTTTGCAAGATTGAAACGGTAGCCAAGCCATCCAATAGAAAAGCCCCAAGAAGGACCATGCCCCGATCGTAATCACAAGAGTCCAAGCACTGTACGATTCCGAAGTAGTGTTTTCACCTCTCTGCTCAGCCCTTCGTATCACCGTTACTATTCCCGCCACCAAGACAAGGATGGAATTCATGATACCTGGTGTAAGCCAGCCGCTGGAAGCGGAGAGATGCACGAATATCGCGATCAATGCTGCAAACATGGCAACAACTAAACCTTTGGGCTCCATCGGTCTTAGTGTTGCGTTCAACGACGCAAAGTAATCAGCGGCAAGCACCAGCATGACGATTGGAAAAGCGACCGCAAAAGGAAAAACATCCGGAGGATTACCCAACGCGCCATGCCCCAACCATAAGGCGAAGGCTCCACCGATAGCACCAAAATAAAGTGCCGATGTTGCTTTGATTAGACTTCGAGAATCGACGTTGAGCGCTTTAGCGGTCGGTGTACTGTTTTCCGTTTCCGTCGTATGGGATCCGAGAAAGCCGAATGTCTTCCAAATCAACCATCCGATCGCCAACAGTAAAAGTATCCCCGCAGGTAAGCCGGCCGTCGCCGCGGTTTCAAGAATGAAGTTGTGTGGATCGGAGATGACCTCAGGTGCGAGAATTGTTTTATAGGCCGAGTAGTGAGCTTGGAAATTACCCGGACCAACTCCCAAAACAGGACGATCCCGAATGATGTTACGCGTTGCTTCCCAGTAGTCAGCGCGGAACGAAAGGGACTTCCAAGCATCGGAAAAAAAGGATTTGCTATCCAGGTTGCGCAGCGCAAGAACCGCAATCGCGAGTCCAATCAGTCCCATTACAGCCAGCGGAAGCGATCGTTCTCTAGCAATCGCTCGTCTAAACGCGATAGAGATGCGCGCGCGAAGAGTCAAATCCGAAACTATTTTGCAAAGAATGATCGTGAATAATCCGAGCATGATGGCAATCCAAGCCGCTCGGCTTTCGGTCGCCGCGATACACCAAAGCAACGTTAGGAGGACAAAAAAGCCGAGACCAGCACGCCACGGTGCCGATCGCCAGAAATCACGACGGAGCCCTAGTCCGATCGCCATGACCACCCATGGAACGAGAAACCCGGCGAGTGAATTGGTGAGTGCAAATGGCCCCAGCGGAGTCTCGTCGCGAAGTCGACTTTCAAAACGTAGGTATTCGGCCGTGCCCGGCGATGCGTAAATGCCATGTTCTCGAAGGACGGCTTCTGGATTGTTTTTGAAACTCTCGCGATCGATGGGCAAGGTGACGTTGACTTGGTACCAACCGTGCAACATGGACAACAATGCCATCGCAAAGATAATCGCAAATATCATCCGAGCTACTCGCCAGGCAGTCATCAGTTGTACTAAGACGTAAAGTGATGCAATCAGTCCGCCCCATTGCCAAGCGGTATTGATCGCATAACGCAAGTTTCCATTTCCCGATACATACCAAGCGGAAAATGCAATCATGACCAGGCCAAAGATCGCAGCGACAATGGGTAACCAATAGGTATATTGCCCATCCGTGAAGGATGCATTGCTGGTGAGCGCAAGATCTGCGTCGAAACTTTCCTTTCGAGCGGGATTATTCCCGAGCCAACGACTGAGTTGGTTTTCCGATGCGATCAATGCCGCGGCAAGTAACCAGAGAAGTGTTTGCGGAAGCATCTCCCCTTCAGCTATTTGATGCGTTACGCCTGGCACAAGCTGACCGACGACCAACAATACTCCCACCAGAAAATAAACGCCGGTCCTCAGCATCAAAAACGAATTGCCTCGGTGGGCCGGACTAATTGCCATCGCGACTCCAAGCCAGCTTTTCGAGGACGGCGATCAAACCGAGCACGGCAATCACCATAAGCAGCACAACGATCGCTCCGAAAAGGTCAGTACGATTCAGGAGCAATGAAGAAAGCCCGCACGTGGCTGTCGCAAGGTAAATCGTAAGAACCGCTTGTTTCTTGGACAGCCCAAGATTCACCAGGCGATGCGAAAAATGGCGGCGGTCCCCCTGAAATGGACTTCTTCCTTCGCGAAGGCGAATCCATATCACACTTGCCATGTCGTACAAAGGAATGGCTAGGATGCATAGCGGAGCGAAAATTGCATGAGGAGTTGGACTGTGTTGACTGGTATATGTTGACATGAGGGTTGCAACCGCGATCCAATATCCGACGAAATAACTCCCGGCATCGCCCATGAATATTTTAGCTGGTGGCCAATTGTGAACGAGAAACCCCAGTAGTGCTCCACAGAGTACAAGAAGCATAGCGGCCACAAAAAGTTGTGGTTGACTTCGATCTGGATGAAACAGCAACGTACATGCGAGCATCGCTGAAGCAATGCTCGCGACACCGCCACTCAAACCATCCATATTGTCGAGCATGTTAAATGAGTTAATCAGCACGACAATCCAGAGGACACTTAAGATGGGTGTTAGCCAAGGAAGGTTGATGAACGCGGTCAGACGAAGCCCCTGCCCGTAGACGACGGCGCTGGCTACGGCCAACTCGATCAATAGTCGTAACTGCCAAGAGATTCCGCGACGATCATCAGCAAATCCCAGCAACATGAGAATCGTTCCAGCCAAAAGGAGCCAACTCATGTCGCTCGCCTTACTCAAAAGTCCGTCGCGATGCGGTACGAAGACATCGGGAAGGAGATTGACATTAATTCCCGACGCCAACCAAACGGTAGAGCCGCCGATCAAAAAGCTGCCAACAACGCCAAACCAAATCCCTAAACCCCCTCCCAGGGGAATCGGGGTAGCGTGCGCTTTATGCGCCATGGGGCGATCCATCAACCCCCAGCGAAGCGCCATGCGACGAATCAGACCAACTGCGATGCAGCTTAGCGTGAATGCCGGAAGGAGGGTTGCGAGTGCTAGCCAAAAGATGAGCATAGGTATTCATTATAGACTGCATTGTACAAATTGCGTGGCAACATATTGGGATTGCTGTCTCTGTGTCAATCCGCGTATTTTCTAACTGATCCCGAGGTTACCCATTGCCTGCATCTCCTCGACATTTTTTAGGGCAATGGAAACCCTCTGATTTACGTTTGCTGTTTGAATTGAGTTCTAAGGTCGCGTCCTTGGCGCCCCTTATCGAGAAGAGTTGAATCCTATGACTTACCCTCGCCTTCAACTGACTACACGAAACTTGTTTGCACGGACGGCGTGCGCTTTAGTTTTCATCTCTTCGATGACTGGCTGTCGCTGGGGCGCCATCGGACAGAATGCAGTGGGCGTCCGCCTGCATCAACAAGGCAGATTTGCTGAAGCTTTGCAACAATTCGAAGCGGCAAAGATTGCAGATCCCACGAATCCTGACTCGTTCTACAACTTGGCTTCAACCTATCATCGCATGGGTGTAAGTCAGAAGGACCCGAAACTCATCGAACAAGCAGAATCGCTTTACCATCAGTGCCTCGATATGTCGCCCAACCATGCGGCCTGCTATCGGGGACTTGGAGTCCTCTTAGTTGAGTCGAATCGTTCTGACAAAGCCTTTACGCTTCTCAAAAAATGGGCAACCGACAACCCGCAATCGAGTGACGCCAAGATCGAGCTTGCAAAGCTGCATCAAGAATTCAATCAAACCGCGATCGCCAGCCAAATGCTGGATGAGGTTTTGGCCAAGGATCCGAACAATGCAATCGCCTGGTCAGCTCGCGGTAATATTCGCGAAGCAACTGGAGATTTCACCCAGGCCCGACAAAATTATATCCAAAGCCTTTCGCTCAATGCCGTTCAACCTGAAGTGGCTCAGCGGCTCGCATCGGTCGATCTTCGCCTTGGGCAACAAGCTTGGCAAAACACGGTGGCTGCTACCCAGAATTCGATGCAGTCAACGTTGACTGCCACGCAGAACGGACTTAACGCAACACAGAACGGACTGAAAGCAACCCAAGGGACACTTCAAGCAACGCAAGCGGCGATCGCAAACAGTGGCGGACCGGGTACTTCGAATCCGCCCGCGGCATCTACGACGCCACCATCACCGACTCAAACGCCTCTCCCGTCGCCGCGACGTTAGCTGGACATCGCCACTTTGAATCAGCCGAACCGCGTTAGCCTAATGCCATCTACTTTAGCGGTGCGGCGCGAGCCGCCCGGTTCTTGGTTGGCCGTATAACCAAGCAAAATACGAAATACAGCGGACAGCTTGCGCTGTTCCGCTACGAAAGTAGAGGGCATTGGGCGTTAGCCGCGGTTCTCGAACTGAAAACTGTGGCAAACGCCAAAACGGCTAATGGATCGGAAAACGTCACGAATCATTCGGAGTTGGATTCAAAGTGGCGCTGTCCAGGGAGGCTTTGGTTCTAAGCGATTAATCATCGACTTTCACAGAGTCGCCTTTCGCTCCTTGGCTGTGAATTTATAGTAGCAGGCACACTCCGGCTCCGATAGAAGTTGCGGCTAAAGATGCAACTGCTTTGAACTACTGCTTACGCCATTTGGCATCGCTACTCAGTGATCCGGTCGCTGGAGCAAATGAATTGGCTGAAGTCCCTGGATTAGCCGGAGTACTTTGAAAGGCCGCAGCGGAAACAATGTCCGGTATTGGCGCACTACTAACCGGGACGTGGGCAGACGCCTGCTTTACCGCCGACGAAAATTGACTGAGTCCAACCCGAGGAGACTGGATCGGGTCGGCAAGTTTCCCTTGAGCTTGGATTGAGTTGTTATGAACGATAGCGGAATCGACATGGTCGGCTGTGAAGCGACCTTGTGTCTCGCTCCCTGACTCCATTGCTCGCAGTTGACCAAGCGATGGGTTGGCAGGATTTTTTGCGGTCGATCCACCGCTTTGGGAGTTCGTGTAGTTGGATGGCGTTTGAAAACTCCCCATAGGTGGCGGAGGTACACGCGAGGGATTGTTGAGTCCATTCAAACTGCCTTGGCATCCAACACTCACCGACAACAGCGTGGATAGAGTCCAAAATCGAGACCTTCGCATTTGATCTAACTCCGTTGGGTAGGAATCCATTGAGCAGGAAAGAAATAGGAACGCTGGCAAAAGGGGCAGTTCGAAAAACTGGAATGAACAAGGCTTTCGGTCCATGCACCCGCTTTCCGTTCGTCGACCGACTGGATAGGCATGAACGAATTGCGAGCGTAGGTTTTTCTGTGCGTCGGTAGCAAGAGCATCCAGACTCCGAATGAGATCGTCATTACGATCACGATTGCCTTGACCGAGTCAAATCGACTAGTCTCCAAAAAGCGACTGAAGCTGCCATCAACATTCTTTGCCACAAAAAAGCGGTCGATCTCATGGAAAAACCACGCCATCCAGCTAGCGTTTCGCTGGTTATCCCGGTCTTTAACGAAGAAGACAATATTCGTCCACTCTATGACCAGCTTTGCCACGTAATGGACAAACTCGACCGCCCAGTCGAAGCCGTCTTTGTCGATGACGGATCCCAAGACGCAACCGCCTCGCGACTAGCAGAATTGGTGCAGCATGATGTCCGAATACGGGTCGTCCGTTTTCGTAAAAACTATGGGCAAACGGCAGCCATGCAGGCCGGACTTGAGTATGCATCGGGTGATATCATCGTTACCCTCGATGGCGACCTTCAGAACGATCCCGACGACATTCCAATGATGCTAGCAAAAATCGACGAAGGCTACGACCTGGTCCATGGTTGGCGCAAGAACCGACAAGATACGTTGGTAACGCGGAAAATTCCATCGCGCATTGCCAACTACATCATAAGCCGTGTTACTCGATTTCCGATCCACGACTTAGGCTGCACCCTCAAAGCCATGCGACGGGAAATCGCTGATGAATTAGAACTCTACGGTGAAATGCATCGTTTCATCCCGATCCTTGCCAATTGGCGAGGCGCGAAGTGCGTCGAAGTCGAAACGCGACATCACGCCCGCATTCACGGGACAACCAAGTACGGACTTTCTCGAACCATTCGCGTCGTACTCGATCTGATTACCGTCAAGTATATGCTCGACTATTACACTAGTCCGATGAAGCTCTTCGGCCGCATTGGATTGGGATTAATGGCTTGTGCCTCGCTCGCATTGATGTCTGTCATTGGGATGAAAATGTTTGGTGGTACGGACATGACCGGAAATCCACTCCTTTTACTTGGCGTCATGCTGATGCTCATGAGCCTTCAAGCTTTGGGCGTCGGCCTGCAATGCGAATCGACGACACGACTGTACTACACGCGGGATTCGCGAAGACCATTCACCGTCCGCGAAGTCCTTGGAAATAGCCCCATTTCTTCCCCTACCATTCCATTTCCATCACAACAAACTTCGAAAGTCGCGTAATTTTCTTCCCGATCGTTACGCGGGCTACGTCCGCTATACGAATTTCACTCTAACGACACATCGTTGACCAAGCTATGTCCTTTGCTCGCTCAGCCCGAACCGATCGACGACGCCGCGTGATGCGTGAAGCGATCGCCGCCGATGCCGAAGTCGCTGTCGAATCGTCGCGCGTTCGCAAACGACGATCGCGTGAGCAGGACGAATCCGATCAGGATGTACAGGAAGTTCGACGAGATCCAGGATATAGCCAAGCGGTTCGGCGTGCTTGCCAACAGCGAATGGTTCAACTGATTCCAGTCCGATCGAGCAGTCTTTGGTTTGTGATTGTTGGCATGTGGACGCTGTGGGCTGGTTTGATTGCCGCTCACTATTTTGCCCATATTCGATCAGCATCGATCAGCCCCCAGTGGCCGATCAGTTTTCTCGTACATCTTCGTTCGACGCATGGCATTGCACATTGGCTTGGGAGCCAACTATGGATGCTCACCGCCATCGCTGCACTCATGATCTTTCAGTTGCGAAAGCATAAACTCGACGACTATCGAGCCAAATATCGGCTTTGGGCGATTCTCGCGGTGGCGGCCTTAGTTTCGAGTCTGGACGTTTCCAGCTCTGGCCTCTTTCTTCTTGGAAAGAGCCTCGATTCTTGGACACTTCGCGAATTCGGATATTCGGGGTGGACCGTAGTATTAACAACCTTTGCAACACTCGTTGGCGTACTCGGGCTCCGTTTATGCAGCGAACTAAAAGTTTCGCCGCTAAGCGTCGTCTTTTGGCTTGTTGGGCTACTCAGCTGGGCTGGTAGCGCCCTCATTGGAACTGGGCTTGTCGTTTCCCCATGGAGTCAACCATTGACCGACCTCATCGTTGGTGGAACTTGGTTGGGCGGCATCCTCGCTGTTTTTTTATCGGCTGGGATTTATCTGCGTCACATCTATATCGAAGCGCAACGCCGTTTCATCATGCGAAACCGGCTTATTTCGAAACGCTCGGGATGGAAGCTACCTCGACTTTCGCTGCAACGCAAGAACCGGCAGAACGGCGCGGCCAATGATGAAACTCAAGTCGGCTCCAATTCTACATCCCCGCAAGAAAGAACCGTCGCGAAACGTCCAGCCAAAATCGAATTGGACACGGAGCAAGCGGATAACGACAACAGCGAAGGATCCCCTCGCCGCCGTTTCGGGTTACCAAGTTTTGGGTTCGGACGCCAGCGTCCAGCCAACGAAAAGGTCGTCGCATCTAAGCAATCAGATGATCGCAACTCGAATCACACTCAATCAAGATCAACAGCATCTGACACGGTCGAAGCGAACGAATCGAATCGCCGAAGTTGGCTTCGACTCCCTCGATGGCGATCGAACGCAAAGCTCGGCGAAGATTATTCCGATGTATCGGCGGAACGGCGCGCTCGCGACGATGGTTTTGATGAACCCATGAAGAAGACAAGTGGGTGGTTTTCGAAACGCAAGCCCAATGTCACTATCGATGAATCGTCAAGCGACAAAGCTAGTCGCAGCAAATCAGCCGCCGTCTCCAACGAAGATGAAAAGAACGGTGGACGTTCCGATTCAAAACGCCAATGGTTTAAACGGCGAGAGAAGCCCGTACAATCGAACACGGAGCAAAAACCGAAGCGACGATGGCTATCGAAAAAACCTCGCGTTGAATCCACTGATCCTGAAACCAAGGTAAAACGTAGCTGGTTTAAGCGCAATGCCGCCTCGACAAGCAACAACCAAAACGAATCCACGACTCCGAAGACTAATAAGTCATGGGGTTTTGGAAAGAAATCAAATCAGATCGTGGATTCATCGAGCAAGAC
Organism: Pirellulaceae bacterium; assembly: GCA_031411055.1. Classification (GTDB taxonomy): domain Bacteria; phylum Planctomycetota; class Planctomycetia; order Pirellulales; family Pirellulaceae; genus JAIYDQ01. The sequence goes on from JANOAI010000199.1 coordinate 15,307, forward strand.
TCAAAAAGTTGAAAACACAACTGGAGAAGCCAAACCAAAGCGAGCTCTCTTCGGTTTCATGGACAATTTAAAGCTTAAACCACCTCAAGCGACGGCTTCGTCTAACGGTCCGAAGCCGGTGGATACAACACGGACGCCGATTCCTTCGAGTTCGTCATCGCAGCGAAATGATCAACGCTCTCCCGTGTCTCAGAGTTCGTCGGCCTTCGATGGGTCTTATGATGATGAAGAGCAAGACGATGGAAGCAACCGCAACCTTAGCAAGGCAGAGCGAAAACGGCTTCGCCGTCAACAAGACGGGAAGCGAGCGGCGTAGAGTCGCTTACTTACTACTCAACTCAGCCATGAATTGAGATCTTACGCCAATGCAATGAGGAGAGGGGGGCGAACAAAGTCTTTCCACGTGTGTCGATCCAGCTCGTATCAATCTCGAAAACTCGGTATATCAGCTCATTGCGATCGATACTGATCGCAAACCCTTCGATAAATAACTAGGCGATTGACGCGGTCATTTAAACGCGTGTATCTTGTACTGAGGTTGTCGCTGGGAAAGTGGAGATATCGATTCGAGCATTGATCTAGAGCATTTTCATTTTTCATATAGCCAGTTGTGAAGCGGGGTCTCAGCTGTGAAACGGGGTCAGGTACCAAAAGCCGGAACGGCCCTTTGGTGCTTTGCACTTTTGGTACCTGACCCCGTTTCGCAAGCCTACGTCGTTCTTAAAAATGATCTAGTTTGTCCATTTTTCGATGTACTTTCGATACTGCTCCTGCCAATGCGGTGTCCCCATGCGCCCACCACTCTGATGTGTTACGGCGATCGGCCAGGTGCCCATTCGCAGACCAGCGTTACACGCCGTTCGACAAAAGTCCAAATCATAGAAGTGAAAGTCGAATCTTTCATCAAAGCGAATCCCTTTCTCAAGGAGTTTCGCTTTACTAGCTGCAATAAATAGCCCGTCGAGCAACTCGACTTCTTTGGGAGCCAAACCATATCGCGATATTTCGCCAAACGGTTTTTCTCCGTGAGCAACCGTACCGCTAAGCGTATCAATTTGCTTCCATTGAAAATTGCCGCCGCCAAGATCGGTATCAAAAGCCCAGCTCATCTGAAAGGGAGAGCGACGATTAGAACCCGCTAAGCCAAAGATATCAAAGTGCTTGACCCCTTCGAGGATTCGGTCAATAAAGAAAAAATCATCGAGCCAAATGTCGTCGTGAAGAAACACGAGTACGTCGGCATCGTCCGAAGTGTTGATGCGTTGATTGTAGATTACAGGTAACCCCAATCGATTCTCGTAAGCGATATACCCGTAAGCCCGAGGATCAGCCCCAATTCTTCGAATGGAGATCCCGAGAGCCGAGTTTTCCCAGAAATCGTCGTGCGATCGCTGGGTGCAACTTACGAATTCGATCATCGTCGTTACGCTTCGCCAGTTGTTTCCGCGTATTCTTTGACTTGTCGCTCGTAGTAACGATCCGCAGCATAGTTGTAGCCGGAATAGCCGGTGTAGTTATAGCCGCCGTACTCGCTGTAGTATGGGTTTTGGTCAACGCCATTCACGATCACACCAAGCATCCTTGCATGAACCAGATCGAGAAGCTCGCGTGCTTTGGTCGATGCGAGAACGACCCCTTTTCGAATACGAAATACGAGTAGCGTACCGTCGACTTGAGTTGATAGCGATGTTGCGTCGGCGACTGGCAATAGGGGCGGCGAGTCGATCAGGACAACATCGAAGCGGTCGCGAAGCGTAGCTAAAATCTCTCGAAACTTTGGAGAGACAACGAACTCGCCAGGATTATCAGGATGACCACCTGAGGTCACGATCGACAGATTTTCCATAAACGTTGGGCGTATCGCGTCTTCCAGTGTCGATTTGCCCGTCGCAACGTCGATCAATCCCGGTTTCAGGGAAACGCCAAAGTGTTGATGCTGCCGAGGGCGACGAAGATCGCAATCTAAAAGGCAAACACTCTTGCCGCTCTGAGAAAGCGATACGGCGAGATTGGAAACGGTTGTCGATTTGCCGTCACCGGCCGATGGGCTGCTGACAAGATAAGTCTTCGCATTGGAGTTGTTGGCGAAGAAGAGCATGGCCGTACGGCACGATCGAAACGATTCAGCCGCCGCCGATCTTGGGTCGATTGCGGTGATGAGCGTCGGCGAACACGGAAGGTCGTGCTTTATCTTTGACTTGGCAATGTTTGGCACCTTGCATAGAACAGGCACCTTCATTTTCTGGAAGATTTCGTACGGATTGCGGAAGGACATGTCTGCACGGTCTACGAGGATTGCGAGGGCGGTTCCAACGAAACTACCTATCAACATCGAAAACAACAAATAGTTGGTTAGAATTGGAGAGACCTTGGCACCCTGAACGGGTCGATCAATTTCTTCAACGCGTGTCGTGTTGAAACTGCTCTGTACCGAAAGAGCCGTCAGTCGATCGAGAACCTGGTCATCTTTCGTCTCCTTTTGAGCAATCTTGTTTCGCAACAGATTGAATTCCGAAATCAACTGTCGGTTTGCAGCTTCGTTTGTCATCAAGTCGTTATGCTCTTGTTCAAGCGAATCGATGGTTGATTTCAAAGTTGCAAAGTCGGATTCGAGCGAAAGCTTGTAAAGCTGGACGTTCTGTCTTTGCAGATCGGTCAATTGAGTTCCTTGTGAAGGATCTTGTTCTTTGGCTTCCGCTTTTCGTTTAGCATCGTCTTTCTGTAGCTCTACTAACAATTTTTCGATCTTATCTTTCGCCGTAAGGAGCTCATTTTGTTTGCTCTTCGCGCGAATAACGAGTGGGTGTTTTTCTCCCAAGTCACGTCGATACTCGATGATTTGGTTTTCAATGGTGCCGAGTTGAGTACTGTATTCATCAATACGCAACTGATAGCGTCTTTCCATTTCAACGCGTTCATTCACATCGGCAGAGTTATGGGAAGATCCAAACTTGAGGTATTGCTCGGCCTTCATAGCAATGATTCGCAATTGCGCGACTTTCGTAGAAGGATCCTCCGTGGCTTCTGCCCTTTCGACCTGCTTAATTTTTGTCATAGCGTCGTTAATTTCGCGACGTCGATCCGCCAGATCTTTCTCGACACTAGCCTGTCGATCCGCATAGGGGTTAACATTTTGCGACATGAGGTCTTCACCAGTGATGCGAAGGATATTTTGGAGTTCGTTGTATCGCAATTCATCTTTTCTACGCTGTTCGCTGGTTCTCTGAAGAAGTAATTCCAAAAGTTGCGACGATTCCGTTCCAGAAGTTTTAGACGAGTCGTCAAGAAAATCCTTGTAGGAGCCAAGCACTGAATCCAGAATCGAGGGAAGGTCGGCGGCTACGAGGCCTCGGCAACTCAGTTCCAGGGTTTCTGCATTGCTCGTCACGGGCTTAACCCCGATCATCGATTTGAGCGCCGGAGCGGGGAACGGGTTATTCTTGAAAGTTTCCAGCTCCCCAAGCTTCCCTCGGATTACGGCTCGCTCAAGAATCGTTTGGCTAGTTATGAGCAATTGCTGTTTTGGAAGAGAAACGGCTGGCGTAATCGGTTCTCCGTTCGCAATGACCGGTGGGTTCTTCGTCCACAACATGAATCGGAGAGTCGACATATACGTTGGTGTCTCTCGACGGTACATCAAGTACCCGACGCCAGCGCCAATCAAGGCCATAAGAATGATGATCGACTTACGTCGCATCATTGGGCCGAGGAAGTCGACCGCGCCGGTCTCACTATCCCCAGCATCCGCTTCAATCATTGCGCGTGCTTGGAGTTCCCCAAGAATATCCCGCCCTCCGTTGTTGCCATTACCTCCGTTGTTGCCATTACCTCCGTTATTGTTGCCGTTACCTCCGTTATTGTTGCCGTTATTTGTACCGTTATAACCGCTTCCGTTTTCGTTGTGGCTGAATTGTGCAACGCCGTCATTGGGAGGGATAATCGACATGTTTTTCAGAACCCTGCGTTGCCAACAATAATTTGAAAGAAGGAAGCCATGATCGCATGATACGCGTCAAAGACGATTATACCCCGCAGCAGGCATTTATTTGAGTGCTTCCTTGAGTCAACATCGGTCAAATATCCCGAAAAATGCCTGTCATGACGATTTTACAAGTAAAACAGACCCAACATGGACACTTCATACCGAGTCAAGCGAATAAAATCGACGGAATCGCCGATAAATGACCACCCCAAAAGGGCATTTTGGGGACTCGAAGAAGCCTTTCTTACTCCAGTTTACTCAAGCGGATTTCGCCGGTATCGAAAGGGGAGGCTTTTGACGACAGTGACCACCAATGAGTCAAAACAGTCGTTATTCTTCTCCGCTGACGCCAATATCTCGCGAATGGTGCACTCATCGTTCCCCTGCAATCCACGGCCGAAAGCGTATACCAGTAAGTTCTTGGCGAAATTTCGTCGGAACTGGTTCTTTTTGCTTAGCAACCAGTCCTTCAACGATTCCGGTCCGTCTAGTTGTGTGCCGTCAAGCAGCCGGCTCGATGGGTCAATCTTAAAACTACCGTCCTTCGTTCGCCATTTGCCGATCGCATCGAAGTTCTCGAAGGCCATTCCGAACGGGTCCATTTTCGCATGGCAGTTCGCGCACTCAGGACTTTTTCGGTGGATCTCGAGCAGTTCGCGAAGGGGCCGGGATTTTCCGTCAGCTGCCGTTTCTTTCAAATCAGGGACGTTTGGCGGTGGTGGAGGAGCGGGTACGCCTAATACCCGTCCAGCAATAAAATTACCTCGCCGAGGAACATTGGTCCTCGTTGGATCGGATTGGAGCATCAACAGCGCCGCCGAAGTCAAAATTCCACCACGTCGCCGATCATCCAGTGATATTCGTTGAAACTCACTCCCCTTTACCCCTTGAATCCCGTAATGCAGGGCAAGCGTCTCATTCAAATAGGTATAGTCCGCGTCTATCAATTCTGTGATCGGGCGATTTTTCTGGACGATCTCGGACAAGAATGCTCGCACTTCGGCTTGCATAGACTTCCGAAGCTTGTCATTGAATTTCGGAAACTGATTCAAATCGGGCTGATGGTCATCCAGCTCACGCAGCGAAAGCCATTGCCCAAAAAAGTTATCGACTAAAGCCTCGCTTCGTTTATCCCTAAGCATGCGAAGAGTTTGCTCTTCAAGTACCGAATCTTCGCGCAACTTCCCCTGGGACGCTAGTTCCAGTAACGACTCATCGGGCGGTCTCGACCAGAGAAAAAAACTAAGCCGTGAGGCTAGCTCAAAATCATCGACCGGATAAGGATCGTCACTGTCCGCATTGCTTTTCTCGATACGGATCAGAAAATGAGGCGAGATCAACACGGCGGTGGCTAAATGTCCTTGCGCCTTTTCATGAGATTCACCCTTCGCTCGCGATAGACGATATATATCCATCATTCGCTCGATCATTTCTGAATCAACCGGACGCCGAAAAGCTTTCGACGCAAAGATATCAAGGGCCTGTCGTGCTGATTTCTCCGATTCGTTATCCGTCCCAGGGGAGGCGCCAAAGGCTGCTTCATAAAGCTTGGGCTTCAAGTCTTTCTGCTTTTGGAGTTCAGTCACGATCGTCAATGCGGCTGCGTGGTATTGCTCAACCTGCACCGGCGAAAGACTGAGCGAATCTCCAATATTATCGAAACCATAACTCGATTCATCCGGAGAAAACCCTTCCGCTAGATTCAATGGCAGGCCCGTCAGGTCTTGAACTGCAAAATCATACTCGATGCGATTCAGCCGTCGTAAAATAGGTTTGCCGGGATCGTGAAGCGTGGCACAATCAAGCGAATTCAGATGTTTCTTCAGAAATGCGATGAGCAAATCTCGTTGCTCTTTCTTTGGCTTTTTCGCATCTTTAGGAGGCATGTCGCCAGCTTCGATGAGCGCCAGGGCGGTCGTCCACGTTTCTCGATGATCGAGAATTTGACGAATGTCGACGTCCTGAGCCAGATTCACATCGCCACTCGGATCGCGGTCGGCATGGCAATCTAGGCAATAATCGGTAACGATCGACCGAATGTTGCGGTCCCACGACAAAGGATCGACTTCCTTTGTTTGTGCCAAGCTCATCGGTGAAAAGCGAATTGCAATGGCGGCGCAAATCAGCCCCAAAAAAACAACTTTCATCCGCGAAGGTTGCTCAATGGGCTGTTGCTGTCGCCAAACGCATCCATCTTCAAGCCCATCCGTTGCGCCATTTCAAGATAGACGTTGCATATTGGCGTATAGTCCGGATAAACCAAGTGTCGGCCACCTTTCAGCGTGCCACCGCCGCCGCCCGCCATGAGCATTGGTAAGTCATTGTTGTTGTGCTTGTTGCCATCGCTAATCCCACCACCGTAAAGAAACATGACATTGTCCAGTAAGTTTCCATCGCCTTCAGGAATCTCGGCCATTCGCTGTAACATGCGGGAGAAAAGTTCCATATGGTGCGAATTGATCTTGGTTAATTGATCCAGATTCTTCTTTTCTTTTTTGTGATGCGACGACGAATGGTGTGAACCCGGCGCTTCGATCTGGGGGTAGGCTCTCGTCGATTTCTCAAAGGAGAACATAAAACTGGCTACACGCGTAGTGTCGGTCTGAAAAGCAAGTGTCAGAATATCGAGCATCAAATTGACGTGCTCAGCATACTCCGTCGGAATCCCTTTGCCCTCCGGAATGATGATCTGATTGAGTTCCGGCTCGTGTGGTTCATTCGAGGGTGATTTTGAAAAGTCATCTTGGTGATGCGAATAAGTATCGCGATCTGCAAGGTCGACTCGGCGTTCGACGCTTCGAAGGCCTTCGAGGTACTGCTCCATCTTTTGCCGATCGGCATAGCTCAGTTTGCGTTGCAAAGCCTTCGTCTGATCTCGGACAAGATCAAGAACGCTTTCCTCAGGCGTATTCGCTTTGTCCTCCGTCTTCACAGCTTGCGAGAGATTCCGATCGGCTTTGCGTGGAGCTTTTCCGCGGAAAAGGCGCTCATACAGTTGCTTAGGGTTAATTTCCAACGCAACGGGCGTCGTCTTGTTTCGCCACGAGATATGAGACATATAGGTCCCGCTGTAGCCATGATCCCCTCGAATGCCCGGATCAATACCTAGCGCTAACGAGTCTACGGCCGTTTGTTGGCCAATCTCCTTGGCGATCACCTGGTCGATCGACGGTCCTCCCACTTCAGGTTCTTCGGAATGTTTGCATTTTTGGCCGACGAGCAAACCACCGCCGGCTGGCTCGTGGGATGCACTGTTTCCTTTGTTGTGTTGGGCAGCCAGTCCCGTTAAGACGGTAATCTGATCCTTCACAGGCTCGAGCGACTTCATCGTGGTGGAAAGCTCGTTAAGCTTGCCCGTCGACTTTAAACGCCAGTCATCAAGATTGACGCCATTGGGGATATAGAAAAATCCGATTCGAAGTGGAGGTTGAGCTGCCGATGAAGATACGGACGCCGAACTCATGGCTTCCAACCAAGGCAAAGCAAGAACGGTACCCGAGCCTCGAAGAATGGTGCGGCGCGAAATGGGGCGTGCTTGGCTCATCAATTGGTCTCGCGTAAAAGGCGGGGGCGGCTGACCGAATAGGAGGACGGGACTGTCTTAGTTTAACAGCGTCTCAATCTGGCAACATCCCCATTTTCCAAACCAGCCGTCTCGACACTACGGAAAAACCAAACGTTTTGAGGCGAATTCTGGAAATAACCACCCACTTGCGGCTCCTTGGGGACTCAAAAAATACACCGACGTCCCCCCAACTTCCATTCCGCCCGGACGTTGGCATTAGCTAAGATGATGACTATCACAAAAGTGCGTCTCAGGTGCCGGAACGTATGAATCGAAAACGATTGAAAAAGAGTAGTCTTCGAACGACGCGCTCGCTCCTCGTCGAAGGACTTGAAACGCGCTCGTTAATGACCGCCGTGATTTTACCGCCCTGGGAAACTTCTGAAGCCAGAGACGACTCATTCGTCCTCAAGGTAGACTCTTCTGAAAACACGTTAAGGGTCCTCGACAATGATTTCGGTTGGTGGAACGATCGCTGGTATTCCACTCAAACGAGTAACCATAGTTTTGCGCCTACCAGCTTGACTGCTGCAAATGTTTCCTTCGATTGGGATACCTTACCGGACTACCGATTGGTTCCACCGACGCCTCCGATACAAATTCTGTCGGTCACCGCACCCAAACACGGGACCGTTAGAATTTCGGCTGACAAAACGACACTTGTTTTTACTCCCGAGAAAGGTTTTGAAGGAGTTGAGCAATTTGAATATACGATTGAAGGCGTTGCCCCGGAAAAATCGAAAGCAAGGGTCAACATTCACGTCGTACAACCCGTCTTGGCCGTCGACGATTGGTATCAAGTCAAAACGAACGACTCGCTTCAAAAACTAAACGTCACTCGTAATGACCGAAGCAATGCATCCAATATCAGCACAGCGCAATTCGTTCCAAGCTATGCGATCGATTTGATTATCGATGTAACTAAGCCATTCGTTAGTCCCTACAACATCGTATCCCTCGGGACTGCTTCCCATGGCGGTAAACTTGTTATCTCGGCCGATGCGAAGTCGATCGAATATCAACCAGCCGATGGTTTCGAAGGCTTAGAGACCTTCATCTACACGATTGAAAACGGTGACGGCGATCGAGATGTTGGGCAGGTTTCCGTTCGCGTTGGTTCTTCCGAAGCGAGCAATGTCTTGGCGAAGCAAGAATCATCGCGACAAAAGTGGCTTGAATCAGTCCTCAATAGACAGCAATGGTCCTTCGGGGCCGCTAACAACAGCGAATTCTATCCGACGTACTACGATCGATACTCGCCAGTAACTTTTAGCAGCAATCGCGTCGTAAGTGATTCCGCAACTCCCGCGTCCAGTCGATATGAAGCTGGAAACAATCAACTCGCAGGGGTCGATGAAGCTGATATTGTCGAGACCGATGGTGACTACCTCTATGTCATCTCGCGACAAACCTTGAATCGTGAGTTGATCATTATTGATGCTCGCGACCAAGCCAAGCCAAAGATCCAATCGCAGATGGCTATTGATGGCCGGATCATCGCTATGCATAAGCTCGGGGATCGCTTGGTGCTGGTTGCCGATAATTCTAAAGATCCACGGAAAGTAACCACGGCCGTTACGATCCTCGATGTTTCGGATCGAACGTCGCCCAAGGTTCTGCGTTCTTCCGAATTGGATGGCGACTATCGTGAATCTCGTTTGATTGGCGACAAGCTTTATGTCTTCACCAATTCCGTCTTAGCACTTCCTTCCGTGGAAAGAGTGCCCAACCAACCGACCGGTGCTGCTTTCAATGAAACGGGAAGACAGTACCTGGCACGACTCGGCGAGCAACTCTATTCGAATCCGAAGGTAACGATTGTCAATCGCGATGGTTCGGGAACAACCACTGGCAATTCTTCGTTCAGTGTGGACCTCCAAACCGCCGCCAATGTTTTCAATGATGGATGGGGAGCGATCCTGAGTGTCAGTTCATTCGACGTCGATTCGAATGCTGCTGGTCCTTTTGACTTTGATATCGTTGGCAAAAGCGGCTATGCAAATCTGGTTGTCACGATGGATACGATTTTTGTGCTTGGATCGAATTGGAACCGGACTTCGTTTCAACCTGAAATCGATATTTCCAGTTTTGCTTTTAGTACGAGTGATGGAACCGTGAATCCACAAGCCACAGGCTCGGTGGAAGGTTATATCCAAAATCGATTCTCAGTCGGAACTTATCAAGGTGATTTGCAGATCGTCCACAATGCCGGAATTTTGAATAATCAGAACAACCTCTCTGTCCTTCGTCGAAATGGAACAACGTGGACGACCGTTGGAAAGATTGAAAACATTGCACCTGGCGAGCAGATTCAATCGGCACGCTTCGCCGGTGATCGAGCGTTCCTCGTCACGTTCCGACGCGTCGACCCGCTCTTCGTCATCGATCTCGCCGACGCGACCAAACCCCAGATTCTCGGCGAGCTTAAGATTCCAGGCTACTCGCAATACTTACATCCCATCGATTCAACGCACTTGATGGGGATCGGACGCGACGCCGACGAGCAAACCGGGCTTTTTGGAAGTCTCCAGGTCAGCTTGTTTGATATCACCGATCTTTCGAAACCAAAACTTCAAAGTCGTTTTGAATACCAGGGTGGGCGTCAGACGTTTTCGCCGCTCGTAGAATCCTCATTCGGTTTGTCCAACAACCAAGCACTTGGTTATTTTCCGGAAGCTGGCATTTTGGCGCTGCCATTGCACCACCGCGAAGATTGGATCTGGCGCTTTGATGGAGTGTTCTCAGGAAGTATCGATCCCAAACTGCCAGAAGTTGAAGTTTTGCGCATCGACCCTGTGAAGGGGATCGAAAAACTCGGCGAAATCCAATCCACGGCACAAGTCGATCGAACGCTTCGTATTGGCGATTATCTTTATGTGCTCGCGAGCGACCGAATTATCGTTACCGAACTCACCAAGCCCAATACGGTCGTCGCCGAATTGCAGATCCCACCGCCTACATCTACGGGAAGCGGCAATACGACGGGCTCAAACAGTGGTACCGGAGGAACAGGTACAAAAACGGAATTGGACAAAGAAGCGATCGAAGCTCGAAAGCGCTTCCATAATAAGAGTAAGCCATGCGATGTAAACGGCGATGGCGTCATAGCACCTATCGACGCATTGAACGTGATTAATTTCTTGCGAGGAACGGGTACCACGAAGGTATCGGAAATGATCGCTTCCCGAACTCTCTCAGCCCAATCAGTCGATGCGGGCTTGAGCCAACAAGATCTTCAATGGGATGTAAACGAAGATGGTGAAATCACGCCCCTTGACGTGCTGGTCGTCATTAACCAACTCAGGCGTGAAGGAAACAACGGTGATGGCGAAGCAATGACAGACTCGCAAATCTCTGAAAGCACAAATTCAGGCGCCGACATGAGCGATGTGGAAAGACGTCGCTCAAGGAATTTTGGGTAAGACCGGGTTCTTATCCTCATCGATTGGGTACAACGCATTTTGGTCGGCCAAACGAGCTACCATCTTAGTCATCAGCACCTTTAACTGAAGTGGCTGAGATGCGGCAACATTCGTGGATTCGAAAGGATCCGTGGCGAGATTGTAAAGCTGGTAGTGCCCTCCCTCCGATGTTTCCGAAGGGAAGTAATGATAGACGACCTTCCAGTCACCATCGCGGTAGGTCGTAAAATAGGTGCTCCGATGCGGTGAATGTGGAAAGTGCATCAAGAAGGTTTTCTCATGTTGAGAGTCCGAGCTTCCACTCATAAGCGTTTTCAATGTTCCACCATCCAGAGTATGGTTCTTGGGGCGATCGATATTGGCCAGTTCAAGGATCGTTGGAAACAAATCGTAGATCGCCGCCATCTGCGACTGAATTTTCCCCGAAGCCATCGGAAGCCGCTGTTGAAATGCATTGTTTGCATTCGGTTTCCCCCATGCCGCGATAAATGGAACCCGAACCCCACCTTCATAGTGTGATCCCTTCTTGCCGCGTAACGGTGCCGCACAGGCTACAGTATGCTCGTGTCCGAGAGGGGCGTCCGAGCCGTTGTCTCCCAAAAAGAAGATCAAGGTATCCTCCGCGACATTTAACTTCACCAACTGATCGAGGATCATCCCAAGCGACTGGTCCATCCCTTCGACAAGTGTTGCAAAGGCTTGGGCAGGAGCGGGCTTTCCCGAGTCTTTGTAGTTATCAGCAAATCGAGGATCCGAGTTGAACGGGCCGTGTACTGCATAGTGAGGCAAGTAGAGAAAAAACGGTTTGCTCTCAGAAACGGCATCGGCCATTTTTTGATTAGCTTCAAGCGTTAAAGCTTCCGTCAAAAACGTATCGGTGCCATGGTACTTATCCAGTCCAAGCACCGCACTCTTATTTTTCTTTCCACCATTACCGTAGTTCTCCTTGCCGTAATAGCTGGCGGGGGCACCAATCGAGGCACCGGCAACGTTTATGTCAAAACCAAGATTCGTTGGATCGGCCCCTTCATAATTACGTGGTCCAAAATGTCCCTTGCCGACATGAATCGTTCGGTAGCCATTCGACTGTAAAACTTTTGCAAGAGTAACATCGCTTTTGGTGAGTCCGGTCCATCGCCAATTCGTCGGGCCCTTCGGACCGGCGTTGTTGTTGTCAGGATTGATCCATGTTGTTGTCCGATGTCGAGCGGCATTCTGACCCGTCATGATGGCAATTCGCGTTGGCGAACAGACGCTCATTGCGTAAAAGTTATTGAAACGAATCCCTTGACCTGCCAATCGCTCCATGCTTGGTGTTCGATAGTACTTATTGAGCGGGTACTTCGTTGGATTTCCCTGCTCGTCGGTCAAGAACGGCACCGACGTATCCATAATCCCCATATCATCGACCAAGAAGATGACGATGTTCGGCTTTGACGCAGCATCTGCGACAGCAAACAACGTGACGAAGAAGCCAACAAGACTTAAAGCAAAGACGATAGATCGAATCATGGTAGGTATGGGTATGAGGGAAAGAAGGATTGTTGAAGACGGTGTTTGGACTCACACATCGTATCATGCATTAAATGCTGTCACATTGTAACGAAAGCGGTGGTGCTTTAAGAAAGCGACGGTTTGGCGATAGTCGAATCGTATGTGTTTGCCATCGCAGCTCGTTGCAGATAGAAAACCGCAAACGATTTTCCCCCCGGCGGTTTAGAATCGTACCGCGTGTGCTCCGAGACGGCGATTTCGCAACGAATTTGTGGCTCAAGTTCGGCAAACGGTATCCTTTCGCACAGTCTTCATTCCAATCGAGCGAATCGCACCCGATGATATCGAGAAACGGCCAGCTTCAACACAAGCGATCATGCCCGAAAGGCATATCTCCATATCGGCATGGGCTCGAAGGCCCAGTAGTTTGCTTCGGATTTGACGAGCCAAGACATTACAATCTCGTTATGAAAACTTCTGCTTGACAAATGGCGCGGTAAGATTGAGCTATTCAAAGCGTCAGCAACATTCTACGTCGACTGATTTTATTACTTTCATTGGCGGAAGCGCCTCTTGGTTGCACCCTGCCAGGAACTCGGTCGTAATTGTTGACGTGACAATAACCGCGCATCGCGTGGAAGGTTTAGCTATGCTTGCACGATTTTTTTCGGGTTCGGTAGTTGGCAAATCAGGGCTCCTCATTGCTAGCTCGCTGCTCATGTTCTGCGTCGATGCGCCTATTCAAGCTCAGCACAGCGGACACATGGGTGGAGCAGGTGGCGCTCATCACAGTGGAGGCTCCATGTCGGGAGGAATGCATCACGCAGGCGGATCGATGACCGGAGGCTCACACCATGGTGGGAGTACGAGTGGAAGCCATCACCATGGCGGCGGTTCCTACTATGGCGGTTTCGGCGGCGTCGGCATTGGTGGATTTGGCTATCCCTATGGAGTCGGCTATTCGAGCTTTGGCCTGAGTTCTCCATACTACGGACGAAGCTATTCCAATTCTGGCCTTGGTTACTCGAACTATGGCTACTCCGCGAGACCTTCGTATAGTGCTCCCGTTTACAATTACTATACTACTCCGTCGCCGACATACTATTATCAGCCGACTCCATACAATAATTCGGGATATTCAAATTCTGGTTATTCAGCCAGTTATTCGAATGTTCCAGCAGCGTCGGCCAGCGTTACCTTGAATCCCGATGGAACGCCTGCAGGAGAGCTACGGCCTGGAATGGTTTTACCTGATGGCGCAATTGTTATCTCCGTTGGGACATCAACGCCGGGTCCCACATCCAAGCCATAGGAATAAGAATTCCGCTTCGACGTCTACCTTCCTCTCGTCGATAAATGCATAACCATTCCACGCGTTGCGACATTTGTCGTGTTGAGACCTTAAAGCCATCGGAAGTGACGTGGCGAAAACGTCATCGTTCAGCGAACTGTTTATGACCGACTCGGCATGTTCAATCGCTTGGCAAGAATGGCGACGACACGCTTGCCGAAGCGTGTGATAAGGATCGTTCGCGATTCTTCGCCCTGAAGTTTGAGTTCTTTGCGAAGCGAGTCGATGTCGACTTCGACGTTCCGCGTCTTTATCTCAAGCGTTCCCACTCGCATTGATTGAAGCATGTGGCGCAGCTTTTTACGATCAAAAGCAATCGTTTCGTCGATTTGAAACCAAGTTACGAAAGGCGAGTCGGCGATGTAATTTTGGTCTGAATGAAGGTAGCCGAATGAATTGCCGATAATGCTCGCTTCGAGCTCGGCTGCAAGCTGAGGTTGAGCACAGGCGGCCCGAACGGCTGGATCCGTATCACCGATAAAACCTTGGAGTTCTATTCGTTCGTCCATAATGATTCTGCCATCATTATCCGTTTCTTCCATGTCGCACGTCCAGTGCGACCAATCTGAATCGTTCGACCAAACGGAAATGGTCTTCTTCTGAGATGGAATGGCGTCGATGTTCCACCACCAACGTTGTTGTCGCACCGACCCACCCCAGGAAACGAATTGCAGACCGAGATTTTCGTACGGCCTGCCAAGGTTGTTGTCATCGCAAAAGTTTTGAAAATCTTCGAGTCTCGTGGCGGGAGCAACTTTTATCGATCCGCCAACGGAATGGCTGATCGCTTCGGCTAAGAATTGCGGCGGAGGCTGAAAAAATTCACAACCCGTCGTTCGTCGTCCTAGAGATCGACGATCGGGATCGATATGGATCCAAATTTTATCGTTCTTAGGGAAGAACCTGGCTTCTTCAGCAAGAACCTGACCTTTCAGCCCGTGGAGCCGTAGGTTAGCAGCGGTAAGGGCTGCAGCGACCTGGGATTTGTCGATTGCGATAACCGGGCCGCGTCTAGCGAGGGCAATCGCGTCGGCCCCTGCTCCGCAGCAAATATCGACGACCGTCGCTTCTCGGGGAAACAGACTAGCCATGAGTTCGCTGGACCGTTCGTCGCTTGCCTGCTCTAGTAGCGTCGAACTCCAAAGCCAGCGTTCTGGGTGGCGAAACCGATTTTTGGACCTAAGCCTTAATCTCTCTTGATGTTCTAAAAACTTTCTTGGAAGCTTGCTCGAGGGGAAGAAAGCGTTCGAATTCGGACCGACGGTGAAGCTTGCGCTTTCTGCCAAGGCTATCCATAAGTCATCGCTAAAACCATCATCCGTCATGTTGGCAAAGTATAAGTTGAGTTAAGTTATCGATTACGATGAGACAACGTTTATTAGCATATTTCCAGATTGATCGCACGCTCGTGTACGCGTTAAGCGGGCGGATTTGGCAGATTTTGTCGGGTCCGGTCACGATCGTCTTGTTGGTCCGAATGCTCACAGATGGTGAACGGGGGATCTACTGTACTCTGATTGGCCTAGCATCGCTGCAGAATTTTTTCGAACTTGGGTACCTCAACGTACTGATTAGCCAAGCTGGCAGGGCTATTGGCGAATCGCCGACACAAGTAACGAGTTCTACGGCAGAGACCAGTCTAACGGAAAGGCCTCCCGATGCTCACGTGGCGATTGCCGGACTCCTGCATGCCTCTACGCATTGGTTTCGCATCGTTAGCTTAATGTTTTTTATTGTTGCAATCGCGGTTGGCTCATACTCCCTTCGAGCTAATCGCGAGCCGATCGCGTGGTTCGGCCCCATGCTGGTCTATTTGTGTTTCGCCGCAACCAACTTTTTCTTGGCACCCAGGCTTGCCATTATGGAAGGGGCTGGCGGCCGATCCACCGTTTACCGAATGCAGCTTTGCCAATTTTTTACCGGCACCTTCGCTGTATGGCTCTCGTTGAGCCTCGGTGGAAAACTTTGGACGCTTGCGATTTCTTCGGCGGTCCAACTCTTCTGGGCGTTCGTCTTCCTTTTCGTTCGTCCGCCAGCGATCCTTGTCGAGTCATCCCGCTTGAAGTTGGTAGCATTGTCGCCGTATCCTGCCGAGTTGGGCTTCAATCAACGGCGCATGGCGATTTACAGTTTCACTTTTTTCTTGGCAACGCAACTCTTTGTCATCTTGGTCATGACGTTCCACGGTGAAATAGAGGCCGGAAGAATAGGGATGACGATGATGGTTGTTAGTGCAATCCAAATCGTCTCCATGGCGTGGCTACAAACAAAGTATTCTGTTTTAGCGATTCACCATGGCGCGGGCGAACGATCCGAAGCGAGCCTCCTTTGGCGGAAATCGCTCCTTATCTCGACGCTCATTTTAGTCATCTTGTTGTTTGACCTTCAAATCTTACTTTTCCTGATAGCTCGATATCTTCCCGGCAAGGAGCTCGGTTTCGTTACGCCTTTCGAACTCGGTATCTACTCCGCCGGCTGCATCGCAAATCACCTCATCGCCGCTCAAACACTCTTTGTGATGGCAAGACGTTCCAATCCACTCACCGTCCCAGCCACGACCGGTTTCCTAGTGACGACGCTGGCCGTTGTTATAGGTGCATATCTTCGAGGTAGCTTGGGGTTGCTTGTTGGATACGCGAGTGCCATGTGCTTATTCACACTTCCGATTCATTCGATCGCGTATTTAAGAGTGCGCAATGAGTTCGCGACGTTGGATGAGCTGCCGCGACCAGAAATAGGTGTGCCATGATTGGCCGAATAGGCAGCTACGCCTTAAACTTCGTTTATCTATTTGTACTCGCGCTTGCATCCCCTTGGATCGCTTTTCGATCCATCCGTACGGGTCGCTATCGATCGGGTTGGTGGCAAAAAATATTAGGATTTGTTCCGCGGAATCGCTCCGAACGGGAAACAACCATCTGGCTTCACGCCGTGAGTGTTGGCGAAATTCAACAGTTGCGTCCTTTGGTCGCTGGCTTAAAAAGACGCTACCCTTGTCTTCGTTTGTTCATTTCCACGACTACAGACTCGGGCATGGCTTTGGCAGCGACCGCCTTCCCGGATGCGGTGCGATTCTTTTTCCCAATCGATTTCACCTGGAGCGTCAAGAACGCCCTTCGACGCGTCCGGCCTGACCTCGTGGTATTCATCGAGCTCGAAGTTTGGCCAAACATGATTTTGGCTGCAAAGCAATTAGCGATCCCGATTGCAATTGTGAATGGCCGGTTAAGTGAGTCGAGTTATCAAGGCTACCAGCGAATTCGATTTCTCTTGAAGCCGATCTTTTCGAAATTCGATTGGGTTGGAACGCAAGACGAGACCTATCGTCAACGGTTCTTGTCTATGGGCGTATCAACGAATCGGTTGATAAACACTGGGAATCTCAAGTTTGATGGGGCTGAATCGGATCGACAGCATCGCGACGTTGAACAACGTCGGGAACAACTTGGTTTGCGATACGATGATTTAATATGGGTTTGTGGCAGCACACAGTCACCAGAGGAACGTTTTGTGATAGAGAGTTTTCAGAAGCTCAAAATTGCCTTTCCTCGCCTTCGACTCATCCTCGTTCCGCGACACCCTGAAAGATTCGACGAAGTCGCAAATTGGCTTGACGAATCCGGTTTAGAATATCGACGGCGATCGAAAGATCGTGATATTGCTAACGTCGATTGGGCAGTTCTGCTCGGCGACACGGTTGGCGAATTGCGATGGTGGTGGGGTCTGGCGGACATCGCTTTTGTCGGTGGCAGTTTTGGCGATCGAGGTGGACAAAACATGATTGAACCGGCCGCGTATGGCGTCTCCACCGCTGTCGGTCCCAACACCAAGAACTTCGAAGACACGATGCGTCTGCTGAAGGCAGCCGAGGCAATTGCAGAGCTGAAAGTTCCTGAAGACTTAGTCGAATGGGCTAGGCGAAACTTGGAAAACCATGAACATCGCAAGGCAATTGGTGGACGCGCTTCACAAACCGTTGCCTTGCATCGCGGGGCGTTAGATACGACACTAGATTGCCTCGCCCCGTTCTTACTAAAGAAGTCTTAGACCTGCCGATTCTTTCATGCTCAAAACATTTTTTTGCTTGGTTGGATGCGTAACGAGTGCCCTCGCAATCGCTGCTGAACGACCGAATTTTGTGTGGATCATCGCTGACGACATGTCACCCGATATAGGAGTTTATGGGCTCGATCAAGTCAAAACACCTAACTTGGATCGCATGGCCAAAGAGGGGCGGCGATACACTCGTGCGTACGCTACCGCACCCGTATGCAGTTCCTCTCGCTCGGCTTTTATTCTCGGTTGTTATCAAACAACAACTGGATTGCATCCACACGACACTGAAAACCCACAGCCATTGCCAAAACCGTTTATTCCATTGCCGACGATTCTGAGAAACGAAGGTTGGTATGTTACCAATGCCGCGGCAGCCGGAGCGAAGCGTAGTGGTAAGTCGATCACAAAAGCCAAGACGCATTACAATTTCGCGCACGACCCGAAACAAATGTACGATGGCGACGATTGGAGAAATCGAAAACCTGGGCAACCTTTCTTTGCGCAGTTTCAGATTACGGAACCGCATCGACCGTTTCCGGTTCCTGAAAATGTTGATGTGAAAGAGCTCAACGCAATTCCATTGCCCGCAAACTACCCGGACGATCCGCTGATGCGAAGGGATTGGTATGCTTATCATCGAAGCGTCGAGGTTGTCGATCAACGTGTCGGCGTTATCCTGGATCAGCTACGAGATGGAGGGGTGCTCGACAACACGATTGTGATGTTCTTCGCCGATCACGGCCGGCCAATGCCGTGGGGAAAGCAATGGCTAAATGTCGAAGGCTTACAAGTTCCGCTCATTATGCACGGGCCAGGAATAATGGCTCAGCCATTAGAACATCGGCTAACAAGTCTCATCGACCTCGCTCCCTCGATGGTAGAACTAGCCAAGCTACCGATTCCAAACTGGATGGAGGGCAAGCCCATTCTCGGGCTTGAATTCCCATCGCGAGAACACCTATTTGCGGCTCGTGATCGTTGTGGTGATGCCATGGATCGCATTCGTGCAGTGATCACGACCGATCGTTTGCTTGTCCATAACTTCAATCCAAGTTTATCGAGAACGAATTGGTCGGGTTACAAAGAGGCGAGCTATCCTGGCATGCCGCTCCTTCGCGAACTAAGTCGTCAAGGCAAATTGACTGCGTTCCAGGCTAGTTGGTTGAGCGATACCCGTCCCGAATGGGAGCTCTACGATTTGACTACCGATTCAAAGGGGATTCACAATGTTGGACAATTGCGTGGATATCAAAATGACACAACGCGATTGAATCAACTTTTGGATGATTGGATCCAATCGAGCCACGATCAAGGCGTTTCGGGCGACCCGACCACCGAACCACCCATGAGCGAGATTCAGCAAGCGAAGCGGAAAGACTATCAGAATACTTGGAACAAGCGACTAGGTGAACCGGAGCCCACCGACAGCCAGAAGTTAGAGTGGTGGAAGTCGAACTATGGGATGTGATTTTCTGAATTCGGAGAGTGGATTCCTTCCCGCATACTGGATGGCAGCAGTGGTTCCAAGTTTCTGTGCCAACTCAATAAACCGATCGCCCGTTCGGATTTGTTTGCGATCGCCTTTGTTCTGTCTTACGCCTTTCATGGACGACTGATCACTCCATTGAGGGCGTCTATCACGCTGCACCCACAATACGCCCTATAACTATCTGGACAGCGCCACGTTGAATCAAATTCCCAAAGATTCGTGACGTTTTCAAAACCATTAGCCGTTTTGGCGTTAGCCACGGTTTCCAGTGCAAGAACCGCGGCTAACGCCGTTCGGCTGATTCAATGTGGCGCTGTCCCGCTATACTCTAATTGAAAATTACCGTTGACGTAACGTTGTACGACGGACTTCCAGTCCGTCGGTGACAACCATACCCAACCAAAGAGAAGTCCGTCGTACTCTAAATCCAATTTGGGACCAATCATTAGCCATTGACGTGATGAAGCATTTTTCAACTATGTGGTTCCAGAAAGATACATTGTCATGAAACCAAGAATTTTTGTGTCGGCCGTTTCAAGAGAACTGAAAGCGGCTCGCCAGTTGGTATCCAATACGCTTTTGGCGTTGGGACACGAACCGTTGTGGCAAGATATCTTTGAAACCAGTAGCGACGATATCAGGCCGATGCTGCGGAAGCACATCGATAGTTGTTCCGCGATTCTCCAAATCGTTGGCGACGCATACGGTGCAGAACCACCGATTCCCGATGAAACGTTCGGTCGCGTTTCTTACACGCAATACGAAGCCCTTTATGCCAAATCGCAAGGGAAGAAAGTCTATTACTTGATTGCGCAATCGGAGATGCCACGCGATGCATCGCCGGAAACCATCGATACGGTTCGAGATTCATCCAGCGAGGCGCTTCGCGATGTCCAAGAAAGGCGGGCCTTACAGCGAGCCTATCGGGATCGTGTTCAATCGTCCGAAGGCATCTTCTACCAGATACAGAGTCATCCTGAAACGGAGCTCTCCGTTCGTCGGTTGAAACAAGACCTCGAAAAACTCCGCCGCGGTTTTCGGAGTTGGATGGTCGGCGTCTCGGTGGCCCTCGTACTCATCGTGGCTGGAGTTTTAGCGGTTAATCAGGGAATCTGGCAGCAAGCAAAGAAAATGGATCAGACGCAATTTCTGATTGACGAACAATCGCGAGAACTAAAAGAGCTTGCTGCAAAATTAGACAATCCCAAGCGCACTCGTGAGCAATTGGTTCACACCATCGAGCGCACGTACGATACCGCTATTGCCGAGGCAGAGAAACTGGCTGATTGGCGAAAGCGAGACGAAGCCAAGCAAATCGCCATTACCGGACGCGATCAAAATCTCGGACGGGTTGACGAATTCTTGAATTCCATCGAAACCGTTCTTCGTTCTAGCGAAGTGTCGCCGGAATACTTGGAAATGACTCGTATTTTTGACGAGCAAGGGGCCGAAGAAGCGATTGCCTATATCGCCTCGCGTAAGGAGGACTTGTTCGCAAAATTCGATCGTGAGCAAGACCATAATCGAAAGATGAATCTCCTCCCCATTCTCGAAACTGTTCGTAAAGAAGTTCTTCTAGGGCATTATGATTCTGCGCGCGCAACTTGCGAACAACTGCTGTCAAAAGATCCGAACTGGGGCGATGCAATACACGAGCAGTTTAGTATTATTACCGAGCTTGGCCATCATGCCATGCGTTACGAAGGAGTTTCATCCGCCCACGATCTTTTTATCTACGCGAATGAACTTGCAAACCGGTTAGCACGATCCCATCCGCCACACGTGCATGCTCAACGCGACCTGAATGTTTCGCATAATGGGCTTGGAGATATCTTGCTGCAAAAGGGACAGATTCAGGAGGCTTTAACGCATTATGAACAGGGTTTTAAAATCGCCGAGAAGCGGTCGACTGTCATTCCAAACGACAACCAGGCCCTGCGCGACTTGTGGATATCGCACGACCGACTCGGTGACGTCTTGCTACAAATGGGGCAACTTCGGGAGGCACTGACGCACTACACCGCGGGACGAGAACTCAGCAAAAAACTCGCTTCGGGTGATTCTCCCGGTATGCAGGCTCAACGCGATTTGTTGGTCTCGCACGTGAAGCTTGGTGATGCTGTCCGTCAAATGGGGCAACCCCAGAATGCACTGGGGCACTACGAATCGGGGTTAAAAATCAGCGAATTGTTGGCCGCCCAAAACCCGCTAGAAACGCGAGCTTTGCGTGACCTGGCGATTTCGTACGATCGAGTCGGAGATGTGTTGTTGCGAACAG
>JANOAI010000200.1:0-4419 GCA_031411055.1 Pirellulaceae bacterium
GGTTGAGCTGAACCTGTACGACGGACTTCCCGTCCGTCGTACTCGAAAAATTTGCCGTGACGAGCACTACCTCAAAAAGCGAAAATGCTATAGCCAATTACAAGGTTTGATTTGACTTGGATGAAAGCATCCCTTGATCACTTTCCAACATGGTCTGACTGGCCGTATCGCATAGGCTGTCCCGTTTGGAATTGTAAAGCCTGGAAATCAGTGGTTGTACCGGAGCGCTCGCCCGCTTCTGAAAACCTAGGATGGTATTCCCGAATGTTTGGCACCGTGGAAGGCAACAGCACCTTTTATGGAATGCCTAGCGAAGAAAGCTTTCAGCGATGGGCGAATTCCGTAGAAAAGAACTTTGCTTTCTGTTACAAGTTTCCACAACACATTACGCATGAATGTGAGCTTGATCTCCAGCTGTGTCAAAGATCGCTAGATACCTTTCTCGAGCGATTGCGAATTCTAAATAATTGCAGCGTATTGGGACCAACGTTCTTACAGCTTGGTCCCAGGTTTTGCGCCCAACGTCGTCCGCGACTGCAACGCTTTCTAGATCAGCTTCCCAGTGACTTGCCCTGGGCAGTCGAAGTGCGTCATCTTGATTGGTTCGACGAAGGAGAGCACGAAGCCTGGTTCGACCAGCTCCTTCGAGATCGCGGCATCGATCGTGTCCTTTTTGATTCCAGCCCGCTCTATAGCTTGCCGCCAACCGATGCGATTGAAAAAGAATCTCAAAATCGAAAACCACGTTCTCCGTTAAGAACGACTGTTACCGCCAAATCTCCGTTCGTTCGCTTGATTGGACGCAATCGATTTGAAGAGGTCGAGCACTACTGGGACGAGTGGAGCGAGCGAATCGCCGACTGGATTCTTTCCGGACTGAAACCATTCATTTTTACACATGCCCCGGACGACGCTTTCGCCCCGATGTTAGCTCGTGAAATGCATGAGCGAATCCGCCTCGCCTTGCAGAAATCAGAACCAAGTATTGACCTTCCAAGCCTTCCGACGTTGGTAGAACCGAATAGGAACATTCCTTCTTCAAAACCAACGGACCGACAACTTAGGCTTTTCGATCTTTAAACAATCGTAACGTTCAGCGCCATGCCTGAATTTTGACGATTGGTTACGATTAGCATCCTCTGTCGATCTTCTCAAGATTTCCTTTACGCTCGATTCCCGTGGGAATCCAGGGACTAAACTATGACGTTAGAATTTAAACCATAGAAAGTGCCTCGAACTATTCTCCATGAACAACCGGTGTTGGACATTTTTAGTATTCGCGTCGGTCCTCGCTTGGCAATGCACCGGTGTATTGGCTGATTCTCCAACGCCAATCGCAATCGCGGGTCTCATTGCCACGCCCCGATCAGAGGCCGCCAAGAGGCCAGAAGTCTATGTGAAGGGTACCGTCTCGCTCATTGGCGAAGGATTGGCATCGCCCGAAAAAGGTCTGCCTGCGTTTTCTTCTATTTGTATTGAAGACGAATCAGCCGGGATTTGGATAAGTGTATCTCAAGCAAGACGAGAGAGTGTTTGGAAGGATTCTGATGACATACTGCTAGCGCTTCGCGAGGGCGTTGCAATCGAAATGCGCGGTCTGCTAGCTGAAGGGGCTTTTGCCCCTGTCATCTTACCAGCCACTATTAAGATCATCGGTGTAAAACCGCTGCCTCCGGCCCAAGATGTTGTGATTGAACGGTTTCTGAGTGGTGCCGATGACGTTCGACGCGTGAAAGCTTCTGGCGTCGTACAAAGCATTGCCGACGAAGGTGGCAAACGATGGTTGTTGAAAGTCGAAACGGGTCTTGGGCATTTCCTTGCACGGTTGCCGAAAACGGATACCTTTGCTCCGACAAGACTCTTGGATGCTGAAGTGCAAATGACCGGCGTAGCCGCTGTTTCTCGCAATTGGCGCGCTGAGTTCGTCTGTCCACGCTTGGTTATCAGCCACGAGGAAGATGTCGTTATCCTCAAAGAAGCTCCGCTCGATCCATTCTCAGCAAAATCGGTCCCACTCAATGAGCTGGATAGCTTTTCCCCCGACGGTCGACCATTGCATCGTCGACGTATTTCAGGCGTAATCACGTACCATCAGCCTCACGAGTTTCTATTCCTTCAGGATGGAGCTTGTGCTGTTCGAATCGAACCTGGAAATGATGAGCAATTGAAGGTTGGCGATCGAATCGAAGCCACGGGCTTTATCGATACAAGTCGCAATGTAGCAGGCTTGAGTGGCGCTGTGCTTCGCAAGCATGGGAGCTCGAAGTTGCCCGTTCCCATCCCTTTGACGATGTCGAACGTCGTCGACGACTTTGACTTGCTCCGTACAGGACGTTCGCCTCGACTCAAAGGATGTGATGGTCTTTTGGTCAATATGACAGGTCGCTTGCTGAGTATTCAAGGACCGACTCCGGACGGCGAGCACCGTTTGGAAATGGATTGTGGGGACTCCGTTTCGACCGCGGTTATTCGGGAAAAACCGGAAGCATTTTTGCCGGGGACCGAGATGCAACTTACTGGAATTGCCAGCGTACAATACGCTCCCACGGGTCAGACTGCCAACTATGCGAAGCCTATACGACTCGATTTGTTGCTCCGCGATAGGCATGATATCCTTGTCCTCAAGCGGCCATCATGGTGGACGCTCTCGAGAACATTTGCTGCTTTACTGGCTGTAGGTGGAGTTGCGTTAGCGGTGCTTGCGTGGGCGGTTGCTTTACGTCGAACTGTAGCACAACAAACGAAGCTACTCGCACACGAAATGCGCACCCGCCGAGATGCTGCCGTAGAATTCCAAGCCTCGCTTCGCGAAAGGACCCGCTTAGCGGCGAACCTTCACGATACGGTGCTGCAAACGATGACGGGTATCGCTTATCAAATTGAAGCCTGCGAAAGCGAAGCTCTCCCAATTGCTCATCGCACTACGAACCACCTTGAGACCGTCCGCCGCATGGTTCAACGCGGCCAAGACGACTTGCGCAGTGCAGTCTGGGCACTGCGAGCCTTGCCTTTGAAAGAACGAACATTCTCCGAATCGGTTCGTAGTGTCGCGACACAGATTTCCGATGGACATGATGTCGAGGTCGACGTTGAATGCTCCATGGATCTCCCAGTCTTGGCTGACTTTATTGCCGGAAATCTACTACTCGTGGTTCAGGAAGCGATCCACAATGCAATCAAACATGCTGATCCGAAGCGAATTCGCGTTGCATTAACCTCGCTGATGGACGGAAAGCGATTGCGGGTTAGCATTGATGACGATGGAATCGGATTTGTGTTCGGTCAACAGCCAAACTCGCAATTGGGACATTTCGGGTTGGAAGGAATGCGAGAACGTGTCGAACGACTTGGCGGAACGTTAGAGATCAAGAGCCAACCGGCAAGTGGAACCCATATTATTGCCGAAGTGCCGATCCGTGATTTTGATTCGGAAATTGCTTAGCGCTATGACGAAACCAATCCAACTTCTATTAGTCGATGATCATGCCGTGATGCGGGCAGGGCTTGCCAATATGCTCAATGCGAATCCCGATTTCAATGTCGTGGCCGGTGCCGACGATGGTGAATCGGCTCTAGCGCTTTTTCGGCAATACCAACCGGACATTACGTTGCTCGATGTTTCCATGCCAGGAATGAGCGGAATCCAGTGTCTGCAAAACATCAGGGCGGAGTTCCCCAACGCTCGCGTGCTGATGCTAACTTCGTCGGAAGCCGAAGAAGACATCGTTCAATCGCTGGAAGCGGGGGCGTGCGGATATGTCACAAAAACATCGCGGCCAGCCGAATTACTCGCTTCTATCCAAGCGGCATATCAAGGAAAACGAGTTGTAAGTCCGGTGATCGAAAGTCGTTTAGCAGCTCGCGTACCGGGCGGTAAACTGACCGCCCGTGAACTGGAAGTCCTTCATCTCTTGAGAAAAGGAATGAGCAATCCCGATATTGGGCGCATCCTGAATATTACTGCCCGCACGGCGAAAGCTCATGTGGCGGCGATTCTGGAAAAGCTGGAAGCCGCCGATCGGGCCGAAGCCGTCGCCCGCGGGTTCGAACGGGGCCTGCTTAGGCCGTAAGCAATAATCATCTCTCCATCACAATGTGCTAACGACTGCAAGCCATTTAACTGCGTTGCTGGCCCATTCTTGGTATTCATGAAATTGGCTATCCGCTCTTGCCACTCTCGGATCCGAAATTTTCGAGCAAGTTTGTTTGTAACCGATATCGAGTGTGCATTGGTCTCTCCCAATCTTCACCCACCCGCTTGCGGGAGGGTCGAGCGAGGGGAGGGCAACTATTACTAACTCTACTCACCCCTCCCCGAAACCTCGTTCCTCGGCTTCGACCCTCCCAAGAGGAGGGTGAAGGTGGGACGGTGAACGATGCATAGAGACTCATGCCCGCTCGCGGGAGCGGTAACTTTAA
>JANOAI010000201.1:0-2918 GCA_031411055.1 Pirellulaceae bacterium
GCGCATCGACTTTCAACTATTCGCCGCGCGACTCGTATTCTGGTTCTCGAACGAGGAGAGTTGGTCGAGCAAGGAACGCATGACGAATTGGCAACCGCCGGTGGGCTCTATTCGCGGCTATATCGTGTGCAGTCTGGTGAAGGCTCGGCATCGTCCAAAACCGAAGATAGCTGCGAAGGAGTCACTTTATGAGTTCAACAACCCGAGGAGGCTTGATGATTTCGATGGCCCGAGCGGCTGTGCGATACGCCCCACTGCCAGCTATTCGTTCGTCCGTGTGGCATCGATGGGTCGAGCCCGAAATGGCTTGGCGCGACCATGCATTTGTGTCGAACACGGCAGCCGGTCGACTGGCCGGAAACACTCGCGATATCCTCCAGCAGTATCTTTACTATTTCGGAATTTGGGAGCCTGAGGTTACTGCCTTTGTAAAGCGACGACTCCTGCCCGGCGATGGTTTTATCGATATCGGTGCCAATATAGGTTACTTCTCCCTTTTGGCAGCCAAACAAGTCGGACCAACTGGACGCGTTGTAGCCGTCGAGGCTTCACCAGCAGTTTATGAATTGCTGGTTAAAAATGTCGAGTTAAACACGGCTAGTCATGTGACGTCCTTCAACGTTGCCGCCGCCAAGGAAGCGGGTGAAGTGAGTCTCTATTGCGGTCAAGATTGTAATTGCGGGGCGACGAGCGTCGTGCCCGAAGGGAACACGAACGTTCTCGCAACTGTGGAAGCGGCACCGCTAACGTCACTGATTGATCTTGAAACCTGGAATCATGTTCGTTTGGTTAAAATCGATGTCGAGGGGGCTGAAGCCGGAGTCGTTCAAGGGTTCGAATCGCTGTTGAACGAGGGGCGAAAGGATCGCGAATACCTTATCGAGATTCATCCAGCTCAACTTGCTCAAATGGGTCATTCCGTCGATGACGTTCTTAGGCCCTTTCGCGCCGTAGGCTATCACCTCTATTCGATTGGAAATGAATACGACCCAGACTGCTATCTTAGACGAGAAGTCCCGAGCCGCCCAAAGCGATGGAATGGCATGATCGAATCCGATACCAATGTCATCCTATCACGTGAAGATCGGAACGAATTATGACAGACGAAGAAATCATTTCAGCCCCCGGTCTATGGACGAACGGAAAGACGCCGGCTGGGGTCATCCTAGGTAATGGTACTCGAATTTCCGGCCCCAAAGCCTTCGCCCGTTTTAAATCGGAGCAAACCAACGCCTTGACGATCGGCGATCTTTGCACAATGGACGGTGTCCACTTTGCATTAAACAAAGACGCTAGAGTGACGATCGGAGATGCTTGCGCGTTCTATGGGTGCGTCATACTGTGCGAAAAAGAGGTTCGGATAGGTCGATTTGTAATCATGGGCTGGAATGTCGTGATCAGTGATTCTGACTTCCATCCCACGGAACCAAATGAAAGAATGCTAGATGTAATCGCTTGTTCGCCGTTAGCAGAAGGGCGACCGCGCCGTGCCTATCCGTCGAAGCCCGTCATCATCGGCAATGATGTTTATATCGGTCATGCGGCAACCATTTTGAAAGGCGTCACGATCGGGGACGGAGCTTGGATAGAGCCAGGGGCAATGGTAACACGTGACGTCCCGGCTGGTATGCGAGTACTTGGCAACCCTGCTCAAATCATTGGCCCAGTGGGAGACGAATCGTGATTGGAACAACGCTTCGCCAATACCCATGCGATTGGGAACCTATCCCAATGCGTGACAATATCATCGTGGATCCGCTGGCTCATATCGACAGTGCATTCTCCTTCGATCTATGCCGAAGCGAATTACCGGTCGCGATCGAACTAGGTCGTGGAAGTCAAGTCCTCGACGGAACGATGCTTGATGTGGGCCCAAATGGCCGAGTGACTGTCGGCACTTGTTCAATGCTCAACGCGTGTTGGTTGATTGCTGATGCGGAAATTACGATCGGCGACTACACCATGATGTCGTGGAGCGTTGTTCTCATGGACTGTTACCGTTTTCCGTTTGATTACAGGAAACGACGCGAGGAGTTGCTTCGCCTTCCAACGCGACCTGGCCGAAAATCAGCCGCGCCAGCGCAAGCGAACCCGATTCATATTGGCAACAACGTCTGGATTGGTTTCGAAGCCTGTGTTCTGCCTGGTGTAACGGTGGGTGATGGCTCAGTCATCGGGGCTCGCAGCGTCGTAACCGAAGATGTTCCTCCTTACACGATCGTGGCTGGCAATCCCGCTCGACCAGTCCGACAGCTAAAACGGGAGGAAGCCGTATGATTTCGTTTCCTCCGATAACTCGCGGCCGCATTGTCGTGTTTGGTTTGGCGTTTTGGTATCCTCTGGCTGGCGTCACGTATCAATTCTTGCATTACCTGATTGGTCTTCGACAGCTTGGTTGGGACGTCTATTACGTTGAAGACTCATCGCGACAAATTTATGACGTGGCGACCGAGGATTTTACCTACGACTGGGGATCGACCGGCAACGTGGAACGAATCGGCGCGCTTTTGGACAAGCATGGCTTCGCTGGCAAATGGGTCGCGCACGGCCGTATCGAGGAACGATATTGGGGGATGAGCGAATCGGAACTTGCCGAAGTATATCGGACGGCAGACGCATTCTTACATGTGTGTGGAGGGCAAGAAATACTCGACGAGCATCGTCGTATTCCACGTCGGATCTATGTCGAAACCGATCCGGTGATAACGCAGATCCGGGTCGCGGAAGGGAATGCCGATATGATCGAAACGCTGGATGCTCATGACACTCATTTTTCCTACGGCGAAAACTTCGGCGCACCCGATTGTGGCGTTCCCATCGAACGGTACACGTGGCTACCCACGCGTCAACCAGTTGCAATGGAACTTTGGCCGTGGTTCGATTCACCGGGCACCGCCTATACAACGATAGCGACCTGG
>JANOAI010000202.1:0-1684 GCA_031411055.1 Pirellulaceae bacterium
TCGAAGACTCACTTCGCCGTGGTGAGCGAACGACAAACGACGACGACCCAGGCATCAACCGGAGCCTCAAAACATGTAAACAAAAAGAATTCCCAAAATAGTGGCGACCGCCACTTGCAAACCCAGGACTTCATAGTCGCATCGGTGAACCGAGCCTGATCGAACATGTAGTTTACATCATTAAAGAGAATCGAACGTATGATCAGGTTTTAGGTGACATCGCGCGAGGCAAAGGTGATTCGGGACTTTGTATTTTCGGACGAGAGATTACGCCGAACCAACATAAGGTTGCTGAACAATTTATCTTACTCGACAACACCTACTGCTGCGGGATACTGAGTGCCGATGGTCATCAGTGGAGCACTTCCGCGATAAGTACGGCATACTTAGAGAAAAGCTTCGGTGGGTTTCCTCGGAGCTATCCTGATGGGATGGGCGACGATGAAGCCGACGCGCTCGCCTATTCGCCAGCTGGCTTCCTATGGGACAACGCGATTGCCCACGGAAAGACACTTCGCAATTACGGCGAGTTCATGAAGCCCATTATTCGCTGGCGCGATTCCGGTAAGACAGGCAAGCCCGATTTCATGTCGTGCTATCGAACTTGGAAAATGGAAAATGATGCCGTCATTTTCGATTCCGAGCCAGTAATCGAGAGCCTTCGTCCGCACTCGCCGAAAACGTACGTTGGGTGGGGCATGCAAGTCCCTGATCAATATCGTGCGGACTTCATCTTAGGTGAACTCAAGGACTTTGAAGCCCGA
Organism: Pirellulaceae bacterium; assembly: GCA_031411055.1. Lineage (GTDB taxonomy): Bacteria > Planctomycetota > Planctomycetia > Pirellulales > Pirellulaceae > JAIYDQ01. Next base: position 765 of record JANOAI010000202.1, read on the forward strand.
GGTACTTTTCCGAACTTGGTAATCATCTGTTTGCCCAATGATCACACAAGCGGAGCTTCGCCGAACTTTCCTACCCCGGCATCCAGCATGGCTGATAATGACCTAGCATTCGGTCGCATCGTCGAAGGACTGAGTCGATCCAAGTTCTGGTCGAAGATGGCGATCTTTTCGATTCAAGATGACCCGCAAGCTGGTTGGGATCATATCAGCGGCTATCGTACCACTTCGTACTGTATCAGTCCGTATACCAAACGCGAAACAACCATTAGCACTCGGTATAACACGACCAGCTTACTGCGAACCATCGAGCAGATTCTCGGCCTGCCGCCTATGAATCAGTTCGACGCAAGTGCAACGCCCATGTTCGATTGCTTCACAGACCAAGCCAACCTAGAGCCGTTTACTGCCGTGCCGTCGAACATTCCGCTCGATCAACTCAATCCACCGTTACACGCATTACTGGACGCGGCGAAGCGTGCTTTGGCAGAAGCATCGGAGGTGATGGATTTCTCGCAAATGGATAAAGCCCCCGAGGATCTACTCAATCGAATCCTTTGGGAGTCCATGCGCCCAATGTCGCCATTTCCTTCCTGGGCAGTTTTTCGCTTTGCCGACGATGATGATGAGTGACGGAAAAGAACCATCGCCTACTGCCTCAATCTAAATAACCATACGCGAATGCAAGGCGTTGGCTGGAACATGATATCCCATCGATTTTGTTACCTCTTCCCGCGAGCGGGTGACGGTCTTCTCAATAGGGATGAACGCCCGCGAATCCTCGATGGTGCGATCACCCTCTCCCAGCCGCTACCGCGTCCGATCTTTCCCGATGGGAGAGGTTGCATTGAATTTTGACGAAATTGTTAGCTTTTTAATGCATCAAAACTCGCACGACTGTTTAGGCGTTCTGTGCGTTTTGC
>JANOAI010000203.1:0-39299 GCA_031411055.1 Pirellulaceae bacterium
GCCATCTCCTTGCCCAATCGACGCTGGAAGCTCAAGAAGGTTTAAGGTGATTCACGCTTCGTTCTCGGAGAGAACGGCGACACTTTCGGAGAGAATTGCGACACTTTCGTAGAGAACGGCGACACTTTCGGAGAGAACGGCGACGCTGGGAGAGAACGCAACGGGGAACTCCTTGCCATCTCCTTGCCCAATCGACGCTGGAAGCTCAAGAAGGTTTAAGGTGATTCACGCTTCGTTCTCGGAGAGAACGGCGACACTCTCGGAGAGAATTGCGACACTTTCGGAGAGAACGGCGACGCTGGTAGAGAATTGCGACCTGTTATGCTGGCTTCATTTGAGCCAGTTTGCGCAACACTTCGATGCCGCGCTCAAGCGTTTGCTGGCTGGCAGCAAAGGAGATGCGGAAGTGGGTTTGACGCTTCGAAAAAATATTACCCGGGATGATCAAGAGCTCGTTTTCGATCGCTTTGCGGACGAACGATTCCGAATCTCCCCACGGTACTTTCGGGAATACATAAAAAGCTCCACCAGGCTCGGTGAACTCGTAATAGTTCCGTAAACCATCGACCATCATGTCACGCTTGACTCGATAGTCATTGCAATACGGCGTCATATCGTAGTCCATCGCCGCTAGGCCGGCCCACTGCACCGGTTGCGGTGCGCAGACAAACGAGAACTGCTGCACCTTCAACATGGTTTGAATAACCTCATTCGGCCCGTGAACAAAACCAAGCCGCCAGCCGGTCATCGCATGACTCTTCGAAAAACCGTCGATGACAATCGTTTGATCATTGAACTCGGCCGGTGATCGCATTGGACCATCGAACATGAACAGGCTGTAAATTTCGTCCGAAATGAGAGCGATGTTGTTTTCTCGGCAAAGATCAGCCAAACCCTTCATCTCTTCAACCGTGGCCGTGACGCCAGTTGGATTGCCGGGCGAGTTGAAAAGGATCAACTTCGTCTTCGGTGTAATCGCATCACGAACCTTCTGAAGATCGATTTTGAAATCGGGGTAGGTATCGATGATGATCGGTACACCGCCGACGAGTTGAACCAAGGGGGGGTACATGACGAAATACGGATCGAAAACAATGACTTCGTCGCCGGGATTGACTAGCGAAAGCATGGTCAGAACAAGCCCGCCGCTTGTCCCTGAGCTAACAAAGATTTTACGATCGGAGTGTTGATACTTGGCATCAATATCCGATTGCAGCCGCTTCAAAAAGGTCGGGATGCCTTGGGTCGGAGAATAGGCGTTCTTGCCCTGTTGGATGGCTTGGATACAAGCTTCTTTAATCGGAGCAGGAACATCAAAATCAGGCTGACCGATCGAAAGATTGATCGGATTCTTGAGCGATGCCGCCAGATCGAAGACTTTGCGAATGCCGCTCGAATCAAATGCTTTGGTTCGGTTAGCGATCCAAGACGAAGCGGAGGAAGATTGGCTCATGAATCGCTAATCTAGTGTAGAAAGGTTGGAGTCCAGCCTTTAGGCGTTCGTTACATTTTCAGCGGCTAAAGCCTGGACTCCAGCGCGATACCTTAAGACTATCTGATCGCTCTTAGACGTCGCTGCTTTGGGTAGCGTGTTGCTGTACGTAATCTATCGCCCACCACTGAGTGCCGAAGAGGACGGCCGAAAACAAAATATCCGATTGGAAAGTCGTTCGGTAGAAAGGCAAGGCCATCGAGTAGCATTGGATCAATCCCGCGAATGATTGATCATACTTGAGCAACGGATCTAGCCAGCAACCGAAGTTGCTGATCAGGAAGTAAGCAAGCGATCCGCTCAGGACCGCAATGATCGTTCGAGAGATGGCTGCATTATGACGCAACATCGAGCCAATTCCGATCATGGCAGCAAACCCGGCATAGTTGAAAAGCATGGCCCGATAGTCGTAGAAATGAAGCCCTGGGATTCGAAGCGCATTGCCGAGAAAATCGCTGACGATCATTCCACCAATTGGCAGGCACCAAGCGGCCCAGCCTCGAAGGTAGGCTCCGCAAAAGAGCGACAGAGCTCCAAACATGGCAAAATTATCAGTCAGCGGAATAAACTTGAGCTTGGCGATGACTGCCAATACCGTAACCGTTGATGCCAGGATGAGCGACGAATATTTCTGCATGGAATGCAATCCAAAGATCAAAATACTAGGAAATGGAAGGTCTAAAGCTAACCGGCCCAAGCAAAACAATCAAGCGATATCGTGATCGATCAACTCAATCAGCTTTTCTTGCATCGAGCCGACCGTCGATTGAGCTGAGCAAAAAACCCGATTTGGGCCAGATTTTCGAATACTTCCCGCAACTTCTTCCGAGATCGCGATCCAAATCGCATGGTTGAACCGGCCAGCAGCCAGCTTGAGCAACGACTCGGCAATGGCCGAACTGGTAGCAAAAACGAAATCGATCCCTCCGTTTTCCAGTGCTTTGGCAACTTCCGGTTGAAGTTCGGTAACATCCAAACTTCGGTAAGCAATCGCGACTTCGACCTTGTGCCCAGCCAATTTCAGCTCATCTTCCAGGGTCTTTCTTCCGCGATCGGCTCGGACAATCAAGCAGTTTTGCTTGGCCGTACCTGCGTCTTTGAATTGCTTCACCAAATCGATGGCGAGGCTTGCGGCGCTCCATCGTGCTTCTTCGCCGTTCGGAATGCGGTCACATCGAAGATGCCAGCGGGCTAGCGATTCAGCTATCGACGGGCCTACTCCAGCGAGCTTACATCGACCGAGAGCACGTCCATCCAATCCCAGTTGGTAGAATCGCTGACAAAATCGATCGACCCCGTTCACGGAAGAAAAGATCAGCCAGTCAAACTCAGCAACCCTTCGAATTTGTTCGTCCAAGTCACTTTCCCGCTCGGGTGCTTCTAACGCGATTGCCTTTTGATAGAGGACGTTCGCTCCCAAATCGGCTAATTCGCGAATCGTCTCGTCGGCCTGATTTTCAGGGCGAGCCAGAAGAATCGTTTTTCCAGCCAAGGGGCGATTCGAGAACCAATCGTAGGCTTGGCCGAGAGCCGCAACATCTCCAACGATGGCAAGGACGGGTGGCCTCAATTTCGAGCCCGAGTTTAAATGATTGCCAACTTCGTCGAGTCGACAATGAATGATTTGCTGGTCGGGCCATGAACAACGTCGAACAATCGCCACCGGAGTGTCGGGCGACTTGCCAGCCTGAATCAAACTGCGACTCCAAACGGGTGCCGAAGTCACACCCATGTAGATGACGAGCGTCCCGGGAAACTTGGCTAAACCATCCCATTCCATCGGTTCGTCCACCTCAGGGCCGCCGTCGGTGGCTTGCATTTGACCTGTCACCAAGGCGACGGCTGAGGACCAATCGCGGTGGGTCAGTGGAATACCGGTGTAGGCCGCGGAAGCCAGGGCAGCCGTAATACCGGGTACGACTTCGAACCGAATTCCTTCCTGAACCAGCCGCTGAAGCTCCTCTGCCGACCGAGCAAAAACTCCCGAATCGCCCCCTTTTAGTCGGACAACGATCTTTCCGAGCCGGGAATGTTCGACCATTGCCTCATTAATTTCGGATTGCTTCCAAATCCGTTCACCGCCATGTTTCCCAACCGAAATCCACTCCGCACCGTCGCGAATCAGCCGTTTCAGGTTTCCGTTTACCAGCCCGTCGACCAGGATAACATCCGCTTTTGCAAGGATTTCTGATCCGCGCAGGGTCAATAGCCCCGGATCGCCCGGTCCCGCTCCGACGAGGTAAACTTTTCCAATTCGATGCTTGTCGGACAAAAGAATGCTCTTTGAAGGGAACCAATTCGGGCTGGACAACTGAGCCGCCTTCGGGCATTATACTTGACCCTGATTTTTGGTAAGTCGAATTGATTTTTGAACTGTTTTACTCATGCCCAACACGAAAAGTGCTAAGAAACGTAACCGCCAAGGACTAGAACGCCGCGCCAAAAACCGTGCCGTCAAGTCTACCCTTAAGACAGGGATCAAAAAGCTCCGCGAAATGGTAACGGCGAAGAAATTTGACGAAGCCAAGACTGAGCTCACATCTGTCTACAAAGCCTTGGACCAAGCTGCATCGAAGGGCGTGATCCACGTCAACAAAGCCGCTCGCACCAAGAGCCGCCTAACCCAGTTTCTGACGAAGTCCGCCAAGGCGTAGTGCTCGCCCGCTTTTGGGAGCACCTTTACAGTCTTCGCAAGCCGTCCTCGGTCATAGCGCACGGAATCGCAACGTCGATTTCGTCGATCCGGGTAAGTGTCTCCTGGTCGAGTATCAAGTCGCATGCTTGAAGACTCTCTTCAAGCTGTTCAACGCTCGTGGCACCGACTAACGTCGAAGCAACAAAGTCGTGCTGTCGGCTCCAGGCGAGAGCCAGCGCCGTAACGGTGACACCGATATCTTTTGCGATTGGTCCGAGCCGACGTGTGACTTCGATTGTCCGTTCATTCACAAACCGACGCGCCATTCGCTTCTGTCGTTCGCCGCCGTTTAGCAAGTAGTCTTCGAAACGCGATCCTTTCGGAATCTCATCGTTGTACTTGCCCGTCAGCACGCCACCGCCGAGCGGCGAATAAGGAATCAGGCCCACTCCCTCACGGCGACAGATTTGAGCGAGCTCACTTTCACAGCGACGGTTGATCAGACTAAAGTTGTTTTGAACCGTTTCGTATCGAGATAGCTGATGTTTATCCGAAGCCCATAGACTCTTCATCAATCCCCAAGATGTTTCGTTGCTGCATCCGATCATGCGGACTTTGCCTTGTTTGACCAGATCAGTCATCGCAGCCAACGTTTCTTCATAGGGCATCCCGTGATCAGGCCAATGCGTCTGGTAGAGATCGATGTAGTCCGTTTCCAAACGCTGCAATGAACCTTCTATTGCCCGCATGATCTGAAATCGATCGAGCGATGTTTTTCCATGGCGAACCGGCGGCGCGAACCAGCCATGACCGGGGCCAGAGATCTTGGTTGCAATCACCACTTGCTCACGTTGTTTGGTTTTCATCCAACGCCCGACAATGGTTTCTGAAAGTCCGGCATACTCCGGTTTCGGCGGGACAGGATACAACTCGGCTACATCGTAGAAATCAATGCCAGCGTCAAACGCGCGGTCCAGAATGCGAAATGAAAGGGCTTCATCGCACTGCGAACCAAACGACATCGTCCCCATCCCGATGTCGCTCACGACAATCCCGCTTCGACCAAGTCTTCGACGTTGCATATCCCTTAACCTTCAACCAAGATCCGAAGCATGCGACGCAATGGCTCGGCGGCGCCCCAAAGCAACTGATCGCCGACCGTAAACGCCGAGAGAAATCGACCTCGATTTTCCGGTCCCAACTCCATTTTTCGAAGTCGACCCACGGGGCAATCCAAACCACCGGTAACGGCCGCCGGAGTGAGTTGTCGAATCGAAGCTTCCTTTGTGTTCGGAATAACTTTGGCCCATGGATTGGCTTGGGCGAGCATATCGTTGATCTCGTCGAGCGGCACATCTTTCTTGAGCCGTATCGTCAAAGCTTGTGAATGGCATCGCATGGCACCAATTCGAACACAAAGACCATCGACTGGGATGGTGCCCTGAGCCAAGCCAAGGATCTTATTGGTTTCGGTTGGGCCCTTCCATTCTTCCTTGCTCTGGCCATTCTCGAGATCTTTGTCGATCCACGGAATCAAGCTACCGGCTAGCGGCACACCAAAGTTTTCGATTGGAAACTCGCTCGATCGAATGGTAGAAGAAACCTGGCGATCGATTTCAAGGATAGCAGACGCGGGGTCAGCCAGCGCCGATTCGGCAACTCGGTACGCCGTCCCCATTTGCTTGAGGAGCTCTCGCATATTCTGCGCCCCGGCTCCCGAGGCCGCTTGATAGGTCATGCTCGTCAGCCATTCGACCAAATCATGCTTGAACAAGCCATGCAAGGCCATCAGCATGAGCGAGACGGTACAGTTGCCACCGATGTAATTTCTGACCCCTTTGGCGATCCCATCACGAATGACTTTATCGTTGACCGGATCGAGAATGATAATCGAGTCATCCTTCATTCGTAGCGTCGATGCGGCATCGATCCAAAAGCCTGCCCAACCCGCTTTGCGTAGCTGCGGAAAGATTTCGCTGGTGTAGTCGCCGCCCTGGCATGTGATGATGATATCCATCTTAGCCAAGGCACTCAGATCCAGCCCTGATTGCAGTGGACCAGTTTCGCGACCACCGACCTTGGGACCCGACCCACCTGCATTCGAGGTTGAGAAAAACGTCGACGCGACTTGATCAAAGTCTTTCTCTTCGGTCATTCGTTGCATGAGCACCGATCCGACCATTCCTCGCCAACCAACCAAACCTACTTTTTTCACGGAAGATCCTTTGAGCTGTCTAAATATTATTCGTTCGTTCAGTAACATTCGAAAAAGGTGAATCAAATGAAGGTAAGGCGTATGAGCCTGAGGCGCACGCTGAATTCAGAGTCCGTAGAATCTGCTAGCACCTTTTGAGGTTGTGCGATTGAATCCCGAAGTATCGTTTTTGAGACCCAAAGGGTCGGCACAACCTATGCCGGGGCTGGTAAAGCCCCGGTTCGGATAACGTTCGTCAACTAAGCCCCGGAGGGGCGACACAGCTCGCTTTGTATCGCCCCTTCGGGCCTTAAGACTCTGCAAAAATTGAATTCCGGTGGCTTTCGCCACCGGCACAGGTTGTTTCGGGCCTTCGGCCCTGCGGAAAATGTGCAACGTAAAAACGAGCGTCTCAGGCTCAGAAAATCTTCGGTTCAATTCGTTCCTTGCGTTTTCTCTAGAGTATCCATGATCTCGTTCGGTTCACGGAATAAACTGAAAGGAACCAAGCCGAATTTCTTCTTAAGGGTGTCGAATCGAGGCCCATCAACGGGTCGTTCTTGTAAATCGCGAATTAAACAACCGACAACCTGATAGGGGAAACGTCGAGCAATTTTGGCGTAAATTTCAGGGTCTCGTTCGCCGGAATCACCGACCAAAAGGAATCGACGATAGGGCATCCTTTTGATCATGGCAGCAATAACGCCGGCTTTGCCTTTTCGACGAATGATCCGCCAACGCTTTAAAAACTCGTCGCGTAGCCGAAACCATTTCAAATGCATCGTTCCTTCGGGGAACCCTTGGGTCGTCAAGTACTCTTGAAGCGGACCGTAGATCTGCCAAGGGCTGCTCGAAACGTAGTGGAAAAGGCCCCCTTGCTGCGCCCAGCGCTGGTAAACCTCGGCCATGCCTTGGATGGGGACAAAGTCTTCCAAGAACGTTCTGGCCAGCATTCGCGACCGACTCGTGACCTCTGTCAACTTGATGGTGTCATCAATATCGGAGATGACGCTTATGCCCGAAGCACCAGCTAGGAAGATCCTTCCTTCGGTGGATCGAAAGTCGCCCCAGGTCGAAATGGGGATGCTAGCTTGTGATGAATCGAAGCGATCGCGAGGGATATCAAGTCGACCTTGAAAAAGGCCACTACTCTTGCTGGTCGATCGCAACTTTAACAACTGGCCATCATGCTGAAGCTGGATTCGAAGCCCCCCTTCGGGCGAGGTCATAAATCCGGCCACCCTTGAACGAAATAGCTCGCCCTGTGCTTGTTGCGGCGTGAGCTTCAATTTGCGTTCCAAGCCACGCAGCAATAATCGCTGGGTTAGCGAAGCAGCGCGATCCGAATAGAGTCGGCCTTGGACTTGAATTCGCCAAACCGGTCGGCGCGGATGTAGATAGGCATAGCTGTTGTAAAGAACCGACTGAAGGTCTGGTTCAAACACGTTATCCGGTTCCGGCGTCATAACATTGAAAGTCGTCGACATCAAACTAGCGACATCGTCGCTCCTGTGGACCGCGGTTCTGTCTGCGATTCGTATGTCCTGTCCTGAACCGTACCCAGTCGATCATTTTGCACGGCGATCTGATAAAGCTTGGTTCCCCAGTTCGTCGGATAACTGCCGGTGATGCAAGCCTGACAAAGGTTTTGTGCTGGAATATCGATGGCTCGGGCAATCGATTCGATGGGCAAATAGCGCAACGAATCACAGCCCAGCTGCGCAGCCATCTTCTCTTCGCTAGCTCGGGTAATTTGACCTCCGTCGAAGAACTTCGGAGCAAATAACTCCTGGATGGTCGACATGTCGATTCCGTAAAAACAGGGAGCCACAATCGGCGGACAAGCCACGCGAACGTGAATTTCCTTGGCGCCACCCATCTCACGAATCCGACTCAACAATACCTTCATCGTGGTCGATCGGACGATCGAATCCTCCACCAGGAAGACTCGCTTGCCTTCCAATACTTCGCGAAGTGGTGTGTATTTACTAGCGGCTTTTGCATTGCGACCACGCCCACCTTCAATAAACGTTCGACCGCTATAGCGATTCCGAATAAGCCCTTCTCGAGAGGGAATTCCCAATTGAAACGCCATCGAGTCGGCCGCAGCTTTGCTGGTATCCGGGACCGGGACAACGATCGTATCTTCATCCATCGTCACCATGTTTTCTTCGCGTTCACGGTTGGCAAGCTCGACCCCCAATCGCGTCCGCGACAGATAAACACTCCGATCATCGAGCGTGCTTGCGACATTGGCAAAGTAGATCCATTCGAAGAAACAATGACGCGGCGTTTTCGATTCCGCAAACTTCTCGATCCGCATCGACTTGCCATCGACATAGATCGCATGGCCTGGCGCCAACGACTTGATCGAATCCCGGGAGAACCCCAAATTCAAGAGGGCTACGCTTTCGCTTGCCGCAGCAAACAAGGGTCCTTCGAGGGCATAGCACATTGGCTTGATACCCAACGGATCGCGCGCTACGAGCATTTCACCGTGCGCATTCAGGAAGGCAAGCGAGTAGGCGCCATCGAATGAAGCCGCCGCGTCGCGAAAAATTTCGACCAGCGATCGCGGGCCTGCGCTCGTATTGGAAAGCTGCCGTCCAAGCTCGTGGAGAATAATTTCGGTGTCGGTGTCACGCGCCAAGTGATGTTCGCCGTCGCGCGTCAATCGGTCTCGCAACTCACTGTAGTTAGCGAGTTGGCCATTGAAGCAGAATGAAAACCATTTGTGTTTATGAATGTGCTGGCGCTCAAACGGCTGAGCATACGATTTGTCGTCTTGGCCGCAGGTTGCATAACGGACGTGTCCAATCGCCGCACAGCCCGCATACTGTTGCATCAGGGCTTCGCTTTTCCCGCGATGCGAAAGGCGAAAAACCTCGCTGACCGTTCCGACGTCCTTCATCGTGTCGAGCAACAACGAGCGATCCGGGCTAAACGACGACATGCCGGCTGCAAGTTGTCCACGGTTCTGAATATCCTGGAGCATCCGCGGAAGCAATCGCGAAGCCTGCTTCGGACCACCTTCCGGGCACAACGGACTATCGCCCGCTTCGGATAGGTGGTAGATGGCAGCAACGCCGCACTCGTGGTGAAGTTCGCTCATTATGCTCGATAGTCCAAAGAATTGAATCGCATCCAGGCAGCGTACGATTGTATCTCGACAACCAAAACCAGCCAACCGCAAGCGAATTTGAGCAAATTGCCATTTGGAGCATTAAAACTTGGCCATTCGCGTTTAGATCTTCACTAGACACCAACTATTCGCGACAATCGGCGGTCAAAATGGTTTTTACTTTTCCTAAGATCACCTGAATTTAGCTGTGTCCAATCCCGAAAATCAGATCGATGATCGCCGCCGAGTGATCGATGGGGCCGAAGTTTGGGTCGTGAAAGTCGGCTCGCGGTCGCTCACAACCGCCGATAGCCGCCTCGATCGGGAACAAATTGAAAACTTAAGTGACCAACTGGCAGACTTAGTTGCTCGAGGCAAACGCGTCGTCCTCGTCAGCAGCGGCGCGGTGGCGTCGGGTGTCGGGCGACTAGGCTTACCTGGTCGACCCAAAGATCTGGCCACCCTCCAAGCTGTTGCGGCCGTCGGTCAAGCTCACCTCATCCAAGCTTACGAGGAGTGCCTCACGCGTCGTGGGCATCACGCCGCGCAAGTATTGCTTACCGCCTCCGATCTCGATGATCGACTACGGTATCTCAACGTTCGAAACACACTGTTGAGTCTCCACGAATTGGGGACAGTCCCGATCATCAATGAAAACGATACCGTTGCGGTGGAAGAACTCAAAACCACCTTTGGTGATAATGATCGACTGGCAGCCATGGTTGCTGGACTTTTTCAAAAACCACTGCTGGTCATCCTCAGCGATGTTCGCGGGCTCTACGATCGCGATCCCATCGATCCGAAGGCTGAAGTGATTTCGACCATCAATGAAATTGATAGCTCTATTGATGACTTAGTCAAGGATCGTAAAACCGGTGTCAGCAAAGGTGGCATGGCCAGTAAAATTTCGGCTGCCCGTTTTGTAACGAATACCGGACAAGGTGTTGTCATTGCTTGGGGACGAGAGCCCAAAGTTCTACCGCGACTGGCCGATGGTGAACTCTTAGGCAGCTTATTCATGCCACAATCCAGGTCGATGACGTCGAAGAAACGTTGGGTCGGTTTCAGTACCCAATGCAACGGTTCGATCGTCGTCGATGCTGGAGCTGCACGAGCCATCCTCGAACAAGGGAGTTCGCTCCTCGCAATCGGCATTCGAAACGTTTTCGGCACCTTTGAAAAAGGTGATACCGTTTCCGTTCAAGATCCAAACGGCCAAGACATCGCGCGCGGTCAGATTAACTACTCGACGGAAGAGGTTCGAAAAATCATGGGTCAGCGAAGCGATCGCATCGAAGCCATCCTCGGAGAGTGTCCTTACGACGAAGTTATCCACCGCGACAACTTGGCGGTGTCGTCGTGATCTCAATTGATTAATTTGTGGCATGGCCTTACAAAGCCCCACCGCCAATCCGATTCCTTTCATCCCTTTTTCATCCTCGCCAATGAAACTCGCAAGAATCCAAACGACAACCGGTCTGAGCGTTGCCAAGATCGAAAATAATCAAGCGATCCCACTCGACCTTGAATCCGCCGGACTCAACTCGTTAGGGGAACTCCTATCGCACCCCAATTTGCAGAGCGTTGCGGCTTCGCTGAAGTCCACCGGCGCGCCGATCGGACTGGAACAAGTTCAGTGGCTTCCACCGATCGACCACCAAGAAGTCTGGGCGGCTGGGGTCACCTATAAACGATCACAAACGGCTCGAATGGAAGAATCCGAAGCGGCGGCAAGTTGTTACGACCGCGTGTACAAAGCCGCTCGACCTGAGTTGTTCCTCAAGGCGACCCCTTCGCGGTGCAGTGGCCATCAAGGTCCTCTTCGCATTCGAGTCGACTCGAATTGGAATGTTCCCGAGCCCGAAATGACGCTGGTTGTTAATTCGGCGGGCAAGATCGTCGGCTTTACCATTGGCAACGACATGAGTTCTCGCGACATCGAAGGCGATAACCCGCTCTACTTACCTCAGGCCAAATTTTATAAGCAGTGTTGTGGACTGGGTCCGTGGATCACGCTTGCCGACACGATGCCTGAACGATCGACGACCGGCATTCATCTCAACATTGCTCGCAATGGCCAGACGGTTTTCGAAGGCTCAACATCGGTCGCACAGATGGCAAGAACTTTCGAAGATTTGGTTCAATGGCTGTTTCGCGACAACGAGTTCCCTCATGGCGTTTTCCTTTTGACGGGGACCGGCGTGGTTCCCGATAGCGATTTTACGCTCGCCCCCAAAGATATCGTTTCCATTTCGATCGACGGAATCGGAACGCTTCAAAATTCGATTGTACAAGGTTAAACATGCAACCAGCACCCATTCTGATCGATGGCCATTGGCTACCGTCTGACACCACCGAGTTTTTTCAAGCATCGAATCCGACGACGGGGCAAGCGATTGAAGAATCGTTTCCCGTCAGCCGTTGGTCGGACTGCGATCGCATGTTAACGCAAGCAGCAAAGGCTTCGGAGGAAATGCGGTCGATGCCTCCGACTCGATTCGCCGAGTTCCTTGAATGCCTCGCGTTGAAACTTGAAGCGGCCAAAGAAAAACTTGTCGCCAAAGCCAATGAAGAATCGGGCTTGCCTGTCGCGCCGCGTTTGGGCGATGTCGAACTGCCTCGAACGGTAAACCAACTTCGACAAGCGGCTACGGCGGCCAAAAACGGTTCCTGGGCCATGCCAACGATCGACACCAAAGCCAACATTCGTTCGATGTATGAGCCGCTTGGTCCAGTCGTCGTTTTTGGCCCCAACAATTTTCCGTTTGCTTTCAACAGTGCGGCTGGTGGCGACTTTGCGGCTGCCATCGCGGCTGGCAATCCCGTCATTGCCAAAGCCAACACCTCGCATCCCGGCACGACGCGTTTGATGACTGAACTCGTGGTAGCGGCGATGCAAGAAACAAAGATGCCGTCGGCAATGGTTCAAATGCTCTATCGAACATCCCACGAAGATGGCCTCCGATTGGTCTCTGATTCGCGTATGGCTGCAACCGGTTACACCGGAAGCCGTCACGCTGGCTTGCGATTGAAAGCCGCTGCCGACGCAGCCGGGAAGCAATTCTATGCCGAACTCTCCAGTGTCAATCCGGTTGTCATTTTGCCAGGTGCCTTGGCAGAACGGATGGCGAATCTGGTTGATGAGTATGTCACCAGTGGCTTGATGGGCTCTGGGCAGATGTGCACCAATCCAGGTTTGCTTCTTCTAATCGACGATGATGCTTCCCGAGCCTTCGTTCAAGAGGTGACCAATCGCTATCAACAAGCTCCCGCCGGGACGTTGCTCACCAAATCCGTGCAGCGATCGTTAACGACCGGCGTCGAGACCCTCCAAAACGCCGGTGCAAAACTGCTTGTCGGAGGCGAAGTCGTCGCTGGTCCGCGTTGTGCGTTTGCAAATACTTTGCTCAAAGCGACCGGCGATCAATTCCTGAAAGACCCTGTCAAGTTTCAGACGGAAGCTTTCGGCAATGCCGCCTTGTTCGTTCTGTGCCGTGATCGCAATCAGATGTTGAATGTCATCAAGGATCTTGAAGGCAACCTCACCGGTTGTATCTACTCGGCCAAGGACGAGAGCGACGATGAAGACTATCGGTTGCTGGCACCGGTTCTCGCGACCAAAGTCGGACGTCTGTTGAACGATAAGATGCCAACCGGCGTCGCCGTCAGTCCAGCTATGAATCATGGCGGACCGTATCCAGCAACAGGACACCCGGGCTTCACGGCCGTCGGGATTCCAGCCTCGATGATTCGATTTGCCAAGCTTACTTGTTATGACGCCGTTCGAAGTCATCGACTGCCGAAGGCTTTGCAAGATAAAAATCCGACCGGTGAAACTTGGCGGTCCATCGACGGTCGCTGGACAACGGACCATATCGGATAGAGTCACACCCTGGCCTGATTAAAATCTTGTTTAATCTGACGCAAAACAACTCCGAGAGTATCTCCTCCCCTCGCCCATTCTTATGGGAGAGGGGTCGGGGGTGAGGGCTAAATTTTGGTGCTGCTTACAACCTATGTCGCCTAGCGAAAGCCACGGAAATCCCAGGACTGAACGAGCATCGTTTGCGATTCCCACACCCCCCTCATCCCCGGCCCTTCTCCCCGGAGTACCGGGGAGAAGGGAGCGATAAATCGTGTGTCTCTCCTCTTCAAGAATTTCTCCAAGCTCTTTATCTTCCGACATTTTCATCAGGCCAGTAGCACCCCATGAATAGTTCGAACAAACGACGTGTTGCCGGTATCCAGACCGATGTCCAAATCGGCAACGCACCTGCCAATCTCGAGCGCATGCTTGCTTGGCTAAGCGATCCGCAACTCGAATCGGTAGATCTCATCGTTTTTCCCGAGTGTGTGTTGTCAGGTTATTGTTTCGAAAGTATCGAGGAAGCTTGGCCGCATGCCGAGACTATTCCTGGTCCCGCGACTTCGGCGATCCAGAGTTGGTGTGAAGCCAACCAAAAGTACGTCGCTTTTGGAATGCTCGAACAAGGTGAAGAAGGCAAACTCTACAACAGTTGCGTCCTAGTCGGGCCTGTCGGAATCGTTCACCGTTATCGCAAAGTCCATTTGCCATTTCTGGGGATCGATCGCTTCACGACGAGTGGCGAACAAGCCTATCAAGTCAGCGACGCGAACGGGCTGAACGTTGGATTGCAGATTTGTTACGACGGCGTTTTTCCTGAGCCAAGCCGCGTCCTGGCACTCGACGGTGCCGATCTTCTCATTCTGCCCACCAACTGGCCGCCCGGTGCCGATACGTTTGCTCGCTACATTCCGAACGCCCGGGCACTCGAGAACAACGTCTATTTCATGTCTGTCAATCGAGTGGGCGTCGAACGCGGCTTTCGATTCATCGGACAAAGTCGCTTCTGCGACACCAACGGCAATACCGTGATCGAAGCTTCCGAGCACGATGAAACCATCATCATCGGTGAAGTCGACATCGCCCGCGCGCGAAACAAACGCCTAGTTCGCGTCCCCGGCAAGCACATCATCGATCGCTGGAACGACCGACATCCAGAACTGTACGGTCGAATCAATCAAAAGTAGTGAGTGGCAGAAATCGGCTTTGACCCAACACTAAGTAGCCGTGCGTGATTGTGAAGCATGAAAACGTTAACGATTTCGTTAAAATTCATCGTAACCTCTCCCATCGGGAGAGGTCGGACGCGGTAGCGGCCGGGAGAGGGTGATCGCACTTCCGAGGATCCGCTCGCTTTCATTCCTTTCGAGAAGACCCTCTCCCGCTCGCAAGACTCGCGACCTCTCCCGCGAGCGGGAGAGGTAACAAAAACAATGGGATATCATGTTCCAACCAACGTCTCACAATCGCGCACGGCTATTTAGTGCGATTTTCAATCGCTTGATTTGAATCAGACTCTTTTTATTCGATCTGTAACATTCACAAGTACCAAGATTCATGATGATAGGAAAACAAATTCACGTTGGACGATTTTTGATTGCGCTATTGGTGTTTTTATGTCGAGAAGCAGCGATTGGATTTTCTCAACCTGAGTTAACGATTTCAGATCCGAGCGTTAAGTTTTATTACCACCACCTCGTATCTGAACTCGTACAACGCCCAGAGGTTGCCGCTAAGTTTGGTGTGAGCGAGGTCGACACTTTAAAGATTCATAATTTG
This sequence comes from Pirellulaceae bacterium, assembly GCA_031411055.1. Lineage (GTDB taxonomy): Bacteria > Planctomycetota > Planctomycetia > Pirellulales > Pirellulaceae > JAIYDQ01. The sequence goes on from JANOAI010000203.1 coordinate 15,087, forward strand.
AGAGAGTCAAAAGACTACCGTCGTCTTGCATCCAAGTTAATCTTTGAGGAAAGCAATCCCTTCGAAAGGCAAGCAGATGAGAGCAATTTAATTGCCGAACTCGACGACAAAATTCGCCGGCTTTTGGAGACAGTCTTACCAGCCACAACGCTCAAGGAACTTAGGAATTGGGGGCTACGTTGTCGGCACAGTTCCGCGTTTTGGTCGCTCACAGACGACGCGATCCTAACGTACTGTGATTTTCCGAACGACGAGCGTCTATTCCTTCGTGAACCGTCTAACCAACTCGTGGTTGGTTATATTCGCGACCATAAGTTACTTCGGGAAGAACGAGTACGGGGGATATTTGCGATGTTCTCCGATGATGCAAAAAAGGCATTTGTTCAATATGCGGGGAACAAGTATTTTCCTGACATCCCGCTCGCCAAACAAAACTTTTTGGCGGTCATTCCAGCGAATCCTAGGTTTAGTGGATTCGGAATGGTGCTTGCATTGAGCGATCCGGAGATTGCGAAGGAGATTGCTTTGCGGAACGATCAGATCGCCCAGATCGAAGCATTGACGTCAAATCTCAGTTTTAAAGCGAAGATTAGAGGGCTTCGCGCAAGCGAAGTCAGCGCTAAGATTGACGAGACGGTTCGTGAACAACGAGACGCGTGTTTACGTTTATTGACCGACGAGCAGATTGCTGCGCTTCGCAGGCAAATTTCGCTTGCTAGTTTTGAAGTTTCACCGATGGAAGAACTATCGAGACCAGACGTTTGAACATTTCTGGGTTATTCGTCGGACGAATTGTGGGATTCAATTATGGAAGCTATCCAATTAGAAAATGAGAAGTGGGTGACGAAGAGAAACAAGCTTGACCAGGCGTATTTCAAGCTAATTTGTGATCGACTTTCAAAGAACACCGCCGCCCGATACAAGGCGCTTTTTGAAGGGGTCTGGGGTTCATAGCGATATTGCAAATTCCTACGCCAGAGACCGCAGCGTCAATAGAATAGGACATATAGGTCTTATAGGAACTATTGTTTTAACCCTTCGAAGTAGTGCCTTGTTCTCGCCAGTCGACTATTTCTTTCGCGTTAAAAAATCTCCGGTTTGGCGATAGTCATCGTAAACGCGTTCGTAAACTTTTTGATTCGATCGATTGGGTTTGTAGGTTTTTGCTGCCCCCTTTTTCGGGGTCGACATGGCTCGGATGGCGGCGCGCGGGCTGGTGAATAATTCGGCGGCGAGAGCGCCGAGGATGGCGGCACCTAAGGCTGGCCCTTTCGTACTCGGGTGAACCGAAATCGATTCACCGAGCACATCGGCGTAGACTTGAACAACTAGCGGATTGTGATGGGGTAGACCGCCGGTGGCGACAAATTGATTGACGTCGACACCACCGTCGCGAAGGACCTCCACGATCCAACGCAGCCCAAAGGCGGAACCTTCCAGCAAGGCTCGATAGAGATGTTCGGGGCGATGATGCATGCTAAGCCCGCTGAAGGAACCTCGCAGTGAACCGTCCATCAACGGTGTTCGGCAACCATGAAACCAATCGACGCATAACAAACCGTCTGCGCCGGCGGGAATTTGAGTTGCTTCGCGACTGAGCATGTCAAAATTGGGCTGACCCGTCAGGCGTCGTAGCCAATCAAAAGCGTCGCCAACGGCGGCTTGTCCCGTTTCGTAGCCGTAGAAACCGGGCAAGATGCCGTCTTTGACAACGCCAGCCACACCAGGAATGACATGTTCCACTTCGCTGTTCAGCATATGACACGAGCTGGTGCCCATGACCATGACCAATGTTCCAGGGTCCGCTGCCCCCGCCCCGGGAACACCGGCGTGGGCATCTATGATCGCGGCGCTCACCGGCGTTCCTTCTTTCAAACCAAAGCGTTTCGCTTGGTCACGCGTCAGCCCGCCAGCGGATTGACCTGGAGCGACCAAACGCCCAGGCATTTTTTCGCGAACGACTTTGGCCAATCCCGGGTGGACGGCTTTGAGGAAAGCTTCGCTGGGATAGCCATCCTGAGCGTTCCACATCCCTTTGTAGCCAGCCTGACAAGTCGATCGTGCAAGCGACGTAGAGTCACCGCCGACAAGTTGCCACACAAACCAATCGCCCGCTTCTAACCAGACTTCGCAAGCTTCGTAAATCTTGGGAGTCTTCTCAAGCGTCTCGAGAATCTTTGGAAAGAACCATTCCAGCCCGATCACCTTGCCGTATCGATCGAGAAATTTTTCGTTGCGGGCTTTCGCCACTTCGTTGATGCGATCGGTTTGCGACTGGGCGCCGTGGTGTTTCCAAAGCTTCGGCCAAGCAAATGGCTCGGCTGCGTGCTGTTTCAGAAGGCAGAGCGGTGTTCCATCAGCTTTCGTCGGCATCATTGTGCAGCTCGTAAAGTCGACTCCAATGCCAACAATACTGTCGCCCGAGAGCTTTGCCTTTCTCAATACCGCTTTGGTTGCTTTGGCGGCCGACTCGATCCAATCGGCTGGGTGTTGAAAGGCATACTTGGGGGGCAAAGGCTTAGTCGATCCCGGTAGCGATGTCACAATCTGACCGTGCGGATAAGCGACCGAGGCGGATGCGATCTCACCTGAATCGGTGTTTGCGATCAATGCTCGGACACTTTCGGTCCCAAAATCCAAACCTAAAACCAGTTTTTTCGAAGTCTTCATGATGGGGCCATCGGGTAGGGTTGTCGGTTGCTCGTTGGGGAAGTAGAACGATATCCGAAACTTAACTTGATCTCTCAAGTTTGAACACTCAATCAGCGAGCATCGGAATGAAAAAGGTCGAAGCAGTCGTTCGCCATTTTAAATTGGAGGACGTCAAGAATGCGTTGACGGAACAAGGAATTCACGGCATGACCGTGAGTGAAGTTCGAGGTTATGGCCGTCAAAAGGGGCACACTGAAATTTATCGCGGGACCGAGTACGCGGTCGATTTCGTCCCCAAGGTTAAAATCGAAGTTGTTTGCGCCGATGCAAACCTTCGGTTGGTCATTGATACGATCATTCAAACGGCTCAGACGGGACAGATTGGCGACGGTAAGATTTTTGTCTATTCGCTCGATGATTCCATCCGTATCCGGACGGGTGAGACGGGCGAAGACGCGCTGTAAGTGTCGATTCATGTCATCTGTTTCTTCTTTGTTGCCCGTTGTTCTTGAAGCTCGCAGCCGATTGGCCGAATGTCGAGCTAAAGCGCGCGAACAGCATGATTCCGGAGCGACAGGGCTGCAAGTCTGTTATCGATGGACCGACGATGTTGACAGCGTCATTCTCTCGCTCATCGATGCAGCCATTGCGGAAACGGATAACCTTCCATCGGCGTCGAACTTTGCGTTTGTGGCCCACAGTGGATACGGACGCAAGGATTTAGCCCCGTATTCCGATGTCGATATCATGTTGCTCTTCCGGAATGCCAAGGAAGAGCAGATCGCGCCGCTGGCTCGCCGGTTCGCTCAGTTGGCTTCCGATGCGAACATCCAAGTCGGTTTTTCAATGCGAACCGTGGGGCAAGCTTTCAGTTTGTCTTGGAAAGACGCCACGATCTTTAGTGCGTTGACCGAAAGTCGACTACTTACCGGCAGTCAAGAACTGTTTGATCGATTTCAATCCTCATTTCGGACAAGTACACAACGACGTTCGCGAAAGCTGATCAAAGCGGTCTGCGACGCACGGGCTGAGGAGCGTCAAAAGTATGGCGAGACCGTTTATCTCCTACATCCCAACGTAAAAAGAACACGCGGTTGCTTGCGTGATATTCAACTTGTTCGTTGGATCGGTTTTGCGGCCTACGGTGAAACCGATCTTGAGCAACTCCTTCAGATTGGGCACCTGACACCTGAGGATTTTAAATCCCTTCGGCAAGGCTATCAGTATTTATTGCGACTGCGCAATCAACTTCACTATGACGCCGGCCGAAGCCAAGACTCGCTCGATCGCGTTCAACAATTGAATCTCACCGCCTGGGCTGGATTTCAAGGAAAAGAAGGAGTGCTGCCGGTCGAAGAATTCATGCAAGAATATTTTGAACGGACAAGCGAAATCATCTATAGCTCGGCGCACTTTGTCGATTCGGCTCGGGTTGGGTCGCCCATGGCGTTGGCGCTAACGCACATGATTGCGATGCCGGTAAGCAGGGATTTTCGGGTCGGCTTGCGTGAGATTTGGGCGACCCGCGCCGGGATGAAACAGCTTGAGAATCACCCCGCCAAAGTCCTTGAGCTCATGACGTTAGCTAATCGATATAACCGCCGCATTGAACACCATACCTGGCGGGCCATTCGGCTAGCCATGTTGCGGCGTGAGCCAGCTCCGCTCGATCAAGATTCCATTCAGCGTTTCCTCGATTTGATGGAGTATTCGCCTCAGTTGGATCGCATGCTTCGCCGGCTTCACGAGCTCCGGGTGCTTGAGCAAATCATACCGGCCATGAAGCATTCTCGATATTTGCTTCAATTCAATGAGTATCACAAATACACGGTCGATGCACATTGCATCCGCAGCATTGAAATGGCGGTCGGATTTTCAAAACAGGATTCACAACTCGGTGAGATTTATCGATCCCTGAAGAACAAACGTGTTCTCCATCTGGCGTTATTGCTACACGATCTTGGGAAAGGCTTTGTCGAGGACCATAGCGAAGTCGGCAAACGCATCGCGGAAGAAACAGGTTACCAACTTCGCTTGAGTGAAGCCGATCGGGACTTGATTGTTTTTTTAGTACATCAACATCTACTCATGGCCCATGCGGCTTTTCGATACGATCTATCAGATCAGGGGACGATCGTCAGTTTCGCGTCGCAATGCGGTTCATTCGAGCGACTTCAGATGTTGTTTGTTATGACATGCGCGGATATCGCTGCGGTCGGTCCTGGGACATTGAATGACTGGAAGTTGAATCTTTTGATTCAACTCTATGAAGCGACGGCCCTTCAGTTCGGTGAACAATATTCGGACGAACGCTTCGAAGAAGAGTGTCGAAAACGACGCAACAAGGTGTTAGGGCACGTTGAAAAAGAACTCGACATCGACTGGTACACGGAACAGGTCGAGTCAATTCCGGTCGGATATTTGTTTCAAGTCGAACCCGCGACTCTGGCCACCGAACTCAAACGCCTTCACGGGCTTTCCCCTGTCAAACCGGTCGATGCATGGGGCACGTATCAACCAGAGAATAATTCTGTTCGATATACCGTGGGTGTCCGTCAAGAATCGTTGATCGGACTTTTTCATCATGTGACGGGTGCACTGAGTAGCCAGGGATTGGAAATTCTTTCAGCGGAAATCAATACGCAGCCCGGCGAAATTGCTTGGGATCGATTTGTCGTGGAAGACCCAGACTTCGACGGCCCCCCGCCGGAACACCGTATTGAAGAAGTCTGCCGCAAAATATTGGAAGCTGTCGATCCAAATCGCGAGACACCACCGACTTTCCGACGCGTTTGGAAATCACAGCTGAGTCCGATGAATCCTGTTAGAAACCAGCCGACCCAGGTTCGTTTCGATAACAGCACCTCCGAACGCTTTACGATCATTTCGATCTTTGCCTACGATCGAACGGGACTCCTCTACGATATTTCAAAGGCTCTGTTTGATGCGAAACTAGTCTTACACTTTGCGAAGATCAGTACCCATCTCGATCAAGTTGTCGACGTGTTTTACGTTTCTGAGCTTGACGGTTCGAAAGTCAGCATCCCGACTCGGCTCTATACCTTGCGACAAAGCTTCCTCCGTGCGGTCGAACAAGTGTAAGCAGGCTGAAGTATCAGGGCGAATACCGTTGCTTGCGATCGGCCTCCATTTTCCCTGATCGCTAAACTCAACCTGATCAACGCAAATGTAGCTTGGCGGAGCAATTCGGTTCTTTTTTTGCAAGCATTCGTTTGCGATCCCGATAACTGGGGCGCACACTTTATCGGTGAAAGTGGTTTCTCGAATCATCTCGCCCCGCTGCGGCTTCAACCCGCAGTTAAAGTGGCCAGAACTTGCCACGTTGAAAGGGTTTGCTCGAGAAATTTCCAAAGAAACCAAGAACCCACTTTTGTTCTTCCGCGACTTTACCGATGGTAATGGTTATGTCGCGGAAGAATTTTTTCCACTGCTATCAAGGATGACCCACGATGCGACGCACGATGCTCGCTAGCTATCTTTCCGCGCTGAGTTCACTCGTTTTCGTTGCTAGTTCTTTTGCTGGCGATGAAGCAATGATTGCGATCCCGGCTCTATCGAACGCGGACTCGGTACAGGTTGTATCCAATCCTGATGTCCAATCTGGCGTGGTGACTATAGCTGCCAACGTCCAACTGGTCTCGTCAGAAGTTCCAAGCCCTTCCGATCAGATCAGGAATAGCCCTGAATCCATCCCAGTACCACGACCCAACGTTGCGTCCGGATCGAACATCAGCTCGCCCTTTCCATATCCAGTTGCTCCTGGTCCTTCGTTCGGCATGTCGTCGATGCTTCGCTACATGAATTGCGACCCGCATTCCTGTCCAAATATTTGGCAGGGGTACGACGCACAGCGGGCCGCTGAACTGGCACGTAAGTGTACCCCGCCAAGTAGCGGGTGTGGGCGGGGTTGCAGTTGTGGGGGATTGTGCAACGGCGGATGCCAATTAATGCCCGCTCCTGACTGCACAAGTTGCCAACGTCCGGTAAATCGCTATCGGCAAACTCCCGTTAAGCCTAGTTCCGGCTGCACGTCTTGTGACGCTGCTGGTGCCAGCGCCACGGGCTGCAGTGCATGCCAAGCCAAGGCATCGCCTACGGTAGTACCGATGTCTGCACCTGCACAGCCAGCACTTTAGAAGAGCAACGTGCATGCGCGTGGATGATCTATCAGGAGCCTAACTGGGTGGCGCCAGGGTTGGATCAGCCGAACGGCGTTAGCCGCGGTTCTTGCACTGAAAACCGTGGCTAACGCCAAAACGGCTAATGGTTTCGCAAGCTTCGCGAATCATTGACAACCTCTGATTTTCCTCGACAAGTCGATGCAAATACCTTGCTAGACTTTTCGGATTGTCAGGCATGTAACTACGGTTTCCCGATTCGCTCTATCTGCAAGCTCTCTCGTTCCGATAGTAATAAAACCACGGATTGGGAGGGGAACCTGGCGAATCTTCAGCGCCTGTTCCTGCGACATGTGGGGTCATGGCATGACGATGGAGCGGCATGCCATGACCTTTTTCGTTGAAGGACCAAGGCAGAATATCGGTCCGCTTCGGTTATGCGATGAGAGCGGCGGCCTTAGCCGATCGAGCAAATCGATTGAAATGATCGACTCTCAACGGTCACGCTACGCCCGTGGATGGAATTGTTGATGGACCTTCTTGAGTCGCGAATGATCCACTTGCGTGTAGATCTGCGTGGTTTGAATACTCGCATGACCAAGCATTTCTTGAATAACGCGAAGGTCGGCTCCACCGGCTAACAGATGCGTGGCAAAAGAATGTCGAAGCGTATGAGGTGAAACCTCAGGATCAATCCCAGCTCGCAATGCGTATCGCTTTATCAGTTCCCAGATCGCTTCGCGCCGCAAGCGACGGCCTGATCGTGAAAGGACAACCCAGGGAGCCGACAAGATATCTCGACCTCTCGCTAACGCGGGTCGCATTTCTTCGAAATATTTTTTGAGGGTTGCAATGGAGCGTTGGCCGAGCGGAACCATGCGTTGCTTGCTCCCCTTACCTTCGGCCAGACAATAGCCATCATCGAGGTGCAAGTTATTGAGCATCATGTTGCTGACTTCACTCACACGGCAACCGGTCGCATACATGAGTTCCAAAATGGCTCGATCGCGAAGCCATAGTGCATCCCAACGTTCGGGGGCAGTTAAGAATTTGTCGATCGACGATGTCGATAAAACCTTGGGGATGCGTTGCCACATTTTTTGGGTCGCGAGAAGTTCTGCCGGGTTATTGCTAACTGCTCCTTCAAGCTGCAAGAACTTGTAGAACATCCGGACCGCGACGATATGACGAGAAATACTCGAGGGTGCTAGATTCAATTCTTTCAGAAAGCCGATGAATCCCGAAAGTTCGCGGATCCCCAGTTTGGTCGGTGATCGCCCGTCCAACCAGCTAGACATATGGACTAAGTCTCGACGATACGCTTGGACCGTATTTTCAGCTAAATGGCATTCGCTACGGAGATAAGTCGCATATCGTTCGACCCACCCGGCCATCGTTTCCGCCGGTTGACGAGCTTCGATTGCGACTTCTCGAAGCTTCTTAAGTTTACTAACGGCCATTGGTTATTCTGCGACGCTTGTAAGGGGCTGGGCAAAGAGGCGAAAATCGGTCAAATTGAGCCCGAGGAATTGTTTCCACTGAGGTTGACATTGCATGAAAATTTTGGTCGTCGGCGGAGCTGGCTACGTTGGCTCACATACCGTTCGTTTGCTGCAGGCCGCGGGGCATGAAGTCTGGGTCTATGACAATCTTTCCCGAGGGCATCGTCAAGCAGTGCCTGCAGGGATGTTAATCGAGGGAAATATCTCGGATCGTCCGTTGCTCATGCAGGTCTTGCGGGACAAAGAGATCGAAGCGGTTATGCACTTTGCGGCCTATGCGCTGGTCAACGAATCGGTGCAGCATCCAGCTATCTATTATCAAAACAACATTTCAGCCACGTTGGACCTACTCGAATGCATGCGTCAATCGGGTGTTTGGCGATTCGTTTTTTCCAGCACGACAGCAACCTACGGCCAGCCGGAGCAAATCCCGATTGCTGAATCGACGCCACAGCATCCAATCAATCCCTACGGTTTCACCAAGTTAGTCATCGAACACGCCCTCACCGACTACGCTCATGCCTATGGCTTTGGCGTTGCAGCCCTTCGCTATTTCAACGCAGCGGGTGCGGCGGAAGATGGATCGATCGGTGAAGACCACGATCCTGAATCGCATATTATTCCGATTGTTCTCCAAGTTGCTCTCGGTCAACGCGATTCGATTGCCGTCTACGGCAATGACTATCCAACTCCAGATGGGACGTGTGTGCGCGACTATATCCACGTCAACGATCTCGGATCAGCTCATCTGAAGGCAATGAATCTTTTGCAACCAGGTTCCAATCTGCAGATGAATCTCGGGACAGGCCACGGAACAAGTGTCATGGAAGTGATCCAAGCCTGCCGTAACGTGACTGGGCATCCAATCCCGACCAAGATTGCCGACCGTCGCGCTGGCGATCCAGCTTGTTTGATTGCGGATTCGACATTGGCTCAAAAAACCTTGAATTGGACCCCCCAATTCCCCACGATTCTTCCAATCATCGAAACCGCCTGGAAATGGCACCAAAGCCACCCCAAGGGCTACCAGACTTAACCAAGCGTTTCACGGCGTTCGAACTACTGGGCTTCGAAGCTGGCGAGGACAATCCCGTGGCGTTGAGAAAGAAGAAGCTCTTCAAATCCGTCTTTCGCTCGATTTGATTTCAGGTGCGTTGTACAATCGGGGATGTGTCTCGAACGTTCAACGCTTTAGTCGTAATATTATGTCTGCTGTCATCAAACCCGAATGGATTTCCTATTCCCAGTATGTGGAACAGGAACGAATCGCACCGACCAAGAGCGAGTACTACGCTGGCGAGATGTTCGCGATGGCCGGTGGGTCACAACGCCATAATGCGATATCCGGGAACACCTTCGCCACGTTGTATGCTCAACTCGCCACTCAACCCTGCCGACCAAGTTTAAGTGATCAACGCATCCGCATTTCCAAACTCGAACTAGGAACTTATCCCGATGTATCGGTCGTTTGCGGAAAACCAACATCGGACCCGATCGACCCCGACGCAATCACAAACCCGAAGGTGCTGGTCGAGGTACTTTCGAAGACGACGGAGAGCTACGATCGCGGCAAAAAATTTTCCTTCTACCGCCAAATCGATTCGCTCGACGAGTACGTCCTGATTTCACAAGACGAACCTTTGGTCGAGCGATTCAAACGACAACCCAGCGGAGAATGGCTACTGACGGTCTTCAAGGGTATCGATTCCATACTCGACCTACCCTCCATCGAAACCTCGCTCGCCCTGAGCGACATTTATCGAACCGTGGACTGGACTGAGGGCGAGGCGCCTACATAATTCGAAACGAAGTCGGCTGCCACGACGGTCGAGGACCTCGATCATGCTCATCTCCGTAATGATCATTCCAACATGGCAAGGTGATTGAAGTTTTGATAAACTGAAGCCATGAGCAGTCTCCCTTATCCCCAACCAATTTCCATCCGCGACTACCTCACGGGTGAGCAGTCCGCGAAACGCAAGCATGAGTTTGTCGACGGCGTGGTCTACGCCATGGTCGGTGCCACTAACGCGCACAATCGGATAGCTACCAACGCGACAGGTATACTCCATTCGCAACTTCGTGGCAGGCCATGTCAGGTCTTTAACTCCGATACCAAGATTCGTGTCCGCCAATCGCGTGGGACTCGATTCTACTATCCGGACCTTTCCGTTTCTTGTCGTCCGAATCCTTCCACCGATACGTTTCAAGATGCTCCGATCATGATCGTCGAGGTTCTTTCGGAGTCAACTCGTAGGGTTGATGAGCGTGAGAAGATGGAAGCCTACCTTTCGATCGATTCGCTCTGTATTTATATTCTTGTCGAGCAATCAACCGCCGCCGCTCAGCTCTATCGTCGAGTGGAAGATGGGTTTGCTCGTGAGTCGTACGTTGGTCTGGACACCATTATCCCGATCCCTGAAATCGATTGCCAAATGTCGCTCGCTGAAGTCTACGACCAAGTCGAGTTTCAGCCGCCAGAAACGGATGAAACGGACGACGCGTAAAAAGCAGACGCAGCGAATTCAGATTGAGCTGTCTATTTTGGTTCGGATTTCTCAAGATGCAGATAGATGGCTGATCAATAGTGACGTTGGCTTGATCGAACCAAGCGTTTGACCACGTTCGAGCTGTTGGGTTTCGAAGGCTGCCCAAGCCGATCCTATCGGGCCAGGTAAGATCTTGACTGTCGTTGCACTCAACTGTGATAAATCACGTGCATACTTGTAGTGGATGTTTTTCGCGAGTTCTTGGTCGAGTATTGCCCCAAGTCTTTGCGGATCAACGCTCCCGGAAGCAACTTCTAGTTCCAGTGCGTATGAATATTCGTATTGGCCTTTCGTGTTGGAATTACGTTGCGGTACGAGCATCGCAAAGGAGGCAGAAATGTTACAAATTGCGAGTACGCGATCAAGGCACTGCTGCACGAACGTTTCCTGAAGTTTTTCACCAACTAAATCGCTCGTACAATTTGCACGACCTAAAAATTGAAGCAATGGACAATGGTTTAGCATTCCCGTCACCTCGATGATGTCATGCAAAGGATATCGATACAATCCACCACCAGTTGTTAACAAAATGCTGTATTGACGACCGACAACAAGCTCGTGGGCTAACCGGCAGTGATCCTCTTCGGAATCGACTTCTTGAAACTCAAAGAAATGTGATCGGATCGCAAGCCCGCAACCGTTCATGCCAAAAATCGGAAACGAGATCGTTCCTTCCGTCGCCATTAGCCCCTTTGCTTGAAATGGCACGCCGGGAAACGATTCTTGCAAACACTGGGCTGAAAGTTGCGAAGAACCGTCCATCCAACAACTAATACAGACCAATCTTGACCAAAGCAGTTTGTAATCCAACGAAGTATGGGTTTGATCCAAGAGGACTTTCGAGATCGCGTCCGCGCGAATTGGATCGGCGTATTGTCGCGAGTTCGCTTCTCCCAACAGTGTCCCTTTGCGTACATCAGCAATCAGTTGAGAAGCATTCGCGCGCAAATCGTTCAGTAGCGACGATAGATAGGTCGGGCTCCAAATGGAGATCAATGCAAGGTCATTGGCAGTAAGTAGACAAAGCAAAGTCCGATAGCGAAAACGCTTGATGTCCTCTTCGGATATCAAATCCGAGGGTGCGATTAGGATACGTTGTGCCAGCCAGCGTTCGAACAATCCCAAGTACGCGCTATCGTCGTCGTAGCCGATTCGAATCCCGCCGGATGTAAAAGTGTCGCGATGGGCTGCAGGAGAAATGGACCAATAGGCTCGTCCGGATCGAATCTTTGGCTGGGCTGAGTAGAGATTGCCGATCCAAGCGGCAACGGCACGCTGATATTCGATTCGGAGAGATTTTGTATACGGAACCAATCGCTGTCCGCGCGTCGTACCGCTCGTTGGTTGCAACAGGAGAATTGGCTCCTCGGTTAGAACTCTGGGTTCACCTTCGGCAATTCTCCGCAACATCTCATCGTATGTTCCGTCACTCATAATTGGAACGTTTCGTTGATAGTCCTCGACGGAATGAATCGATGAAAACTGAAAGGCTTTACCGAACTGAGAAACCTGGTTCTGAGTGAGAATCCGTTGGAGGATTTCTTGTTGCGTTTTTTCAACGCACCGAGTCGCAAGTTGATAGGCTTTCCACTCAGGCAGCGACCGCCACATCCAGGCCGTATTGATGCCGTACGTCAGGAAACTCATTCGAGCGTGCAATTCGCGGCGCTTTGTATGACACGATAGCCGGCAGACGTAAAGTTGGCGCGTGTAAGCGGAGCCAGACAACACAGTTCATCGCCTTGCGCATGATTCGGGTTCGCATCCACAAAAAATTGAACGTCCGGATCTTGAAGTCTATGTAAATGAACTGGTGCGACTTCGGGTCGCAACTTGCAAGCATCGGGTGTTGCTCGAACAATTCCGCGTGGTGCGCAGAATCGTTCCTTGAATCGCCATTGGCCAAGACATTCGATGAGCAAGCAAATGTTCTTGGGCGTTTCCATATCTCGCCGCGGGTAAAACTCGTGAAAGAACAGCGGCAGGTATCGATAGGTTTTGTAACCTTTGGAAATGAGAAACCAGTAGAGAGATTGCTCGGCATGCTGATCCATCAAAGAAAGTGCAAGTTGTCCCCATAGTCCAGCGAGGAGCGAACTGAAGCGATAGGATTGATCAACCACAGTATCGCCTGAGAATAATATCTGCGTACCGGGGAAATTGGGTACGGTCCACAGCACTTGGGTTGAGAACCCACATATAGTATTTCCTGAATCACGGATCGCAATGACCCATTGCTTTTCTCCTAAATCTCGCTCGAAATCAGATTGATGCAGGTCCAAATAGTAGCGCTGCATCAAAGCAAACATTGTTTGATAATCACGATCGGATAAATCTTCGACCCGTTCGATCTTCCCAGTGACTCGTCGACGAGTATTCATCTGGGTCTTCATGCTATAAACAACCTAGTTCGAGATAAAAGGGACGATCGTGACGAATCGACGGAAGTTGATCGGGATTCCAGCTTACCAAGTAGACGCCCGTATCATAAGTATGACTGTGGTTTCGAACAGCCGATCCCAACCGGGAGCGTTCATCGATTCCAACGAGAAGGCGTTTTGGCTTTCTTGCATGTTGGTTAGCATAGGCTGCTAAAAGAGCTTGAAAACAGTTCGGATCGCCATCTCGCACCACCGTAAGACATCCGCACACGGAATGGAGTACGTTCCCCTCGTTAGGTAAATCGGGATCGCCACGAATGTTTGACCAACCGTTCAGCACCGGACGGACGCATTTCAACCAACTTGGGTAACTATGAACAATCGTTTGTTTGAAACGCGATTGATCCCAAGCCCCGAAGACTCCCGTCAGGATACCGTTGCGGAATGCCAGAAAAATGTCGCTCAACCGCAAATCGCGAAATGTTCCGTCCGAAGTCAGAAAATCGGTAATCGAACAATAGGGGAGCAGTTCTTGTTCCAAACCCATTGATTGAACGAAGTCCACTAATACAGGAAGATCGGACTGAGTGCAATTTCTTATCTCCCATCCTAAACAAATCAGCCGTCTTAATCGTCGCGTTGATAGAGCGTAAGTTTTGAGTCGCCCGATCTTGTGATAGATCGGCAATCCTGCTCTCTCTCGCAGCAGGGTTCGTTCGGCAACCTTATTACTGTCTACGATCGTAGTTATGTAGAAATCGGCTTTTCCATCTAAATCGAGCTCGCGGAAGAACCGGAAGCCACGTGCGACGAGTCCAAGACTACGATAGTTTTCGTCCAATCGCAGGCTACTGAGATAGCCGATGGACTTGAGCTGACCATTAACAAAACGCTTGCGTATCGACCGACTCCCCAAGCCAATGATTAAACCAGAGGACTCGTCTCGGCAGACAATCGTTTGGTGATTCGAACCCTCTATCGCCGCCGCTTCAAAAAAACCGGCGGGTCTCTGAAACCGAAGGCTAACCTTGCCAGGCATTGAAATTCGAGCGAGGAGTTGCTGAAGCTGCAAATCGTCCTCGGGTTGAGCGAGCTCGAATCGAAACCTACCCAACGCAACGTCCCTCGGCTTTGGCGATGTTACCTACGAAAGCCTCGTCGCCAAGGGGGAGTCCGTTGCGGCCTTCAGTGTCCCAGTGATGCATAGCATTGATCGCCCAGAAATTCATCCACATCCATGGATCGTAGTAGTTGACGCGGTGAAACGAACGACTTGCAATACTAGCCCAGGAGTAAAATTTTTTTCGAGCCGCAGAGCATCGCTTTTGAAGTTCCTCGGGGGGGAAATTCTTTGGAAGGAATGGAATCATGCTGTAGCGATAACGATCGTCGAGCCACCATGGGTCATAGAGCATCCGACCTTCCTCTCGAAGTCGATCGTAGAGCGGCGTTCCTGGAAACGGCGTAATGTGATTAAACGCCGCGATGAATAGTCCTTCTTGGTTGGCAAACTTTAACGCTTCATCAAACGTAGCTGGCGTGTCGGCGTCATAGCCAAAGACAAAGGTTCCATAGACTCGTAAGCCATACTTTCGCAGATTGGCAATCGCTTGTCCGGGCCCACCGCGCATCATATTGAAACTCTTGTTCATGGCTTTTAGCGAGTCGCCCGATAGCGACTCAAGCCCAATCAAAATACCTTGGCAGCCGCTTCGCCGCATAAGATCAAGTGCTTCGTCATCGAAGGCAACATTGATTGCAGATTGGCTTACCCAACGCAGGCGATGAGGAATCAAGGCTCGCATGAGTTCCTTGGCTTCATCCAGAGAACTCGTCAAATTGTCATCGATAAAGAAGATCAATTGGGAACGATCGGCGACGCGACAGACCTCATCGATGACTTGTTCGATGTTGCGATGCCGATGGGTCGAATCAAAATAGCTTTGAATCGCACAAAAATCGCACTTGAAGCGGCAGCCTCGCGAGAATTCGATGAGTTTGATCGGTAAGTATTTCTTGCCAGTAAAAATCATTCGATCGGGTACCGTGTTCAGAACAACAGGACGCTCGCTGGCTCGGTAGATGGCTTGCGGCGTACCATTTCGATAATCGGCGATCAGTTGCGGAATAATCCCTTCTGCTTCCCCGATAACCAGCGATTCGCAATATTCGGTCACTTCGTCGGGGCACAAGGTCGCATGGAAACCACCCATGACCACCGGAATGCCGCGATGGCGATACTCGCTTGCAATCTGATAGGCCCGCTTGGCGGTGTATGTTTCGACGCTAATCATGACGAGATCGGTTGGCTCGTCGAAATCGATCGATTCCATCCGATCATCATAAAAACGTCGATCGACATCCTTCGGAAGAAGAGCGGCCAGCATGGCGGCAGGGAGGGGTTCCATCTGCCAAGTCCGCATATAACGCTTCATTCCCAGCCGACGACCAACGCAGGGATGAACGATCGTAACATGAAAATCGTTACGACCGCGTGACGCCGACAAACTTCGCGATGGCCCCGCGGAATGATTGGGAGCTGCGATCACGATACCGATTCCAGTTCGGTACGGCTGGTCTCTTTCGGTGGAAAGAGAGCGTGTGCCGGATTCATCCAAGTATCGCAGTGGTAGAATCGATGAAGTCGATATGCGTAACAACGATAGCCAAGATTGGTGGTCAAAGCCACATGCCAGGGCGCAGCCGTATGACGCAAACGTGTAACTATGTTGCGAAAACTGTACGTATACTTCCAAGCCTGCTCGGTTCCACGCACGAGCTGGTCAACGCTTAATTGCGACGGTTGAAAGACAACGTGCTGTCCGTCATAGAGTTCCCAGTTCTTCGTGAAAATTCGACCCTCCGATTCCAAACGATGATACAGGGCCGTTCCAGGAAACGGAGTCACAATGGCGAACCGAGGCAGATCGATCTTGGCTTCGACGGCAAAGCGCGCGGTTTTCAAGAACACGTCAGGCGTATCATCATCGAGGCCAAAAACAAAACATCCCTGCAAAGCGATTCGCCTCGCATGGAGTTTCGCAACAAGATCGTAATAGTTCTCCGGAGCATTGAACGCCTTATGGCTGTTTCGAAGATTGATGGATGAAATTGATTCAAGGCCCATGAGCAAGCCTCGGCACCCACTGCGGGCGGCTAGATCCAGCAAAGGGAGATCGTCGCAGAGGAGCGTGGTGGCTAGACCGAACCATTGGATTTTAAGGGGAATAAGTGCTTCAAATAGCTTGGCTGCGTAGTCTTTATGCGCGATTAGATTGAGATCGATGAAGATCGCATGCCGTGCTCGCTGGCGACGAATATCTTCGACAACTAAGTCAACAGGTTTCTGCAAAGGACGACGTCCCCAGGCGGCGGGAACGACACAAAACTCGCAATTGTGAACACAACCACGTGTGGCTTCAAAGACGTTTGATGTCAGATACTTTGAACTGGGCAAAACAGCACGATTAGGCAACGGTCGATTCGCCAAACTGAGAGATGGTGATTGGACATACCGTGGTTTGAGTTCTCCAACAACGTAGTCCTGAAGCAATCGAGGCCATTCATCTTCGGCATATCCGACAACAATACTATCCGCATGAGGCTGAGCATCCTCGGGAATTAAGGTTACGTGCGGTCCACCCAGAACGACTGTAACGCCGCGATCGCGAAACGTTTTCGCAAGTTCGTAGGCGCGAACGGCCGTTCCGGTGATCACCGTTATACCAACCAAATCGACGTCGAGATTGGCGTCGACGTCTTGAATGCCTTCATCGATGCAGAGGATTTCGGCATCAAGACTGGGTGGGACCAGAGAGGCTAAAGTAGGAAGCGTCAATGGTTTGTAGCGAAGGGATTTTCCGAAGATTCCACCGCGATGTCGATACAGTGGTCCCTTTGGTGAAATCAACGCAATACGCAGCTTTGGTTGGATTGAACTAATCATGCAGATAACTGCCTTCCTTTAATCATGAACGACATGTTCTTCCCAGTACCGCAGTATAACATTCGTCAACGCTTGAAAGTCCCACCGCGGCCCGCAATAGTGATCGGCTCCCCAGATTGGCAGAATGTCGCCGGGCAAGCCAATCAGATCTTCCAGCATCAACGCTCCATCATTTGGCCCCCATTTCGAAAAACAATGATGACTGTATTTTGCATAACGCGTTCGAGCATGGCGCCGTAAAGGGACGGCCGTGATATGAATTGCTTGGAGATGATTCGGGAGTGAGAGCGGAAAGTCGAGCTGGCCCCCTTCTAACCGTTGCAATTCCGTAAAGAACCGGTAGTCGCGACCTCGCAATCGAAAACTCAGGCGATTGATCCAATCAACCACTGGCCGGTCGCGAACCCATTGAATGAGCGGAGTTCCCGAAAGCGTTCCCGCGATGTTGACCCACAAAGAGATAGAATCCAAAAGTGCTGGGGAGTCACGCATCGCAAATTTCAGATCGGAACTTCCTTTGCTCAACGAAACGAGGATTGCATTTCGACACCGTTGGGTTCGAAAAAAGTCGTGAAGTATTCGCGTGTTTTCAATCAAGCGTCCATCGCTTTTCAGCGGCACGCGTTGCGTTTGAATTCCGAGCTTGGAAAATAGATCAATGAGTATCTGGCCATCAGCGCCCGTGGCCGGATACTCCTTGTACAAGGCTCCCGGAACGATGTAAACGATTTCTGGTGGATGAATACTGGTCGTTCTTACGGGCAATTGGTTGTGTATCCGCGATTCCGCGAAATTTCTTACTAACCAACGTGTTTTGGGAGTGCTAAGCCAATAGGCGTAAACCAAGCAGGTAGCGAATTCCACTCCCTTCTGGTTGGACTCGCGTCGTACAATCCGTTTGAAATCGTCTGGAGTAACATCGTCCAACGATTCCGTTCCCAGGAATTCGATGGCTGACACGAGCGATTGATACTCGTCAGTTTCCATGTCGAGTATCTTAAGAATGCAGTCGCACTCCTTTATGAAGGAATCGCGGTCATGCAGCGTCGCTTGTTTCATCCATGCCCTCAATAATGCTTGAAAGGAATGAAGCGATCTAGGCAGTTTTCGGTCGGCAACATTTTCTACCGATTAACAAACCAAGAAAGAGGCCGATTACGCCTCCAATACTTGCGAGGGTGATCAGCCACGATTTTGCGGCGTTGAGAATAGGATTTTCGAAGAGATTGCTTGACACATGAAAACTGGCGATTTGCCAACGACCATCGATCTTCACAACGGAGGCGGTCCATTTGCTATTCAAATCGAAGGAAGTACCGCTCGATAAAGTGAACTTGTCAAGGATATCGCCACAGGCGATGGCTGTTGATTCACCGTGAAGGACGGACATGCCATCCACGGTTAGCGTGCTCTTAACATCTTTTACTACCGGTTGTTTTCCGCTCAGCATCTCATCGATGAAGTTTCTTACTTCGGCATGTCCTCTGGCGCGAGTGCTATTCTGCCAGGTTGCGACTACTTGGGGATGCACATGCTCGAACAAGGCATCAATATTGCGTGATTCATAGGCGGCAAAAACTTTGTCGCGAAGCTGCCGAAGCTCATTGTGAATCGGCGACTCTTCTTCTATCGCAATGCTCGAACTGTTGATCGCGATCAAAGCGACGACAATGGCGATGAGGGAACGACTAAGCGATACCACCGTTCGACAATCGGCATAGTTGCCGTAGATAATCGACGACACGTTGGTCTTCTGAAATAAGCGTTTGAGGACGAACATGACTGCCTTTCATTCGAGGAACATCGGCTTGTAGAAATTTCCGTATCAGTATCGCACGTATGCGAGTACGTATGGGATCGAGGAATCGCTTCCCAAACCAACTGGGACTCATTCGGCAAAACACCATGGCGTGCACGCAGGTCCTATTGAGATCGCGAGGCTCCAAGAAAAGCATACCAAATGTTTCGGCACGCCGGAGTCGAGCATGCGCTAAAACGACATTTCCAGACCATTCCGTAATGCAAAGATCAACCTTGTCTCCACCAGCGAGTCGCGTCAGTTTATCAGTCCAAGCGTTTCCCTCGATCTGAAATCGATAGCTGGCTTGGTGTTTCAACAGTCCGTCTTGATGAATCGTCCCTGTGTCGAGCAATCGTCGATCGTGGGCGATTTTGAAGTGCTGGAGATCGACCGAGTTGATCGAAATCATATACCATGGGGCTTCAAGCTCCATCTTAAAGACGTGGCTGGGAGTTAGCTGGTCCGCATCTTCCTGGTCATAAAAGGGGAGATCGAAAAGGGGCTTTTTCCCATAATAAAAGTAGACTTGTCCATGTCGAACCTGGGTTGGATAGGCCGTTTGGCGAGCCAGAACTGGGATCTCCGTTCCACACGGGATCGAAACGCACTTTCCATCAATTCCGTACCGCCAATGATGAAACGGGCATTGAATCGTTTCGCCGACAACCTTACCGAGTCCAAGAACGGAATGCATGTGGCTGCAACGACCATCCATGATCGAGAATTGCCCTGATTCCGACTTGAATCCAACCAGAGAACAGCCGAGCATCTCCTTGCTTGCAAGCCCCCGATTGAAATCTTGAATGCTTCCAAAGCGATACCAAGATTCGGGAAACAACGGCACCGACCCTAAGTCGGGAATCTCGATCCGCTTCGTATCCGGCATTAAATCGCGTCGCTCCACCGCGTTGGGTAACAATCTGTAAAATCAAGTCTATGAGCGACAAAGTATATCGTATTCCAGCCCTCCTCAATGTACTCATCCTGATATTGCAAATCGGGGCGTTTGCTTCGATCGTCTACTTTACATCTGTTTCGGATCGTTGGTGGCAGGTCATTTCATTGACGATTGCGATGGCCATTGTTGGAAACTCCATCTATTCGAGTATTCATGAGGCTGAACACGGTATGCTTCATCCTCATCGAATCGTGAACGATACTTTGGGGGTCTCGATGGCCCTGCTGTTCCCTGCACCGTACCATTTGATCCGTCAGGGACATTTGGGGCACCATCGGCGGAACCGGACAGACGAGGAAGCTTTCGACCTTTATTTTGAAGATGATCAGGCGTGGTGGCGGAAATTGATACTGTATGGAATCATCACCGGCTTCTATTGGTGGTTGGTAGTTCTATCGAACTTTGCCGTCTTAATCGCACCCTTTGCGTTCAAGCGTCGTTTCTTTGAGTTCGATCGCCCGAGTGCCGCGTTTATGGATGCATTGAACCCTCGCTATTTCTGGCTCATCCAGCTTGAAGCGGTTGCGGCCATCGTGCTTCATACGACAATCGTCCTTTTGTTGGGCATCCCTCTTTGGAAGTATGCCATTGTCTATTTTGGATTTGGATTTGCTTGGTCGGCGATGCAGTACGTCCATCATTTTGATACGCAACGTGATGTCCAGAATGGAGCCCGAAATCTCCGATTTATCGGCTGGATTGATTGGATTTGGATGCATCACAATTGGCATCTTATACACCATCAACGGCCAAATATTCCGTGGTTGTACTTGCCGAGTTTAGGAGGCGGTGAGCAAAGCACGCGCGATTCGCTCGTGTGGCACTACCTCCGCATGTGGCGCGGGCCAAGCTACAGCCCTTTACGTATGCCATTGAAAAATTCGTCGGATGGCGGTTCGACGCCTACTTCGCTTCACCCGAAGGACGCCGGCGATAATGCTTGATTGGGCTGGGCAACGATTATTTCAATACGTTCACGAGAACTATTTGGTCTACGCAAGTTGCTGGGAGGATCCCGAAGCAGACCTTTCGGGACTGGAGCTAAATTCGGAAGATCAGCTTCTCACCATCACATCCGCTGGTTGCAATACACTGGACTATCTTCTGGAAGGCCCTCGTCGTATCGACGCGGTGGATCTCAATTATCGACAAAATGCGCTGCTGGAACTGAAGCGATCGGCAATTCAGAGCCTTGGTTGGCATGACCTCTTTCAGATTTTCGGTGACGGGCATCACCCGCGGATTCGAGAGATTTATGGCGATGCTTTGCGTCCAATACTCGACCATCGCTTTCGAGCTTACTGGGATCGTTCGATAGGATTGTTTGATGGTCGGCTCCCTTTTTACTTTCGGACAACTTCAGGTTATCTAGCGCGGTGGTTTTCTTTTTACATCGATAGGGTACTTGGTGTACGGCCAGCCATCGATGCGTTGCTCAACGCTCAGAGTATCCCTGAGCAGATTGAAGTCTACGAGCGAGAGCTGAAAGATCGCTTTTGGGGGCCATGGCTGGGATGGGCGCTTCGAAAGGATGTGTTTCTTTCGCTTACCGGAATTCCACCGCAGCAACGTCATCAGCTATTGCGATTCGAGCCCAACATTCAGAGTTATCTTCAGCGACAAGCCGAACGAGTCATCTATCATTTACCAATCCGCGAGAACTACTTTTGGCGAGTCTATTTAACTGGTCGATTTACGGTGGACTGCTGCCCGCGTTACCTTAACGAAGCCTCTTTGCCGATTCTTCGATCGCGGCTGGATCGTCTCGAAAGCCATACGGCTAGCATAACTCAGTTCCTTCAAAAGACTCCGAAGTACTATTCGAGATTCGTGCTACTCGATCACATGGACTGGCTGACCGGAAAACGCTTACCCATGTTAGCCGAGGAGTGGCAGGCTATTGTCGATCGTGCGACTCCTCAGGCTCGCATTTTGTGGCGTAGCCTAGGGCTGCAAACCGATTTCATCGACAATGTGGTGGTCGAACGTAACGGCCAACAGCGACTTGGTGAGTTGCTGGCATTTGATCACAATAAAGCTAAACAGATTCGATGCAGTGAACGGGTGACAGCCTATGGTTTTCTCGGAATAGCGGTTCTACCATGAGTTTCTGGTCGAATTGGAAATTGCTCATTAAGTTTATTGCTAAGCCGATTCAAGGTGCGACCCATGCCGAACGATTGGAAAGCTTTTACGGCTATCAAGCCTCCGACTACGATGCATTTCGGAAGACCTTTCTTCGGGGGCGCCAGACGTTAGTCTCTGGTTTGCCTTTTAAAGCTGGAAGCCGATGGTGCGATCTCGGATGTGGAACAGGCTACCTTTTGGATTTAGTACCTGAGACTGCCCGCGAATGCGACGAGATAATCCTAGTCGATCTCTGCGAACCACTCCTTGGTCGAACTCGGCTTAGAATTGATCACGGAAAATGGAAAAACTGCCAGGTCATTCGAAAGGATACCTCCCAATATCAACCCGATTGCCAAGTCGACATTGTGACTATTTCTTACTCGCTATCGATGACTCCGGATTGGTTCGCGACGATCGACCAAGCCAGTCAAATGTTGAAGCCGGGCGGCACGATCGGGATTGTCGATTTTTACGTCGCGAGAAAGTTCCCGTCTTCAGGCTCTAGGTATGCTCAGCCTTTTTGGACACGCCATTTTTGGCCAATTTGGTTCGACATCGACAACGTGCATCCTTGTTCGGATCATCTACCGTATCTTTTACGAAAATTTGAGCCCAAATCGTTTGAAACCGGGAGAACAAGTGTTCCGGGGATGCCGTGGTTTCGCCCACCGTATTTTGTTTTTTTCGGCCAACGAAAATAGACTTGTCTTCAACCGAGTATTATTTAGCAATGCAATCGATCATTATTGAAAAGCCGTATGTGTTTGTGCCGCCGAATCGGGGGACGTTTTTACCGCGTTTGATTCAGAAGCTAAGGATTGTCGATCGCTATCTGAAGAAATATGAAGGGATTGAGTCGCATGAACTCCGTGGCGTTGATCATTTTCGAGAATCTTTACGGCAAGGGCATAGCGTTTTGTTGGCGCCCAATCACTGTCGCTATGCAGACCCCATGGTCATGGCGTGGGTGGCCAAACAAGCGGACGTCCTTTTTTATGCCATGGCCAGTTGGCACTTGTTTGAACAGTCCAAATGGGTGCGATGGGCATTGCGAACGATTGGTGCCTTTAGCATCTACCGCGAAGGGGTCGACCGCCAATCGTTAGATATGGCGGTCGATATCTTGGCGTCCGGAGAGAGACCGTTGGTCATCTTTCCAGAAGGGGCCGTTTTTCGAACGAACGACATTCTCCAACCGCTGCTGGATGGCGTCTCGTTTCTTGCAAGAACGGCGGCCAAGAAACGCGCAAAAGAAAACCCGAATGCGAAAGTGGTCATCCATCCAGTCGCGATCAAGTATGTGTTTCACGGGAATTTGGCCAAGTCCGTCGAACCTGTGTTAGCTACCATCGAAGATCGACTTACTTGGCGATTCTCGGAAGATCATGATTTGCTGAGACGACTGCAGCGAGCCGTTTTGGCTCTACTGGGATTGAAGGAAATGGAAGTCATCGGGCATGGCCATGACGGGACCATCGCAGAGCGTCAGCAAAAGCTGATCGATCATTTGCTCGAACCTTTGGAAACAGAATGGCTAGGGAAGAAACAAACGGGGGCCGTAGTGCCACGCATTAAGGCTTTGCGCATGAAGATCTTGCCGGAAATGACCACTGGCCAGGTCTCAGCCGTAGAACGCGAGCGTCGTTGGAAGCAGCTATCGGATATCTATCTTTCGCAGCAGATTTCGGCCTATCCTCCCGACTACTTGATGCATCCGACGACACCGACGCGCATTCTGGAGACGGTAGAACGACTGGAAGAGGATCTTACGGATCGTTCACGTGTTCATCGACCGTTGCATGTCATCGTGGAGGTGGGTGAAGCGATTGAGGTGCCGCTGGAACGCGGGCCACGCGGTGAAGAAGATCCGGTGATGGTCACGTTGCGCGAGCGATTGCAATCGCAGCTCGATCGTCTGTCGTCCGAGAGTGGTACGTATTCGTAACGCGTGGCCAGAGCGGAGTTCGGGCAAGTAGCCGGAGTTTTTGCGACACGGGAAGAAGATGCGCTCAAAAACGCAGTTGCTTTGCTTCGTATCCCGATGGCTTCGCCACCGGCATAGGGTGGAATGGCGTGGACTTAAGGAAAAAACTTTGTAGCGGAACGGCGCAAGCCGTCCGGTTCCTCAACATTTTCTCGCAAAACACCGGACGGC
>JANOAI010000204.1:0-4912 GCA_031411055.1 Pirellulaceae bacterium
TTGGCTCCCAGCAGAAGACGAGGATTTTCCAAACAACCCCAACTCAGGGGCTTGTCTTCTACTCCATAACGCAAATACTTGGCCAACCGATCACGTCAACCTTGTGCGATTGCCCTGCGATTATCTAGTCGAAGTCACCTATCCCATCATTCTTATTTAACCTGTAAATGAGAATGAAATAGTGTAAGCGTCGGCCTGTAATCTGCGACAAACAGACATTTCTCGCTAATCACGCGGAAATTTTGGAGAACACATGCTCTTTCGGAAGAGGTTACGACGAATTTTGACAGACTTGTTAGCTTTTTCAGGCTTCACAATTCCGCACGGCTATTTAGATATAGTCGAAGATTGTTGACCGGCTAACCTGTGCAAGTAAACGAAGGTTGGCTTCATAGGCAGCCTGCCGTGCCGTCAACTGGGAAATGGTTTCTGCAACATTGACGTCGCGTTCGTCTGATTCTTTACTTTTAAGTTCAATGACTGTGTCTTCGCTCGATTCAATTAACGAATCATTTCTTTGTTGGCGAATACCAAGATCGCCACGGGCTAAGGAAATGCGATCGATATCTTCATCGACCATCTGCGAAGCGCGCCCGATTTCCGAAACGTTTTTATCGCGAATAGCATTCCGAAGGCGAAGAATCGAATTGTAGACTCCTTTCGTTTCGTATGGATTCACATCGCGACCATTGATGACATACGCGCCTGATGTTTCGGTGGCGTTCCCAATACTGGACCCAATGGCCGAAAGGCCTAAGCCTTGTGCGGCAGCACTTCCGCCCGACGAACGAACGGTAATAGGAACGGGTGGCGGCGGTGCCGGGTCGGGTAACGGAACGGGAAGTGGAGGAACCAACGCGCTGAGTGTCAATCCATTATTCGGCGTCTGAAACGAGGCCACGATTCGAAGGTTCAAATCCTGGTTGTCAGGATGGTTATTGATGAGGTCGACCGCATCTTGAACCGTGATAGCCGAACTGATATCGACGCTGAACTCTGTACCATCACTTCTGGAGAAAATCAAATCGGGGCCATCGGCAAGTTCAAGCCCTTGGCCATGATTCAATTCGGCCAAGCGAACTTGGCCATGAAAGGTGCGCAATCCGAGCTGGGCTGCCAACGTTCCAAGATTCTCGGAAATCGAAAAGTCGGACCCACTTTCGACGGAACGAATTCTGAAGCCACGGCCGTCAGGCGCGATATCAGCAACGACTGCCGCGCCAGAGTTGTTGACGGCATTCAACAAATCTTCGACCGTCGTAGCACCTGTAAAGTCGACTGTATACGTATTTCTCCCTTGGACGATTTTGAGGCCTTCCGAGATATTTAATCCCAAGCCGCCATTTAAATCGCTGATGAGATTGGTCGTGCGCACGAGAGGGTTTACGTCGGCGCCGATGATGGGCAGCGAAGGAATCGGATCCGTTGTGACGATCCCCAAATTTTTCCCGATTCTCCCCGACGCAGCGTCGGAGATACGAAGAGTCCCTGGCAAGCTATCGGCAAACTGAATCGTGATTCCATTAGAACTGAGTAGGGCCTGTAATGGTCGGCCATCCAGCGTAACTTGGTTGATTCGATTCACGACATCGCCTAGCGTTTCGGCCGTCGAAAGATCAATCGTCTCTTCATTGACTCCATCTGAGAACTGAATCGCACCGATACCGACACCAAAACCTTGGTTCAAATCAGCCAACCGTGTCTTCGCCGATACCGCCGGGTTGAGATCAGCGCTACCATGGACCCCGGTCGAGATCACACCCAATGCCTTTTGGCTAGTAACATTATGGGTGATGTAATTCTGTCGATCACCGATGGAAAGCAGATCAAGATCGTTCCCGGAAAATCGCGTGACTTCCCCAACACTGTTGATCGGCAGCTGTCCAACCTCGCCGCCCGCAAAGAGAAACCGATCTCGGCTCCGCTGATTACCAATCGAGACGATACGCGAGAGTTGCGAATCGAGCTGTGCAATCAAAGCGTTTCGTTCCGTATCACTGACGGTATTGCTAACCCCTTCCAACGCAATCGACTTAATATCGTTGAGAATATTATGGGTCTCGCTTAGGGACGATTCGCTTGTGTTCAGGTAGCTTTGTGCGCTCTTGAGGTTGACGATCGCTTGTTCTTTGAATTCTTGCTCTCGCTGCAAATTCATCACGCGAATTGCAGCGGCGGGCGACTCGCTGACACTTTGGAATCTATGTCCTGTAGCGAGCTGCGTTTGGAGACTCTGGAGCGACGCCTGGTCCGATTGAATCTGATACAGAGCTCGGTTCCGCGTCAACCCATCACTGATGCGGCCAGCAACGACCGGGTAGAAGGAGCTTATCATTCAGCGACTCCTTAAACGAGATTAACCAGAGTTTGAAGGAGTTCATTGGTCGTCGCAATCACGCGACTACTCGCTTGAAAAGCGCGCTGGTAGGCTAACATACGAATTCCTTCTTCATCGAGACTGACGCCGGTCAGTCCGAGATGTTTGGCTTCCAGTGTTTGGTAGTAATTTTTAAGCCCTTCGTTGATCCCCTTTTGAGAATTAATCTCTTGGCTCGTCTTGGCGATCATGCTTTCGTAACTTTCGCTTAGCGATTGGCCGCCGAGCAACTCGTCGGCTTTATCGAAGGCCTCGGCTAAAGCCACGGCATTACGATTGCCATTGCCTGGGCCGTCAAGACTAATGGCCAACCGAGTCGGATCCGCGACGATATCGCCGCGAACAGCAATGGTCGAAGCCGAGTTGCCCGAGAAAAAGGTATTCAAACCTAAACTCGACAAGGCACCAGACGTATCTTTGCTAAAGGAGAATCGAATGGCTGGCGAAGCGGTTCGAATTTGAAATCGACCGTCTGCCGAAACGGAAGCCTGCAGACCGGATACGGCGTTGATCTGTTGAACGAGATCGTTGACGGTCGTGTCGTCAGATTGCCCTTGCTGCTTGATAAAAATATCAAACGTTTTCTTCTGACCGGAGGAAGCATCTTCGAGTTGAATTACGAAGCTGCCATTGTTGATGTCGATCTCGCTACCGGCCTGCTCGATCGCCAAGAGTGGGTTGCCAATCACAGCTTCGCCAGTGACGTCAAGCAACCCCTTTGTTCCTTGTCCTTGCGAATGAATACGATTGACTTGCTTGATGACATTGGTTGCGAAGGCGTCCAGTCGACTGACAAATGCCCCTCCTGTACCGTCGCGAGCATCATACAGACCTTTTAGCTTGCCGCCTGTGACTTCCAGTTTTGCTTCGGTATCAGCAATCTGCACCACAAAATTTCCATCGTCTTCACCCGAACCGATTACCGTCCTAACCGATCGGCTGAGCCCATCGGCAACGAGGTAGTCACCACCAACGATAACGGTGACAGCCCCACTCTCCTGCTCAATGGCGTTTATGTTAACCAACGTCGAGAGTTCGTCGAGAGCTTTGATGCGATCATCGCGCAATCCGACAGCGTCGGAAGTGGCTATACTCCCACCTTCGATTTCAACAATGCGTTTGTTCAACTCGGCGATATGCGATGTCAAGTTGTTTATTTGACTCGCGATCCCACCTACTTCACTATTCGCGTTGCCTGTAAGTTGTCGCGTTGCGTTTGAAAGCGATCGCAGACTTCCCGCTAGTTCTTGGCCGCGTTGAACCGCGAGCGAACGAATCGCTGCGCTGCCGGGTTGATTGGCAACATCTTGCATGGCATTCGAAAAACGGCTCATGGCTGACGAGATGTCATTGTCACCGAGCTCCGAAATAGCGGATTCGAGTCGACTATTGATTTCGCTAACTCCGTCACCAGCCGCAATCTTGCTTTGAACTTCGCGAAGACTTTGAAGCAGGAATTCATCGACGCGTTGTTGGACGCCGACCGCGCGGACCCCTTGTCCGACAATGGAACTCCCAACCTTGTAACCGCCCCCCGCGCTTTGAATGAGTTCCTGGCGTATGTAGCCTGGAGTATTGGCATTAGCAATATTGTTGCTAACGACTTGCAAGCCAAGTTGGTTGACTCGTAAGGCATTCGATGAAACTTGCAGCGCGCTAAAGAGTGACATAGATTAGGCCGCTGCATCCATAATGTGACCACCCTCGAGCGCCTCCCGTTCACCAGGCGAGTAGGTTGCTCGATCAGCATTGCCTGTTGCCAAGATGTCAAGCAACGCCGTGGTGTATCCGGCTGCTTGAAAGCCCGTCACCCAAAGGGCCGCGCTCATTTGTTGAGCTCGTCGAAGCTGCTGATTTAGCAAGCGCAATTGCGATTTAGCTCGCAAAGGGATTTGAGGTTCCAAGCGGCGAATCAACGAGGTGATACTGGAAACGGCAACCCCACCAGCAACCGCAGCTTGGAGTAGTTCGGCTCGTTCTTTCTGGGCATCCGTGAGGTCTGACTGAATTACCAGCCCGACACTTTCGAGTTCAATGAGTTGGTCAAAATTACCCGCGAGGTACGCTACTTCAATCTGGACCAACCAGGATTCCCAATTGTCGAGAGCTTGGCCGAAGCGGTCCAGCCATGCAACGACTTTATCAACGATCGCGTTTTGTTGTGTCATAGTCGACTCCTCTCCGGATTAATCGCTAAAACAGTGATATCGGCTCAACTTTGACCCCAACTTCACGCTTATCTTCCGGTTAGGCAAAATCGTCCGAAGTCTTTGCTATTTCTGACTTTGCGGAACATCCGTGTATTACAATGTGGAGTGGAAACATTGCTTTTTCCGATAAATCGAGATAGACTCGAAGAGCTTCGCTGGTGATGCACCTCGTTGCTCAGCCCGCCCCGCCTGTCCTTTCCCCCCAAAATCTTATGTCAGCGGTCGCTGTTCAAACCGCCACGAATTCATCCCTCTGGAAGAAGAAGCGGTCCAAATCTGGATGGCTTTTCTTTGCCTTGCCGCTCGTTGTTTTGGCGAGTGGCTT
>JANOAI010000205.1:0-9240 GCA_031411055.1 Pirellulaceae bacterium
TTGGCTCCCAGCAGAAGACGAGGATTTTCCAAACAACCCCAACTCAGGGGCTTGTCTTCTACTCCATAACGCAAATACTTGGCCAACCGATCACGTCAACCTTGTGCGATTGCCCTGATTCAGGAATCTCGACTCGTCGACGATCGTTGGGACAAGGTTATGAGAATCGATTTCTATAGACAACGTATTCGCAGAGATTGGTTTCCGAGTCGATTTAAAGTAAATCCCATTACCAGAGCCTTGGATACTGATCTCTGCGGACGAACTCGTGTTCAACTTCAACTCAATTTCTAATTTTGGAGATGAGTTTCGCACATATGCAACTGGCCAAGCGCGCTCGTTCGCTTGGATGTCGATTTGCCCATCGAGATTTTCGTCGAGCCAATGTTTACCTTCGTAGCGAACCGACGGCGTTACGGGAGGTGGATTTGGAATGTTCGGTAACGGAGGTGCATGTGGATCGCTTGTGATTGTAAACGCCGTATTTAAGAAACTAAGCGAGTAGAGCTTGGGTACAATTGGTGCCACAATAAACCTCACGGCGTCGGGGGCGACGATGGTTCCTTGGTTGTCGATGAGCCGCCACTGGACTCGGCGGGCGGCGGGTTCGCTTTTGATAGAACCTTCGATGTAAAATTTCATCTCTCCAGACCACGCCTTATTCCAAACGTACTTTTCGCCAAGCTCGTCGTTACTCGGAATCGTCGAGGTCACCAGCGTCGTCGTTGTCAATCGAGTTGTCTTGCCGGAGTCGGTCCATAAGTTCAGACCGGCGGCCACGATTAACTCCAAGCGATACCTCTCCGTGGGTGCGATGGGAAGGGTCGGTACTTCCAGAACGATCTCGGCCGGTTCGCCGTGGACGAAGATCCTTTTTCCGTGTCCGGCTTGATCTTCGATGATGTCTTCGGCCTCTTCGGTCTCCGGCAGGTTGATGGCGCTGTCATTGTCGCTGTCGGTATCAATGTCGACGCCCCAGACTCGGACGAAAATCGAATCACCTTCAAGATGATGCTTTTCATAACAAGTTTCGAAGAGGTCAGGTGGATCGTTCTCATACCAATTGACGACGAGGTAAGACCCCGAGCCAGCGAGACCCTCCACGTAGGCAGTCGATTGGCCGGTATAGGCCATTGTCGTGATGCCGGTAAGGCCGAGTTCCGACGGAGTCATCGGCGATTCCGTCTGATAAATGAAGGTTGTTTTCGACGCGGAAGTCCAAAGACGGATCGACGCAAGGTCGTATTGAAGCTTGAAGTAGCCTGTGCCGGGATCCATGCCTGGACGTTTTAACGAATCCAAATTGACGAGCTTCAAATCGTCGTCGCTAACGCCTGTATCTTTCAAGTCGTACTTTAGATTTGAATTGTCGTCATCGTCGTTGATGTTCAAATCCAACAACTGAATTTGACGCGTATCGGTGTCTGAATCATCGTCTTCGACGAGAATGGTGACTGGATACAAAACATCGTTTGGACCGAACTGGCGTGCTACTTGAATCGTTCCTTGCCGTGGATCGCACTCCATCTCCCAAACAGACGTTATCGTTTGAATACCATCTCCCCAAGTCACCGTCACTCTATGTGCATCCTTGATTCCTTCATCAAAAATGGTAGCGTTAACAATCGCTGTCGACATCGTGGAACCGGACGGACCGGGCACGATCTCGACGACCGGCGTACCGGTAAGTATCGGTGCAAAATTTTCTACTTCCATCACTTTCGTTTGTGAGTCGCTACCGAAGGTAACGGTAACGTGCAAGTCATTGATTTTCTGAGGAACGAGCAAACCATCGATTTCCCTAAGGTCGAATCCAGTCCACTCATGATCGACGGACCATTTGCCGTCGTCAAACACTTCAAATGCAGTTCCCGATCGATTATTGAAGTAAACTAGTTCTTCAAATCTCTCATCACTTTCGACGGAACCGTCGAAATCGAGGTCGGCTTCGATAGTCAACATTTGTGGTTCGAGGAAAGCGTTGCTTTCGTCGGTTGGCCCTACCAAATCTACCCAAATATCGAAGCCCTGATTCTCTCGCATTCGCGCGTCGAGAGGATCGTTATGCAAATCCACGAAGCCCCAGTTCCCAATTCGATATGTCGGTGTTGGGGTTGGTGTGGGCGTTGGAGTCGGTGTAGGCGTTGGAGTTGGAGTAGGCGTTGGAGTTGGGTTTGGCGTAGTCGTCGGTGAATCAAAAAGGAAATTCTGAAAAGAACCGTCGACTTGCGTTGGCCAGTCAGTTCGGGCTGGTCGAACGTTGGGCGTCGGTGTCGTAATGAATCGATCTGGATTGCGAAAGATGAGTGAGTCGTTTCGACTTCGCGCTGGTTCCATTCTTGGGCCGATAAAGCGTGGGTCGTCGGGGGTGACGGTTAGCGCCAGCGAAGCGAATGGCATGGCTGAAGTTTCATTCAGCCCCGGACATGCGGTGTGGGGATCTAAAACCCGTACATCCAGTGATTCGCTCGGAGTGAGATGGACCGTATCGACTGCCATCATCAATCGTGAATTCAGTCTTTCGATGCTTGGCTTTCTTCGATCTTTCGTGACGAAAGCTGTTCTCTGAAGAATGCGTTGGAAGAACCGGACGAGCCACGAACTCTGCCCTGATCCCTGATCCCTGATCCCTGATCCCTGATCCATTGCTGCCATTTTTCTACACCACTGAAATCACCGACCTGCTATCGTGCCTACCGACCGAATCGAGAGCATAAAGCTTGCTTCCCCTGTTTTCAATCTTTTGAGCAAAATAAAGTGTCGAATTTTCAAACCATTTCTCGGTTCATCACCATGCGGGTGGGATCGCCATTTTAGCGGTGGCTAATGTGCCACGACGCTCCGGCGTTGCAATTCGCGAACCTTGCGTCTTCCAGCCTTCGCAAAAATCGCCGCCGAGGAGCGAGCACAAAATACTCCGCGTCCTGGCAACTCCAATTCGCCCAATTCACAACGCTGACTCTTTTGGTTGTCCAGCGAATGTTTACGGTCCAAAAATTCGTTAGCCTGAGGCGTTGGGAGGTCGTCCTACTTTAAAGTTACCTCGCCCACGTCTTCGTGGGAGAGGTCGGGCTCTCGGGCCCGGGAGAGGGCCGCATTTTCGGTTGCGCATCGGAATACCCTCTCCCGGCCGCTACCGCGTCCGACCTCTCCCGCAAGCGGGCGAGGTTACAAGAGGTTACCCATTGCTCGGAAATTACGGTCCGAAAATTCGAGGTATCAGAAATCGGCTAGCGCTTCAGGGGCCATGGATTTAGGCAGTCGTAACTTTGCATCGACAAAGTGTTAGCCAATACGGATGCGGTGTTTTGCAAACGTGTCTCGCGTCCGCAAGATTTCATCGTTCCAGCGCTGCTCGTTCCAACCGAGATGATTAGCAAGGCTGCGCGATATCCGATCAAAAGTGCTTTGATCGAGTCTGGCGAAAAGTGCCAGTGGAGTTCGACGAAGCCAAAAATCATCGAGGTGTACGACTGCCTCGCGTGTGGCGATCTCTTTGATCCGAGCGGCGTTGGCCCATCTTTCAAAAAGTTCAGCATCGGTTATCGGAAGCGATTCGTCTTGATTGCCAGCATCAGACGAGGAAACCGATGTCTCCTCACTCGACGATACGCGGGCTGCGCCGATCTTCAATTCAGCGGAACTTGCGCTTCGCGTGATTTGAAGTTCCGCAAAAATTTGATCGGCGACTTGTTCGGAAAATGCACGAAAAGACGTCCACTTTCCACCGATCAACGAGTAAATGGACCATGGTCGCTTTGGCGATTCGGGTGGCGTGATCTTGCAATGATGATCTCGACTGATCTGACCGGTCGAACCGGCGTCAGAACTTGGCAGAGGGCGAACGCCACAGAAGGTTGAAACGATTTGTTCTTTGGAAATCTGAATGGTGGGAAAAACGATCCGAATGGATTGCAGGATGTAATCAATTTCATCATCATCGCAGACGGCTTCATTTGGATCCTGTATCCGTATATCGGTTGTTCCCGCTAAGACTTTGCCGTGCAGTGGAAAAAAAAGACAAATCCGACCATCGTGGTTTTCAAAGAAGAGTTGTTGCCCTTGAGTGGCTTGATAGAGTGCTTCATGTTCGACAACGAGGTGGGATCCTTTGGTGCCGCCAATCATGTTGCTCTTAAGACCGAATTGCCCGTTGGCGGAATCGATCCAAGCGCCGCAGGCATTCACCACAATTTTCGGTCGTATCACAAACGTCTCGTTGGTTTGCGTGTCGCGAAGTTCGACACTCCCATCGTCGAGCAATCGATGGAAGACAACATAATTTGCCGCCACCGAGCCCGATCGAAACTGCATCGCGTCGTCAAGGACTTCCAAACAGAGCCGTTCAGGGCTTGCAATCCAAGCATCATAGTAGGTCGCGGTACAAACGATGTCGTTTCGAAGCATGGGCCGGAGTTCAAGTGATCGCTTCCGGTTTGTAAAGATATGTGTCGGCAGTCGACGATGATGGCGTGTGAAGAAGTCATAGAACGTTAGGCCGATTCGAATAATAATGGAGCCACGTTCGGCTGGTTTGGATACCAGATTAAAGAACTTGCCAGCCGAGTTCCAGATTCCCGACCAGCGACGCACGATCGGAATCGTCGTCGGGAGTGGTTTGACGGCATGGGGGGCGTTTTCCAATAAACGATCGCGTTCCAGAAGAGCTTCATTCACTAAACGGAATTCGCCATTCTCAAGGTATCGCAG
Source organism: Pirellulaceae bacterium (assembly GCA_031411055.1). Taxonomy (GTDB): domain Bacteria; phylum Planctomycetota; class Planctomycetia; order Pirellulales; family Pirellulaceae; genus JAIYDQ01. Next base: position 4,711 of record JANOAI010000205.1, read on the forward strand.
TCCACCATGAATCATGCGCGATGAAGCGGATGTGGCACCGCTCGCGAAATCGCCTTTGTCGATAAGCACAGCATCGACACCATTGATTGCAAGTTCGCGAAGCAATCCCGCTCCGTTGATGCCGCCCCCCAAAATGAGCACCGGAATGTCGCGAATGGCGCGCAATCGTCCAATTGTTTCGGTTCGACTCGGAAGATTCAGCATCAGCGTTTCTCCGAGAGTTTTTGAAGATGAATAACAGCTACATCGCGCATGTAGCCACCGGTCTTTTCAGCGGTCGACTTTTCAAGATGCGATTTTGCTAAATCGAGTTTTCCCAATGCATCATAGTAGAGCCCGACGTAGAGATGACCGTAAAACCGCGCCACCGACTTTCCAACCGGGCCGCCTTGTGCTGACTCGGCAGCAGCAATTACCGATTCGGGAGTCGTTTTCCCTCGAAGCAATTCGAGCACTTCCATGAGTGGTGCGCGAGAATCTCGGCCGCAGGGGAGCAAAGCAGCTTGTGCGGCTTCGACGCCATCTTTCTTGGCAACACAAAGAAAATGCCAAAAAGCATTTTCGACATCGTTGGGATTGACGGTACGATGGACTTCGAATTGTTCCCGGCCAGCGTCAAACTGATCGAGGTAGTAAAGGCTGATGCCTCGTTGCCAACACTCGGGTTTCGAGGCTGGGGCAATTTCGATCGACTTATCAAAATCGCGTAGTGATTCTTCTATTCTTCCGAGCCGAAAGCAGACCATGCCGCGTATGAGATACACCGATGGAGAGTTAGGCGAAGCGGCTATCGCTTGATCAACAATTCGCAACGCTTCATCCCCTTTTCCCTCGGCAAGAGCCCTTTCTGCCCTTTGACTCCAGCCTGGTTCAAGTTCGGTTTGTCCCAAGGCCTCTCGGCGATCACAATGTATCTGAGTTAGAATGGAAAGCAGAGTCAAGCAAAGATAGGCTTGAGAACGAATGCGCGCGAACATAGAAAAGGACCCGATAGGTACATGGCAACAACTTTGATACGCGGTGGAACTGTGATCCTACCAACCGGACGGGCAGAAACCAATATCTTGGTCGAAGATGGCAAAATCGTGTCGGTGGATGTCGCGCATCATACGACCGCCGATGAGGTCATCGAAGCCGACGGCAAGCTTGTATTTCCTGGCGCTGTCGACGATCAGGTCCATTTTCGTGAGCCAGGACTCACACACAAAGAAGACTTAGCAACCGCCTCGGCAGCCTGCGCGGCGGGAGGCGTGACGTCGTTCTTGGAAATGCCGAATACGAAACCGGCCGCGACCACTCGAGCCCTCCTCGAAGACAAATATCAGTTGGCTGCCAGCAAATCGATTGTCAACTATGGCTTCTACATCGGAGCAAGCGTCGCCAACGTTGTCGAGTTAGCTCAAGCCCAGAACATCCCTGGGATTAAAATTTTTATCGGTTCCAGTACCGGGGACCTGCTGGTCGACGACCAAGAGGCTCTCGAACGTATTTTTGGTGAGACGACACTCCCAATTTGTGCGCATTGTGAAGACGAAACCACGGTCCGTGCAAACCAGCAACGATTGGGAGATCAGCTCACCATTGCCGATCATTCCAAGATTCGCGATTATCAAGCGGCGATCATCGCGACGAAGCGAGCTATCGATCTCGCAAAGCGGCATCGACACCGATTTCACGTCTTGCATGTGAGTACGGCCGACGAGATTCCATTGCTCCGAGACGGTTCTCCGTACATTACAGCCGAAGTTTGCCCGCATCATTTGTTTTTCAACGTCGATGACTATGCACGATTGGGCACTCTCATCCAAATGAATCCATCGATCAAGTCAAAACACGACAATGAAGAATTGTGGAAAGCTTTATCGGATGGCACTATCCAAGTCGTCGCGACGGATCATGCTCCTCATACGCTCAGCGAAAAGCAGCAGCCGTATCCGCAATCGCCAAGCGGCCTTCCAGCCGTCGAGAACTATTTTTCATTGATGCTGAATCAGGCACATCTTGGGCTGTGTACTTGGGAACAGATTGCGAGTTGGATGAGCGATGCACCAGCGCGGATATGGGGTCTCGTTGGTAAAGGCCGAATTGAGGTCGGATACGATGCCGATCTCGTCGTTGTGGATCCGCTTCGCGAAAAGACGATTCGCAATGAAGACCAATGGACCAAAACCAAATGGTCACCATGGGATGGTGTTGCGTTAACCGGTTGGCCGATTCAAACGCTTGTGGCGGGTAAAACTGTCTATTTAGATCACGCTGTCCAAGCTCGTGGCCGAGTCATTGATTCCAAAGCGAGTTCGCGATTGACTTGCGATCACAAACGGGGTGGTTACTGGTCGACGCCAGACGGGATAGGACCTTAGGGGTGATTTGAGCGATGCAACCATCTGATGCAAAATCGAATTTGGAACCAGCCAAGCTATCAGACACGACGATTTCGAAGGCGCTACGTACGCTAGCCCCTCGGAAACTCGCACGTCTGTTCAATGATACCAAGCAACCATTTTACATTTTGGATGGCAAGGATCGAGTTCGGTATGTCAACAAATCCTTGTTGGAAATTTTGAAAGTCGACGAAGCACGCCTTATTGGATTAGATTCGAGTCATGCCTCGACGAACGACGTCGATCAAAACCGTTTTGCGAATCTGTTGTCACTTCCGGCCGCCGTGCGGCAGGCGACGATGGCTTTGGTTCCGATCGGAACATCCGAAGGTGTTGGCGCGGAGTGGTCCGTGAAGCTCTTGATTTCGTTGGATTCGGAGTTTGGAAATGGGTCGATTGGATGCTGGTGGTTAACCAACTCGGATCCTCTCGTTTGTGAATTGGCGACACGAAAAAGCTGGCTCGCGTCGTCGGAAATTCAATCGGCGATTTCCCAAGCCAGGCAAAGCTTTCCGAAATTGGAAGGGTTGTATTCGCTGATTGGAAACAGTCCTAGCTCATGGCTGGCCAGAAGACAGGCGAAAGCGGCCATCGAGAGCCCCATTTCGTTTTGTATCACGGGGCCACGCGGATCGGGCAAGTCGACATTAGCGCAAGCCATTCTTCAGCATCGAGCAAAACGACTTCATCGGAACATCACAAGTAGCCAAGTACTGCCAATTGAATGTCGGCTTATGGATCGCGGTCTGATGCAGGAGATGCTGGAGCTCGTACAAGAGCGATCCTCAACGGCCGAACACCATCCAGATCACCCCGACACCCCGACGTTACTGTTAAAGAATCTCGACCAGCTCCCGGCCGAATCGCATTCGCTAGTCGCAAACTTCATTCGCCGACATGGTTCCTTGATTGTGATTGCGACAACAAGTGTCGAATCGCTTTGGCAGCTTCATCCACACAGTATAGATTGGCGGACGATATTAGCTTTGGTCGACGTAATGTCGATTCGACTTGTACCGCTTCATCAACGGATTGAAGATATTGTTCCTACAGCCACTGTGATTCTGGATGATTTACAAGTAGCCGTTCCCGTTAAGGATCGCAAGCACCTTTCGGGGGCTAGTCTTCGATGTTTGGAGGGCTACGCTTGGCCCGACGAGTTGCGAGAAATGCTTCATAATCTTCGAGAAGCACTCGTCAAAGCGGCTCAATCCACGATCGAGCCATCGCACTTTTCGCTTGCCATTCAAACCTTCGGATCGCATGTCATGAAGCCCGAGCCAGTAGGGGGCATTCAGCTAGACCAAGTCCTTGAAGATGTGGAGCGTCGGATGATTCAGCAAGCGATGGCTGCTTATCCTCGCAATCGAGCCGAAGTTGCGAGACAACTTGGAATTTCCCGGACGCGACTATTGAGGAGATTAGACGAACTTGGATTAGCAGAGACCACGACAAACGCTCCAACGAGCCAGGCGATTCCTGTTAAAGGAACCTCGCCTGCGCCCAAAGCAGCGTTGGTGAAAAAACCCGCTGCCAAGAAATCGGAGAAATCTCAATCCGCTTCGGCTCCCGCAATTTCGAACGAGCCAGATGGAGAAACACCCATTTTTGTTGAGCTGGATGAGGATGACCTCAAGCATGAATGATCCAACCAATCAAATGGCATTTGGCAGACGCAATCTGAGCCGAGAACTCACAGCCATTTGGCAATTTCAAAGTAGAGTGATTGGCGATGAGTGGGGGCTCAAAATCGTTTGGCAAGACCTGCCGATTGATATTTTGAATCATCAACGAACATTGGCTGCGATCGTAGTTGGTGTGACACGCGTTGGATTTGCCGAGGAATTGCGTCGTACCAAGTCGATGCAGGAAGATTGCCAGTGGATAACTGCGTCGAAAGTATTTCTGTTCGCATGGTTTCCCGAAGTCGATCGTCCAAGCCAGCGGCTTTTGCTGGATCTTGGCTTCGATATGATTTTGTCTGATGCCAAGCAGATTCCGTTAGCCGTTCAACGGATTTGTAGAATTGGAACGAGGTCGATTTCGGAAGGACATCCATGGCTAGACGAGACATATCGCTAGTTCGACTGTCCCAAATCTTTACGGAAGGCATAATCTCATTGATAACACGAAGCGCAAGCGAGTG
>JANOAI010000206.1:0-1753 GCA_031411055.1 Pirellulaceae bacterium
GCGAGAGAAGGGACAGTTTGAGTTGCGTGTGTAGCGAGAAGCCCAACAAACCGCTGGACAAGCCAGCGGGATTCCTTTTGCATCGAAACTTGTTTGGTACGTTCAGCAAGAAGTTTCGAAATTTCCCCTCTGTTCGGTGGATTCGTCGAACGGCTATCCGTTCTGGATTTTAGCGATTCCGTACTCGTCCCCTTTCCTTCCACGCGTCTCGCGGAGCTGAAAAATGACCTCTCATCGATTCTTAACCCGTTTCTACTTTACCAATCCTGTCTCGGCGTTATTGGCAATCGCGATGTCTACCGAAGTGTACGGCGCGACGTTCGACGTTGTGACGCGTGAAGACCTCCTGAACGTCATCGCCAAAATTCAAGCGGCGCAATTCCTTTCCCATGCCACCTTTGGGCCGACCGAAGAAGAAATTTCGGACTTGGCAACCCGGATGCGGGCCGTTGGAACCAGCAACGCGGCTTCCGAGTGGATCGACCGGCAGTTTGCCATGGCACCGGAGGAGTTTCGCGGCCAATCGGATGCGCGAAGCGACGTATACAGCTTGGGACTCACACTCTTCGAGCTACTCACGCTTCGCCCCGCCTTCGATGAAACTCGCAACGGGTTGCTCGCGAATCCACTCGCTTCCCGATCGATCCCGCGCTTGCGTTGGATCGATCGCTCATTCCCACGTGACCTCGATACGATCGTGGCCAAGGCGACCGACTCTGATCCCAAACATCGATGTGCCTCGGCGGGCGATTTAGCGTCGGACCTGCGAGCCTATCTCGACGGCCGAGCCATTCGCGCGCGTCGGGCAAGTTCGTTGGAACATGCTTGGCGATGGTGTCGACGCAATCCGGCACCGGCCGCATCGGCCCTCTTGGTGGCAGCTTCATTGATCACGGCCACAGTCGTTTCGCTCTGGAGCGGCCGACAAACGAAGCTTGCTCTCGTGCAGGCTTCCTAAGCCAACCAACAAGCTCAAGAGTCGCGGCTACGGGCCGAAGACAACCTGAATCTGGCGATCGACGGCTTCGATCGAATTCTTGAAAACGTCTCCAATCGAGGCAATCCGCAAACTTTGCCACTGAGTCTTTCCGACGATGAGTCTGCACACTTGAGAACGCGTATGGTCAAAAAATTCGAACGATAGTCTGGCTTGCCATTTTATTGTTCGATTGGCAAGTTCATCTTTGTGATTTCGGTCGAAAAGGATCTTGTGAGATGGTTAGGAAGGCTTGTTGGTGCGACGCTCGCTCGCTTGACGGCGAGGGTCAGCCTTTGAATATTCCCAAGGACTCTTTTGCGAGCTCCTCGACGACATGCTTGGCTGGTACGAGAAACGGCGATAATTCTGCGTCAGTGCTGGAGCAGAGGAGATGAAAGTTTGCCTCTGTATAACCCCGCTAAAAGTCTGTGGTGAAATCGTGGCTGACGGTTGGTACGAATAGCGCTGATAAGTCAACCCGCTGGCCGTCTCTGGCATAGAAACCGACGAAGTACTGGCTGAACCACATTCACAACTCTGAGCAAAACCGTTCGTCGCAGCCAAACCCACTATGGCAGAAACAGCCAAACCGAACATCAATTTGCTTGGCATAAAAACTCTCCCAGGCCTTTTGGGCCATAAAACACAGGAACATCCATAATTCTAAAAAGTCGGCAAATCCGTTTACCGCCACCTGTCCAATTAGATGCGTCAAGGAATCAATTCCTTCGATCTATCGGAAGAATTTTGCAAAATTGACTTGCTTATGATTTG
>JANOAI010000207.1:0-1542 GCA_031411055.1 Pirellulaceae bacterium
GGCTTGCCAGAGGCTCTTTCAAAACTCCCCCAAGCCATACCATTGGACACGGAGCCATGCCTTAGAAAATCCACCGTTGCTTGCGTCTGAGCTCCCTCATTGAAACTGATATCGAGATTCAAACGTAGGACTTATCCTCAAAAACAGAGCTTTTTAAGAGGTAAACATGAATTTCGCAAACGACTCCACCCACAGATTCTGCGGAAGAGCCTAATTTTCAAGGAATGAATAACCTAGAGCATTTTCATGAACGACGTTGGCTTGGAAAACGGGGTCAGGTACCAAAAGCCGGAACGGCCCTTCGGGTGCTTTGCACTTTTGGTACCTGACCCCGTTTTCCGAATGGCTATATGAAAAATGAAAATGCTCGAGTATCTACCGTTCGTCAGTTAAACATCTTTTTGGGATGATTTCAAACTGTCTACGGCTCGGAGGCGCCTGCAGCGTTTCTGAGGCGAGCCACGCTGATCGTATTTGACCCTAGGTTGGCCGCAAGGACCCCGTGGGAGAGCTTGAATCGTGTGGCTTTTCGTTTTGAACCCGAACCGTCGCTTGAGCGTCCCAATGTGGGTCAGATCGTATTCGCTCTCCCGCTCGCAAGACTTGCGACCTCTCCCCGCACGAGGGAAGAGGTAACCAAAACAATCGGATGTCATGTTCCAACCAATGTATTACTATCGCGCATGGTTATTCAGAAACCGATTCTTCTTAAACCGCTTCAAAACGGAGGGCAATCGACGAAGTCTTGCGATTTTGTAACCTTGTCGATCTATAAACCGGAAGTTGTTTGTGCCATACTTGGCATGCCGGAAAAGCCAAAACACCCCCTTTCCGCCGCTCGCCTCGTTTATCACTACTCCGATTCCGCTCCGAATGAAATTTCGACTTTTGTGATTGCGCCGACCGACATTGCGAAGCATTTTTCGGAATCCGTGGACGAAACCCGCTTGGATTCTATTCGGCATGCGCTCGAACACGCCAAGCATTACTTGCCGACCCAAGGACCAATTTCGGTCTTTATTCACCATAACACGTTGCATGCCTTCGAACATTTGCCGTTCGATGAGGCCGTTCTCGAGGGGTTGCGAACCTATGGGTCTCAACCCTATTGGCAAGAATCTCGATACCGCGAAGAAATGGCTCGTAGTCGCATTCTGGATTGCGATATTGTCGCAGTTCTTCGGCGTGATCTTGGTCCGTCGGCTTTGAAAAAAATCGCTTCAACCACAACGCGATTCGATCTGCGTCGCAATATGTTGAGCCATCCAATCCAAACGGGCGGCGATGCAGAATTAAAGTGGCTGTTCGCACAAAGTGACGCCCTGGACCGATTTCGAACGGGCGTGGAACCCACGACGAGAAACAGCATTCTAGACGCCACTCGACACTGGGTGATGCGTGATTTGCGAGCGCATCTTTCCGACAATCTTGCTTCAATTCCCGAGGCGATTCGGAGCGTGTTTGCACAATTCCCGATGCGAGTCATCGAGTCATGGAGTGATTCCAAGTGGCAGCAGCTTACGCTGCAACTTCTTTGGCGAC
>JANOAI010000208.1:0-5219 GCA_031411055.1 Pirellulaceae bacterium
CCGAATCCGAACTTGAATTTTGCTCAAGCGATTCCTGGTGTCTCGCCCGGACGCGGCATCGGTATCATCGACGCATTGCATTTGATCGAGGTTCCATACGCCGTTCGTGCGATGGAAAAATCGAAAGCCTTTCCGCCTGAATTAGCATCCGGTCTCCGGCTGTGGTTTGGCGAGCTTGCCGAATGGATGACGACCAGCAAGAACGGCGAAGATGAAGCCAAGGCGAAGAATAACCACGCCGTCGCCTTTTATCTTCAGTTGGCCGTCTATGCCGATTTTATTCAAGACCAAGCCAAACTCGATCTCTGTCGCAAACAATTCAAAGAAGTCTTCGTTGGCAAGCAAATGGCAACCGACGGGGGTTTTCCATTGGAATTGGAACGAACCAAACCCTACGGCTATTCCATTTTTCAGCTCGACAACATGACGACGCTGTGCCAAGTACTTTCAACGACAGACGATAATCTTTGGACATTCGAACTCCCTGACGGGCGCGGCATTCGCAAAGCCGTCGCGTTCCTCTATCCGTTCCTGGCTGACAAATCGAAGTGGACGCTGAAGCCCGATGTTCAAGCCTGGGAAGGCTGGCCAGCTCGTCAAACGAATTTGATTTTCGGCGGAATGGCTTTTGGCGAGAAATCGTATCTCGATTTATGGCAAAAGCTAGAAGCCGACCCCACCGACCCTGAAGTGCAGCGTAACATTGGCATTACTCAGCCGTTGCTGTGGATCAAATAGCCGACGAATTAACCTCTCCCTCTCGTTTAGCTCATGACTACAAAATCGTTTTCGCATTATCGATGGGTGATCTGCGCGTTGCTTTTTTTTGCAGCGGCGATCAATTACATCGATCGTCAAGTAATTGGCATTTTAAAGCCAACACTTCAAAAAGAGTTTGTTTTCGACGAACGAGCCTATGCCGCGATCGTCTTCAGCTTTCAAGCCGCTTACGCGATCGGTCTTTTGCTTGCCGGTCGAGTCATGGATCGCATCGGAGTCCGACTTGGCTTTGCATTAGCAGTAATCATTTGGAGTCTCGGTGCGATGGCGCACGCGATGGCGGATTGGTTCCCGTGGGCGAAGTTACCGACGATTGCGATTGATCCACCGGCCATTGCGATCGTACTATTAGGAGGCGCTACGGCCGGGTTCGCGATTGCACGGGTCATTCTTGGCTTAGGCGAGGCAGGGAATTTCCCCGCCTCAATCAAGACCGTCGCCGAGTGGTTTCCGAAAAGAGAACGGGCCTTAGCGACCGGAATTTTCAACTCGGGTACAAACATTGGTGCCCTCGTAACGCCCCTTTTGGTCCCTTGGATTACATTGACCTGGGGCTGGGAATGGGCCTTCATCTCGACGGGACTCATCGGATTTGTATGGGTCGTCTTTTGGTTGATTTTTTATCGATCCCCTGAAAAGCATCCGCGAGTATCAGCAGCCGAGCTTGCACATATCCAGAGCGATCCTCCTGAGTCGACAGAAACCATTGCATGGAGCCGACTCTTTCCACATCGCCAAACGTGGGCGTTCGCACTCGGTAAATTTCTCACCGACCCGATCTGGTGGCTCTACCTTTTCTGGGTCCCTGATTTTCTTCAGAAGAATCATGGACTCGATCTCAAAACGATGGGGCTCCCCTTGGTAGTTATCTATCTCGTTGCGGATATTGGTAGTATCGGCGGTGGATGGCTTTCGTCGCATTTCCTCAAAATTGGTTGGACGTCGAATGCGTCTCGAAAGACAGCCATGCTCGTTTGCGCATTGGCGGTGGTGCCGATCATTTTCGCAGCCCAAACGACCAACCTCTGGATCGCTGTCGGACTCGTTTCAATCGCCGCCGCCGCTCATCAAGGCTGGTCTGCCAATCTCTTCACTCTCACGTCCGACATGTTCCCAAAACAGGCCGTTGGCTCAGTCGTTGGGATCGGTGGTATGGCTGGTTCCATCGGTGGTATGTTTATCGCACTGATTGTGGGCGAAATCCTTCAACGCACTGGCAGCTACGTCCCTATCTTTCTGATCGCCGGCTCAGCCTATTTGATAGCATTGATTGTTATTCACTTGCTCGTTCCGCGTTTGGAACCAGCCAAATTATGAAGCTGAAGTTTCGAGTTCGTACCCTATCGGCAGTAAGCCTAGCGATTATCTTTGGCGCCGCTGGGGCAGTACGGCAGGCTTGTGCTCAGCATACATTTAAAACTTAAACATTTATGCCAATACACTCAAAACGGAGAAATGGAACGTATATGAAAATTAGATCGTTGTTGTTTTTTGCAGCGACATCACTTGCGATGATGTCGAGTCAAGCTGCTGATAAACTAAACGTGTTGTTCATCGCCGTCGACGATTTGCGACCCGAGTTCGGTTGCTACGGCAACAAAATCGTGAAGACGCCGAACCTTGATCGGCTCGGAGCTCGCGGTACCGTTTTCGAAAAGGCCTACTGCCAACAAGCGGTTTGCAGCCCATCGCGAACGTCGATCATGACCGGGCTGCGTCCCGACGTGACGAAGGTCTGGGATCTAGAAACACATTTCCGAGTCGCTCAACCGGATTGCGTAACGATGCCGCAATTCTTTAAAGCCAACGGCTATCACACGTCAGCCTTGAGCAAAGTCTATCATGCTGGCTTTGAAGATGGTCGTTCGTGGAACGAACCGCATTGGTATCCCAAAGGACGCGCCGTTGATACCGATCAAGTCGATTGGACGAAGCAAATCGTAACGAAACACGATGTAAACGTCGAAGAATTCTCCAGTCCGGCAGGTGATGGCCCCGAACGTAAGAATGGAAAGAGCCCGAAGAAGGGGCCAGCCTATGAAGTAAGCCCTAAAGAAGACGATCAATTGCCAGATGGTGCGACCGCTGCCGAAGCCGTCAAGCGATTGGGCTCACTCAAGGCCAAGAACCAACCATTCTTTCTCGCCGTCGGTTTCTTGAAGCCGCATCTGCCTTTTGTCGCACCCAAAAAATATTGGGACCTTTACGATCCCAACACGATCCCTGTTCCGACGATCGATCATCTTCCTGAGAACTGTCCCGAATTTGCTGGACATACCAATGGCGAACTGCACGCTTACCCTGGCGTGCCAAAGGAAAACCCGATTCCGGCTGACTTTGCGAAGACACTTCGGCACGGATACTATGCTTGCGTCAGCTACACCGACGCTCAGATTGGTCGATTGCTCGATGCGCTCGACAAAGAAGGTTTAGCCAACAATACAATTATTGTTCTTTGGGGCGATCACGGTTGGCAGCTTGGCGATCACGGTTTGTGGCACAAGCATACGAATTTTGAAATCGCGACGAGAGTGCCGCTGCTGATCTCGGTTCCAAAGCAAGCAACGGCCGGGCGACATTGCGCTGCACCCGTCGAGTTCCTTGATGTTTACCCGACGCTAGCCGATCTCTGTGGGCTCCCCAAGCCTGAAAAGGTCGATGGAAAAAGCTTAAAGAAGTTTATTGAAAATCCTTCTGCTCCTTCGACCGAAGTCGCGATAAGTCAATACCATCGCAAGGATCCAGCTTCGGGTCTCGAAGTCATGGGCTATAGCGTCCGCAACGATCGCTGGCGCGCTACATTCTGGCGTGACCGAAACGGCCCAACGATCGTTGCGACTGAATTGTACGACGAACAAAACGATCCAACCGAGACTGTCAGTCTCGCGAGTAAGCCCGAGCACAAGGCATTACTCGAGACGCTTGTGAAGCATTTGCCACCGGTCGGTTCGGCGGCTCTTCCGGAGAAGCTGAAAGCGAAAGAGAATGCTAAGACGACGAAAAAGCCGTCGACCGGTGCGGCAACCGATGATCGTGGCACTCGCTTCGATAACCTTGACAAAGAAAAAGCTGGAAAGATTTCGAGAGAGTATTACAAGACGCATCAGTCAGATGCCGCAGCCGCCGACGAACGCTTCCTGAAATGGGACATCAACCAAGACGGATTTCTCACTCGTGAAGAGTATCAATTGCAAGGCAAGAAGAAGTGAGTCGTCCCCCTTTTGAAGCTGTTTTGATATCAAAAGTAGAGACGCACTCCAGGTGCCGCAGCTAAAAATGCCATGAAGAACCGGCCGATTCGGCTGGCTGACGGCGCGCGAAGCGTGCCCGTTACAATTTTAAGACCCCCTCTTGATGTGGAATCGCTCCGCATGAAACCGTATTTGTTCGTACTGATGGGATATAGTTGTCAAACCATGAAAACAATGTTGATCGCAGCGATTTTCGGGTCCTTCTTGATACTTCCGCACGTTGGTCTGGCGTCATCTCCGAAGCCGAATGTCATCTTCATTCTGGCCGATGATTTAGGGATCGGTAACGTCGGCTGCTACGGCTCAGATAACTATCGAACGCCGAATATCGACAAGCTCGCCGCTGGGGGTATTCGCTTCACTCAAGGTTTCACCGCAGCTTTGTGCGGGCCATCGCGGGCCTTGATCATGACCGGTCGCTATGCATTTCGAAACGGCTCCACCAATCAAGATGCGTGCATGGTGATGCCGAATGAAGAGCTCCGTTTGTGCCGTACGTTCAAAAGCGCAGGCTACATGGCGTCGTTCATCGGTAAGTGGGGGCAGCTCCCTGGTGAACCCGACGAAGCCGGTTTCGATGACTATCTTCGTTTCAATGGCAGTGGTGTGTATATCAATAAGAAGCCTGACAAACCTGAGCAGTATCGCGTTAATCGTCAGGAATTGAAGCTCGGCAATAAAGAATACATGCCGGATGTTATGCACGAACAAGCGATCGGATTTATCAAGAAGCACCAAGACAAACCTTTCTTCCTCTATTATTCCATGTCCCACGTCCATGGTGATATCGTTCCGACTCCAGATAGCCCGCCTGACAGCAAGGACCTTTTCGGCGACAACATTTTGTATATGGATAAGCTTGTCGGCAAACTGGTTGCTGAATTGGAGGCGATGAAGCTACGTGAAAAAACGTTGATCATTTTCATGGGTGATAACGGCACGGGCAAAGGCCAAAACCCACTCTCGACGATCGGCAGCCGCAACCTGTCAGGAATGAAGGGGACAATGTTTGAATGTGGTGGTCTGGTTCCCATGATCGCCAATTGGCCAGGTACGACTCCCGCCGGAACGGTCTCGGCTGATCTAGAGCATCTTTAGGAATCACGTAGGCCGTAGCCGCATGCGTTGAAGCAGTTTATGCAGTCATCGGATGTGATCGATCCGATAGCTTTCGAAATGGCTTTGTCC